>JAHJDE010000176.1 GCA_018812525.1 Gammaproteobacteria bacterium
AAATGGCCTTCCTGGCCATTTTGCAAGACGAAAACGAAAAATGCGATTTTTCGTTTTCCTCATATTCAATGGCTTAGGCCATTGAATATGGCGGTTCATCCCTGAACCGCAAGAGGTTCTTGCAGTTTTGCAAGAACCTCTAAAGACTCAGAGATAATAGGCCTCATATGATACCCGCTTTTATACCCGCTATTCCCTTCGCTTGGCATTGAGCAAAACTGGGTGGAAGGTGGTGGAAGTATTCGGAGTCTCTCTGCCTCAGGGACAAGATTGCGACGATTAGGGAACTAACACAAGCCCAAGGGGGTTGGCACGCCATCTCAGCGATCCAGTCTGCCACAACCGCAGCAGGTAGATGGTCGATTCCTGAATCTCGTAGTGCCCGATGGGCAGCCGCCTGACCTCTCGCGGTTCAGTAGGCGGAGATTTTCTCACAGCCTCTCAGGCTTGCAGTGAGGTAAAGCTAAAGCTACGACCGTCGAAAAGCCCCATATCACTCAGCTTGAGTTCGGGGATCACCAAGAGCGCCATGAAGGAGAGGGTCATGAAGGGGGCGCGAAGGCCTGAACCGAGGGCCTTTGCGCCCCGGTCCAGTTGGGCGTAGCGATCCGCCACCCAGGGCCCTTCCCGATCACTCATCAGGCCGGCGACGGGGAGGGGCAGCAATTCGATCTGAGAGCCATCGGCCACGGCTATGCCGCCCTGAGCGGCAATGACCCCATTGATCGCCGCCACCATGGATGCATGATCGGCCCCTACCGCCACCAGGTTATGGGAGTCGTGGGCCACACTGGAGGCGAGGGCGCCCCGCTTCAGGCCGAAGCCCCGGATGAAGGCATGGGCGGGTGGCGCCGGCTGGTAGCGGTTGAGGACGCAGAGCTGGAGCAGGTCCCGTTCCGGATCGGGTGCCAGAAAGCCCGCTTCGATCTTGGGCTCGACCCAGGACTCAGGGGTGATGAGCTCCCCATCCAGGGCTTCGATCACCCGCAATCGCCCCACCGCCGCCTTCACCCTGAGATCCCTGATTTCCAGGGGAAGGGCATGGAAACGGTTCAGGGCTTCGACCCTGCGGTGCGACAGCAGGGGTTCGCCCGCCTCCATCACCGGCAGTCCCCGCAGCCAGGCCCGCAACGGCCGAAACCCCCGCAGATCTTGCACCAGCAGTGCATCCATGGAATCGCCCTGACGCAGCAGGCCAAGGGGAATGCTGTAGTGCCTGACGGGATTCAGGCAGGCACAGCGCAGGACATCGAAGGGGTCGTGCCCCAGTGCGACCGCCCTGGCGGCCAGCCGGTCCATATGCCCCAGCAGCAGGTCGTCGGGATGCTTGTCGTCGCTGCAAAACATCACCTTGCCAGGATGCTCGCTGATCAGGGAATGGAGGACGTCGAAGTTGCGGGCGGCCGAGCCCTCGCGGATCAGGATATGCATGCCCGCATCGATCTTGTCGCGGGCCTCCTCCAGGGTGAAGCACTCGTGATCGGTCGTGATGCCGGCCTCCGCGTAACGCCTGGCCTCGGCGCCCCGCAAGCCGGGGGCGTGACCGTCCACTGGCATCCCCCGCCCAAGGGCGGCCGCGATCCTGGCCATGACCCCCTGATCACGCGCCAGTACGTCGGGGAAGTTCATGACCTCGGAGAGGTAACCGATCCGGGGCTTGGCCAGCAGCCGCTCGATCTCGACCAGGCCGAATACCGCGCCCGCCGTCTCGAAGGGGGTGGCCGGCACACAGGAGGGTGCGCCGAAGACAATGGGGAAAGTAGACCGGGCGGCATCACGCAACATGAACTCGACACCCTCCATGCCCAGTACATTGGCAATCTCGTGGGGATCAGAGACGGCGCCGAGGGTGCCATGGCGCAGCGCCATGCGGCCGAATTCGGCGGGCGTGAGCATAGCGCTTTCGATATGGACATGGGCATCGACGAAGCCTGGGATGAGGTAGGGCAGACCTGGTGCTTCATCCCCTTTTGGCGCCACGCGGGTAATCACCCCCTCCTGCCAATGGATCTCGCCGAACATAACGCGGCGGGCCTCCAGATCGACGATATTGGCCGAGATCACCCCGGATAGCTTCTCCATCGCACCTACCCCTCTTCAAGCCACAGGAAATCGTACACCTGATTCCCAGTCTAGACGCAGTTCGAGAAGGCTGCCGGGCCTGAGCCAAAGACATAAAAAAAGGGCGGTTAAACCGCCCTTCTGCATGGAGATTAAGATGCCGGTCAGCCCTTAACCCACTCGTCCAGATTGTCCAGATTCCGTTCCTCGCCATCGGCATAACCGGCCTCGTAGGCCTCGGTCAGGCGCTGTTCCTCACGCTGGGGATTGTGCAGATAACCCGCTTGCCAGCCTTGGATGTACTCATTGTCGACAGCCTTCTGTTCCATTTTGACAACGGCGTCGTAATAGGTCTGGTCCATATCAGTCTCCGAAATAGTCTCTAAGTTGATTCAAACAAATGATTCAAACAAATGATTCAACCAAACAAACGGCCCCGCCTGGAGTCATGGGCAGCCCCATGCGGCTACAGAGCGCGTGGCGTCAATGTTTCTTGTGCTGCCTTGGGAATCCTGGGCCGAAGACCCAGCCAAAACAAAGGCGTTAGAATACTTTGTTTTACTAATGCGCGCCAGAGGCGTCAACCCCGAAGGTTCCAGTGGAGCAGGCCCACGACGGACGGGGATGAAACTTTATCTCTCCACACGGCAATCTTCAAATGCTTTTGAACTACAATTACGGTGACACTTTACTAAATATACTTAATTACAAATTAAGTATATTTAGTAAAGTGTCACCGTAATTCGCCATCGACACCCTCGCTTCCATCAAGGACAATGAAACCGACGTATTTCTTCTCGCCGAGGGCGTACCTAGCCGCCTGGGAGCCCTGGACGGAATTTATCCTGCCGTCGAGAGTCGAAAAGGTGGCGAAATAAACGGCGAACCCGACTTGGCGCCAATGGATACAGCTCACTGACGATCTCGAAATGAAGCAGAACCCTTGCATCGATGCCTGTCTCGAAAAAAACCCTCCCACCAGCCCGTCGAATCCCCGCTCCTTTATGAGGGCACTTGGGCCTCGGCTGCTGCTCAGCCTGCTGCTCATCCTTCCCGGGCCGGCCTTCAGCCTGAATACGGAGATCCAGTTGCCCGACATGGGTGATCCCGCCGACACGGTGCTAACCCCTTCTTCCGAGGTACGGCTGGGAAGGGCCTTCATCAACAGCGTGCGCGAGCGACAGAAATTCGTGGACGAACCGGTCTACGAGGACTATATCGAGACCCTCGGCAACAAGATCGCCGCCAACAGCGATGACCCCGGACATGCGTTTAACTTTTACCTGATCGAGAGCCCGGTGGTGAACGCCTTTGCCGGACCCGGCGGCCATATCGCCGTCTACAGCGGCCTGGTGCTGACCACCCAATCGGAGAGCGAATTGGCCGCCGTTGTCTCCCATGAAATTGCCCACGTCACCCAGAAGCACCTGCTGCGGACCTTCTATCGCGCACAGCAAATGAGCGTGCCCGCCGCCGTGGCCCTGCTGGCGGCCGTGCTGATCGGCGTCGGCGGTGGCGGCGGCGACCTGACCCGGGCTGCCGTGGCCGGCATTCAGGGCGGCATGCTCCAGGATCAGATCAACTACACCCGCCACAACGAGGAAGAGGCCGACCGCGTCGGCATGGAGACCCTGGTCCGCACCCGTTTCGATCCCCGCTCCATGCCGGCTTTCTTCGGCCGCATGGGCAAGGCCAGCCAGGCTTACTCCACCAAGCTCCCCGAGTTCCTGCGCACCCATCCGGTCACCACCAACCGCATCGGCGACGCCCTCGGCCGCGCCGAGAAATACCCCTACCGGCAGCACAGCGATGACATCCGTTACCACCTCCTGCGTTCATGGTTGAAACTGCGGGACTTCCCGCAACCGGGCAAGGCCGTGGACTACTTCTCCAACAACCTGCGTGAGGGTCGTTATAACAATAAGGATGCGGAGGAGTTCGGCCTCGCCCTCGCCTTGATGCAGAAACGCCAGTACGATCAGGCCCGCCCCATCCTTTCCCGCCTGCTGCAAGGACGTCCCCAGACTGTCGAATACCGCCTGGCCCTGGCCGACCTGGAAGCGGTCAGCGACCGGCCGACCCAGGCCCTGAACCTGATCCAGGAAGGCAGAATGGCTCTCCCCGAGAACAAACCCCTGGCCCTGGGGCAGGCTGAACTTCTCCAGAAGCAGGGCAATTACAAGCAGGCGGCGACCGTTCTAAGCAAACTTGCCAAGGAGCACCCCGACGACCCCCGACTCCTCCTCCTGCTCTCCCGGGCCGAGGGAAAGAACGGCCACCGGGCAGATGCCCATGGCCATCTGGCGGAACACTATTACCTGAACGGCGAACTGAAGGCGGCCATCTACCAATTGGAGATTGCCCTCCGGGAACCCGCCGTCAGCGATTTCCAGGCAGCAAAATTTGCCGCCCGCCTGCGCACACTGAAACAGGAGTACGTAGAACAGGAGACCCTTCGCAAGCAGCATTGAACACCGTCACGCAACGCATAAGACAATGCTAAATTACTAATTTACTTGTCGAATCTCGTTTGTCGCAGGATTATGATCAGGTATGCTAGCCTCACCTGATAACAGGCTAATAACGCGAACGATGCGGTTTGTGGAACGCACCGCATCCCGGTATTGACGATAAGACTTTGGAGACATCAAGCATGATCACTGACATGAAACGCCGCATCTTCCTCAAGGGCTCCCTGGCCACCGGCGCCCTGGGCGTCGCCCTCGGCGCAGGCCTTCTGGTCCCGCAATCCGTCCTGGCCGCCTGGAACAAAGATGCCTTCAGCGCCAAGAAGGTGGAGGACGCCATCGGCGCCCTGCTGGGCAACCCTGCCACCGAGACCAGCGACGCGGTCCAGATCAAGGCCCCCGACATCGCCGAGAACGGCGCCGTGGTGCCGATCACCGTGAGTACCAGCATGGCCGCCGAGAGCATCTCCATCCTGGCCGCCAACAACGCCATGCCGCTGACGTCCACCTTTCACCTGGGCGAAGGGGCCGAGGGCTTCATCTCCACCCGCATCAAGATGGGCAAGACCGGCGACGTGATCGCCGTGGTCAAGGCGGGCGGCAAGCTCTACAGCGCCCGCAAGAGCGTCAAGGTCACCATCGGCGGCTGTGGCGGCTGAACCATCACCCTCCCCACGCACACCATTTTCGAGAGGTCATAAACAATGTCGAATACCATCAAGGTCCGGGCGAAATCCAGCGGCGGCGTCGCCGATATCAAGTGCCTGATCACCCATCCCATGGAGCAGGGCAACCGCAAGGACAAGACCACCGGCGAGGACATCAAACCCCACTTCATCCAGGATGTCACGATCGAGATCAACGGCAAGGCCATCGTCTCCGGTTCCTTCAGCGGCGCCATCTCCAAGAATCCCTACCTGGCGTGCAAAGCCAAGGCCAATCCGGGCGATACCCTGAAGATCTCCTGGGCGGACAACCTGGGCAACAAGGACAGCGCCGAAGATCAGGTCAAATGAGGTTCATGCAAAACTGCCAGGACGGCAAATTTGCTGGTTCCTCATAGGCTCAGGCCTGTAGGGGCGCCTTGCAGGCGCGATTAATCAAGATCGCGCCTGTGCAAGGCGTCCCTTCAGGGTCATGTGCTGCGCGCATGTGGCACTAAATACAAGGCCAGGCGGTGACGAGTTTATCAAACCGCATCCAACCCATAGCGCTTGATCCGCCGCCAGAGCGAGACCCGGTCGATGCCGAGGATGTCGGCTGTCTGGTTGCGGTTGCCGCCGGTGTATTCCAGTACGCGGGCGATATAGGCGGCCTCGTTGCGCTCCAGGGTTGGTAGCCCGGTCTCGGGGAAGGCGGTGACGCGTACCGAGAGGCTCATGAGACTCTCCGGCAAGTGGCCGGGCTCCAGCAGGCTACCTCGCGCCAGGGCCACGCCGCGTTCGATCAGATTGGCCAGTTCGCGCACGTTGCCAGGGTAGTCGTAGCGGTTCAGCAGGCGCAGGGCCTCGGGGGCGATGTCGGTCACCGGCCGGTCCATGGCCAGGGCGAACTTCTTCAGGAAATAGAAGGCCAGCAGCGGGATGTCGTCACGCCGCGCCCGCAAGGGGTGCAGGGCGAGGTTGACCACGTTGAGCCGGAAATAGAGGTCGGCGCGGAAGCGGCCGCTGGCCACCCCCTCCTGCAGGTCGCGGTTGGTGGCGGCGAGAAGGCGCGCATCGACCGCCACCGGCTCGGTGCCGCCAACGCGGAAGAGTTCCCGTTCCTGGATGACGCGCAGCAGCTTCACCTGCATGGCCTGTGTCATCTCCGCGATCTCGTCCAGGAACAGGGTGCCGCCCTCGGCCAGCTCGATCAGGCCCTGCTTGCGGCGGTCGGCGCCGGTGAAGGCCCCCTTCTCGTGGCCGAACAGCTCGTTGGCCAGCAATTCCTCTTGCAGGGCGCCACAGTTCACCGCCACGAAACGGCCGGTGGAACGGTCGCTGTGGGCGTGCAGATAGCGCGCCAGCAGCTCCTTGCCGGTGCCTGATTCACCCGTGATCAGCACATTGCAGCCGGTCGGCCCCACCTGCCGCGCCGTGTCCAGCAGGCGTTGCATGGCCATGTCCTGGGTGATGAGGTTGACCCCGCCCTCGTAGCCCTCGATCCGGCGCTTGAGCACCCGGTTCTCCCGCTTGAGCAGCACCACATCCAGCGCCCCCCGCACCACCTGACGCACCTCGTCCAGGCGGTAGGGTTTGGCGATGTAGTGAAAGGCCCCCTCCTTCATCGCCTCCACCGCCGAATCGAGCGTAGCGTGGCCGGTGATGACGATCACCTCGCACGCCGGTTGCAGAACTTTGGCGCGGCGCAGCAAGGCCAGGCCATCCACCCCCTTCATGCGCAGATCGGTCAGGATCAAATCGAACTTGCTCGATTCCACTTCCTTCAGCCCGGCCGGGCCACTCTGGCGTCCTGTCACCTCGTAGCCCTCCTTGCGCAACAGGTGGGTCAGGTTCTTCAAGGCGGCGGCCTCGTCATCGACGATCAGGAGGCGGGCGGGGGTCATTGCCATTTTCATGAGTTACCGATCGTTCCCACGCTCCGGCGTGGGAATGCTGCTTGCGATGCTCCAGCGTCGCGAATTACCGGAAGACAGCGGCATTTGCCAATCTCGGGACGCTGGAGCGTCTGGGGATGCATTCCCACGCCGGAGCGTGGGAACGATTAACCTTGGCGGCAAGGCGTTCGGCGACTTCCGTATAGGTCAGGGAACCGGCAGCGGTGATTAGTTCGCGGGTGGCGTTCAGCGGCCGTGTTGAGTCCGCAGCGCTTGGACCCGCTCCCAGTCCACCGGCTCGCCTTCCAGGGCCATGGAACTCAGGGTGAATCCATCGCCCGCTCCCGGTAGGCCGCCCGCTGGCTGGCAGCGTCCGGGTGTGTCTCGTGCCAAGTTTTCAGGTGTTGTTCCAATCGCTGAAGTTGTTGCGGGGTCATTGGATATCTCCGTGGACGGTGAATTCTCGCGAGGCGATGCCGTAGCAGCAACCGTCGCAGTCGTGGGAGGGATTGTCGATATAGTGTTCTTCATAGGCGATGGCAAGGTTTCCGCAGGGTAGAGATCATAGGGTGCCGAGGGAGGCCAGCTTTTCCGACTGCAAGACCTGGCGGCGTCGCAGCTCCAACTCCTCCAGCATGCGGTTCAGGGCCTGGGTGAAGGAGACGATCTCGCGGTCGTCGGAGACCATGGCGAAGGCGTTGAAACGCCCCTGGGCGAGGGGTTCGAGCTGTTCCTCCAACTGCCGCAGGGGCCGTCCCACGATGCGATACATCACCTGGCCGCCCGCCAGGCCGAGCAGCAACAGGGCGCCCACCGACCAGAACAGGAGGTGGCGCGATTGGCGTGCGGTGGTGACCAGGCTGGCCCGTTCGCGTTCGGAGAGGCGTTCGCTCTGTTCCGACAGGGCGTGGCCGGCGGCGCGGAGTTCGCCTTCGGGCGGGGTGGCTTGGTCGAGCAGACGGCGGTAGTCGCCCAGGGTCCGTTTCAGGGCGGCGAGTTCATCGCCGCTGGCCACGGCCGAGAGGGCCGCGCCCTCCAGGCCCGCCGCCAGCTCGACGGCGGACGAACGCCCCGCCGCCAGATCCTCCCCGGCCTCGCCGCGCGCCCGGTAGAGGAAATAGTTCTTCTCGTGCCGGCGCATCTCCTGGGCGGTTTCCTGAAAGGCGGCGATCGCCACCCCCTCCTGAACGCGCCGTTCCAGGAAACGCAGGTCGGCAGAGGCGAAAAGCACGAAGCTGCCCACCCCGAACGCCAGGATCAGGTAACCGGCGGTGATCTTGCCTTGAATGCTGGACATGGGTATTTCCGGGAGAGGGACGGAAAAGCCCCTCCCCCCTGGCGGGGGAGGGGGGGAATGAGATTTGACAAAGTAGCCTAACCTACCAACCGGGCCATCTTGGGATCGTAGACCACATCGGTAATAGATCCATCCCGAATCCTTTGCACCGCTTCGTCAATCACATGAAGCGGCACGAGGAACCATTCCCTGGGTCGCACCGGGTGGCCGAAACGGTCATGAAGGCAGAGGTCGATCTGTGCAGGCGCGAACAGTCGATGGAAGAGGTTTTCCAGCTTCGTGCGGTGGATACTGGCCAGCTTGTAGGTTGCGACGATTTCAACATCCGCCAACAGGTAGGTGGCATCCTGGGCGGCATGGGCGATACGGGTTTCCACCTTGCCGCCGGTCACGCCAATCTTGTGAATCAGCTCGCGGTGCTCGGCAACGAAGGGGTGACTGGACAGACTACGCAACACATAGATGGTGCCGCTTTCGATGTCATCTTCTTCCCAGGTTTGACTAAACAGCGGCCCGTTATCGGGATCGGTCAAGCGACGCCCGGCCTCGTCCTTATATAGCGCGCGCTGAAGAGACCGGCGCAGCAGATTGCTCTCCGTTCCGTTGGAATAAATCACGCGCAGTCGCGCATCGTTTTCACCATTGGGCGCCCGGATGGTTTCGCCCACCTCCGCGACGTAAACGAGCTGACCACCCACAATGAAGAAGTTGCCTTGGTCAATGCTGGCATCCCTGCCAAATGGCCGCGTTTTCCGCACACCGGCCTTGAGTTCTCTCTCAGCCTGCTCGAACAGGGGCTGAAATCGCTCGAAATCTTCGCACTTCTCGCGGTTGGCAATCTCCTCAGCCGCTTGTATTTCGGCCCTGGAGCGGACATGGCGCAATTCGGTGATACCAGAGGGGCCTGTCGCGCCCTCCAGCTCGGCGAGCAGTTCGTCATCGTCCATTGACGCGACGGGATCGGTCTGGGCAATCTCGGCCCCGCGCAACAGCCCCTGGTGATCGAGCGGAAAGACAAGGGTCCGGCACTCCTCCAGCGCGCGCAGACGATCCAGTCGCACGGCGTACAGCCGCTCGAAGATGTCCTTGTCTTCGCCATGCCGTGGAGGGCGGCCCTGTTGCTCGGCAAATCGCTGGATTTCCTCGAACCCCGCAATGATGCGTTCCTCGCGCGGCGTCCGGCTCGATGCCATCTCCGCCTCAACCTCGACGCCAAGCTCGGCGAGAAGATCCTCGTCTTCTTGCGTGAATGGCTTAGCCACGGGCCGCCTCCGCCTTCATCCGGGCAAGAGCGGCCACCCCCTCGGCCATGCGTTTTTCCCAGGGGTCGGTGGATGTCATCGAAGGCAACCGCCCGCGTTCCTGCTTGAACCGCAAGGCCCGTCTGGCAAGATCGCGCGCCTCCTCGATCCTCAGGTTGACGCGCTTGCCTGCAATCACCGCCGCGACCTGCTTCAGACTCTCCTCGCTCATCGCCTTGGCAAGGATCGCGTAGGCCTCGCTGAAGGGGTTGATGCGGTCGATGAGATCGATGTCCAGATCACGGACATTCACAAACTTGCGCACCCCGTCGATCAGGGCCGTATTGGCGACCGGCTCGCCGCTGCCGCCATCGCCCAGCCCGGCCTGCTTGGCCTGTTGCACGAGATTGAGCGCGGCGATGGCGTGTTGGCGCACCGCCTCCTGGTCTTCCTCGCCGAGGTCGGGATACCGCTCCTTGATGATCTTGCCCAGGCGAACCTGGGTCAGCTCCTCTGGCACCAGTTCCTCGTCGAACAGGCCTCGCTCGATGGTGGTCTTGTCCTGAACAAAGGTCGCGATCACCTCGTTCAGATCTTCCTGGCAAATGCGCGCGGCTTCCTCGCTCTTCGGCTCGGCCAGGCCCTTGATCTCGATCTGGAACTGCCCGGTGTCGTGATTGAAACCCACATTGCACTGGCCCGGCTGATAACCGCTGTCACCATAGTCGAAACCCGGCGTGGCTTCGTTGGCCGGATGTTTCGGCCTGAACTCAAAACGCGGGGCCAGCACCTGCTCCATGAGCAGGCTGGCGGCGATGGCCTTCAAGGTATCGTTCACCGCCTCGGTCACGGCCTGCTCGGAGGCATCGGGCTCGGCAATCAGGTTGGTGAAACGGGCGCGGGTCTTACCCGGCGCGTCGCGGGTCGCCCGGCCGATGATCTGCACGATCTCCGTGAGGCTCGACCGATAACCGACCGTCAGCGCGTGCTCGCACCAGATCCAGTCGAAACCCTCTTTCGCCATGCCCAGGGCGATGATGATGTCCACATGGTCGCGGTTGTTCTTTTGCGCGGGGTCCTTCAGCGCGGCTGAGACCCGGTCGCGCTTGGCCGGGTCATCGTCCACCAGATCGGCGATCCGCAGGATTTGCCCGCCGGGTGTCTTGACCAACTGAAAGCCGGTCGCAGGATCGGTCCCTTGCCATTCGCCCAGCTCCTCGATGATGTGCTCGACCTCCCGGATCTTGTCCTTCGTGCTCTCGCGCGAATTGACGTTAGGGATATGGACGATGGTCTTTTCGGCCGGGTCGAGCACCTTGAGGAGGTCGTCGGAGTAGCGGCCCGAATAGAAGTAGTAGCCGATGTCGAGCTGCTTCAGATACTCGTAACCGTTGAGCTGCTCGTAATAGGTGTAGGTGACGGTATCGAACCGCGACTCCTCCTGCGGGGCCAGCACCGCCTCGGCATCGCCCCGGAAGTAGGAGCCGGTCATTGCCAGGATATGCACCCGGTCGCGTGCGATGAACTGGCCCAGATGCAGGCCGAGCCGGTTGTCCGGGTTACTTGAGACATGGTGAAACTCATCCACGGCGATCAGCCGGTCGTCGAACGCCGCAACGCCAAACCTTTCCACCGCGAAGCGGAAAGTGGCATGGGTGCAGACCAACACCCTGTTGTTGTCATCCGCGTCACCCTCCAGAAACGCCCCGACCGAGTTGACCTTGCCGCCGTCCTCGCCCGGCGCGTTGCACAAGTTCCACTTCGGCAACACCGTCCAGTCGGCCCAAAAGCCGAACCGGGTCAGCGGCTCGTCGTTGAAGCTCGCGCCGATGGATTTCTCCGGCACCACGATGATCGCCTGCTTGAGCCTTTGGTTGTGGAGCTTGTCGAGGGCAATGAACATCAGCGCCCGGCTCTTGCCGGAGGCGGGAGGCGACTTGATCAGCAGATACTGTTCGCCACGCCGCTCATAGGCGCGTTCCTGCATGGGCCGCATGCCCAGCGCGTTGGCTTGGGTCGAGCGCCCGTTGCGAGCGTAGGACACCGAAACGGAAGGCAGGGTTTGATTCACTGCATTACTCCCCGAAGAAGTCATGGCGCGTCCTCATCCGCGGATAGGCCATCGCCCGAGAGCTCACGCTCGATTTGCTCGATGCTGGGCAGGCTGGTTTGTAGTTCGTCCGGCAGGGATTCGATCAGTTTGTATTCAGCCACCCCGATCGGCTGTGCGTTGTCGCGCAGCGCGTACTCGGCAACCACCTTGTTCTTGCTCTTGCACAGCAACAGGCCGATGGTCGGGCCGTCCTGCAGATGCTTGATCTGGGCATCCACCGCAGTCAGATAAAACCCCAACTGACCCAGATGCTCGGGCTTGAACTTGCCGCCCTTGAGTTCGATCACCACATAGCAGCGCAGCTTCAGGTGATAGAACAGCAGGTCGATGAAAAACTCGTCGCCGCCCACGTCAAGCAACACCTGCCGGCCGACGAAGGCGAAGCCCGCGCCCAGTTCCAGCAGGAATTCGGTGACGTGCTTCACCAGGGCGTTTTCGATCTCGCGTTCCTGCGCTTCGTCGGTCAGGCCGAGAAAGTCGAAGCGATAAGGGTCTTTCAGCGACTCGCGGGCCAGGTCAGATTGCGGCCTGGGCAGGCTGACCGCGAAGTTGGTGACAGCCGTGCCGCTACGCGCCAGCAGGCGTGTTTCGATCTGGATGTTCAGCACATTGCGCGACCAGTTATGCTCAAGAGCCTTGGCAGCGTACCAGCGACGCTCTTCGAGCGTGCTCAATCTGTCCAGCAAAACCAGGTTATGACCCCAGGGCAATTGTGCAGCAGCCTGTTGCACAAATTCGGCATCTGGCCACGCCTCGGCAAAGGCGCGCATGTACTTGAGATTGCGCGGCGAAAACCCCTTCATGTCGGGAAAGGCGGCGCGCAAATCCTGCGCCAGCCGCTCGATTACCTTGGCGCCCCAGCCCTGTTCAGACTGCCGCGCCAGAATATCGCGCCCGATTTTCCAGTAGAGCAGCACCAGTTCACGGTTGACCGCCAGCGTAGCGCGCTGCTGGGCGGTGTGGATGCGGGATTTCAGGTTGGCCAGCCAGTCGGCATAGCCGGCGGGGGGCGGGATCAGGCTGGCGGGCCTATCGTGCGTCGTATCGCTCATGCCGTTTTTCCCCTGGTCGTTTTAGGCGCGGTCTTGGCCGCCGCCGTCATCTTCGTATACAGCTCGAACAGCTTCTCCAGCCGCTCCGTGTCGTTGCGGAAGCGGCGGCCGATGTAGATGCGCTCCAGCACCTCGTCGTTGCGCTCATGGGCCGCGCGCAGGTCGGCGGGCATGGCCTCGGGGTCGTAGAGGTCGGCGATGGTGGCCGGAAAATGGGCCTCGCGGGTGAGCAGGATGTCCTCGGCGCAGCGGGTGAGGTCGGCCTTGTTCTTGTCGGTGAGCGTGGGGACGGGGAAGGTGTTCCAGCCGAGGGTGTTGGAGTAGGAAAAGTCAGTTCTCATCCGAACGCAGACTGTGCTGATCCAGACCAAATGAAGGCGCGAGGCGATGAGGGCGAGGTTCCAGAGGGGGGCGTCGTAGAGGGCGAAATTTCGGTCGCCGATGACGTTAGGCGATGGAAGTAATCCAACTGGCAGATATGGGCGACCTTCTGAACTCACTCTCGGAATAACAACCATGCTTTCACGCGACTGGTTCATTTCCCGCATTTGGTGCGAGTGAGCAGCCATTTCATTGGCTCCGCTGTCTCGGCTCGCCAGCCGCATCACCCGCACGCCTTCAATACGCTGCCGAATAGCCGTGATGCACATCGCCTCATCCAAGTGGCGATCTTCAATCCACAGGCAATAGCGTTCTAAGCCACGAATGAACTCCGCCGAACCATAGATGCGGCGAATGAATCGGGCATGCTGCTCTGACATCAGGCCGAGTGCGGCCACTTCAACTCTGGACAGCAGAAGGTGGCCGCCATCGACCGGCTTGTTGCCAAAGCTCATTTCAGCCTGCCCACTCAAGGGGCGGGCAGCTTTTTCTACGACTACGCTTGCGCCGGGCACCAAATAGGCGTTGATGTGCTCCACTTCTTTGACGAGAGCGCTGCCGTCATCTGCCATTGAGAAAATCCGGCGCAGCTTGCCTGTTTGCTTGCTGATGCCCACGATGGCGACCGTCACCCCCGCGTTGTGGCTGGCTAGATTCGCCCATTTAAACGACGTGTGAGCAAAGACAATTTTGTTGCCGGTGCTGAAAATCAGTGGCCAGAGAATGGGCACTTGCTGCCCCTGGCAAATGGAGTTGGTCGATACAAAAGCGGCTGAAGCACAGGTGTGTGTTGCGTAATCGGCGGCCTTCATGAACCAGCCCGCCACGTAATCCAGCGATTTCCAGTTTCTGGTGCGTGTAGCGAAGACAGAGCCTAAGTCAGCCTTCTGTTCGTCCGTCTGCCAAGTAGAACCAAGATACGGCGGATTCCCACAGATGTATGTTTCCCCACCCTCGTTTTCGAAATCGATTTCCGTCTGTTCCAACGGCGTTCCAAACAGATCATCCGCGAGCAACTTCACGCCCGTTCCGGTTGGCGGGCAGATGCTCAACCAATCCAGCCGCAGGGCGTTGCCGCAGGTGATCCAGTTCTGTTTCGCCAGGGGAAGGAACCGGGCCAGGGCCTCCTTTTGGCCCAGGTAGATGAGGTCGCATTGGTACTCGGCGATGATGAGGGCCAGGCGGGCGATCTCTGCCGGAAAATCCCGCAGTTCGATGCCACGAAAGTTGGTGAGGGGGATGTCGGATTTGCGTTTGATCTCGCCGCGTCGTTCGTTGATGGCGTTTTCGATCTCCCGCATCTGCTTGTAGGCGATGACCAGGAAGTTGCCCGAGCCGCAGGCCGGGTCGAATACCCGGATTCTCGTCATGCGTTTGCGCAGGTTCAGCAGCTTGGCCTTGTTGTCGCCGGCCTCTGCCAGTTTGGCCCGCAGGTCGTCGAGGAACAGCGGGTTGAGCACCTTGAGGATATTGGGGACGCTGGTGTAGTGCATGCCCAGGGCGCCGCGCTCCTCGTCGTCGGCCACGGCCTGGATCATGGAACCAAAAATATCGGGATTGATCCGGGTCCAGTCCAGGTTGCCGACGTGCAGCAGATAGGAACGGGCGATCTTGCTGAAACGCGGCACGTCCAGATTGCCGGAGAACAGGCCGCCATTGACGTAGGGGAAGCCGTCCGCCCAGCGGGGCAGGTTGGCGTTGGCCCGGTCTCTGGTCTCGACGTTCATGGCGCGGAAGATTTCGCCGATTACCGCGTGGGTGTCGGACGAGTCCCGCGCGCTCATCTGCGAGAGGGTGTCGGTGAACAGGCCGGTGCCGTTGAAGATGTCGGTATCCTCGGCGAAAAAGCAGAAGATCAGCCGCGCCATGAAGTGGTTCATGTCGGGGCGGCGTTCCGTGGCGCCCCATTCGGGGTTGTCCTTCAGCAGCTCGACATAGAGCCGGTTCAGACGGCTGGTGGCGCGGATGTCGAAGGCGCTTTCGCGGATCTGCTTGACGGTGGTGATTCCGGCCAGCGGCAGGAAGAAGCCGAAGTGGTCGGGAAAGTCGGGATAGGCGCAGGCGACCGTTTCGCCGGTCTCGATGTCTTCCGCCTCGAAGTCCGCGCCGTCGGTGGCGAGGATGAAACGCGCCTTCGCCTTGACCGTTGCCGGGCTGGCCCTTAGCGCGGCCAGGGTCTTCGTGACCTCGCCTGCCTCGGAAACCGCGATGTGGATGTTGTTGGTCTGAAGGATGCCGCCCAGGTCGGATTTGTTCGATGCCCCCGCGCGCAGGCGCTTGATGGTGGTCTCCTTGTTTCCGAAGGCTTGCAGGAAGGCAAACGGAAACTCCTCCCCGTCAAAAGGCAGGAGCGCCAAATCCGATACGGCTGCTTCGATTTCTACCGCGTTCATCCTGTTTTTCTCTATTACCTTGCTGCCGGAATGACAGGGGGCGGGTTGTTTGTTGCCAACAGATTTATATCAGGAAAAAACGCTTTTCTGACATAACGGGTCGATGAATGTGAGAAACGCCGCCTACGCTTCGTGATCGTTCCCACGTTCTGCGTGGGAATGCCGCCTGCGACGCCCCCGCGTCACGGGTTGCCGGATACCGAAGGCATGCGCGGGTCTCGGGACGCTGGAGCGTCCGGGATGCGTTCCCACGCCGGAGCGTGGGAACGATCAACGCCCCCCAGAGGGGGGAATTCAAGCAGCTGTGTTTCAGATAAGAAACGTGTTTCTAATCTTAAACGCCAGCGCATAGCCCTTGTCAATCATCGTCTTATGTCGCCCATGTGTCGAGTGTTTCTTAATAGAAACATAGGTCTGCCATGTATCTCGATTAAATGTATCAGCAAATCAATGCGTTACAAATAGACCGCTCCTGGCACATGGTTTGCCCCACATAGGGCGCTATTCCTGCCTTTTCCCGGAGCCCCGTCATAAAACATCTGCTGTCGGGGATTGCCGTCAGGCGCTGGGTCCCGCGCATCCCTTACATGATCGTGGCCATGGTGGCCGGTAGCCTGTTGGCGCTGGCGCTCAATCAATTCTTCGGCGGCGAGGCGATGACCGGGATCGTCACGGTAGGCACCCTGCCCAGCCGTCTGCCGCCCCTTTCGGCGCCGGCCCTGACCTTGGAGAACATCAAGCACCTCGCCCCCTCAGCCCTGGCCGTGACTCTATTTGCCCTCACGGAGGCGGTCTCCATCGGCCGCGCCCTGGCGGCCAAGGGTGGCTACCGCATCGACGGAAATCAGGAGTTCATCGGCCAGGGGCTATCCAATCTGGCCGGTGCCTTCTTTTCAGGCTATGTGGCCACCGGCTCCTTCAACCGTTCAGGGCTCAATTATCAGGCAGGGGCGCGTACCCCCATTGCGGCTGTGGTGGCGGGCCTGATGCTAATGATCATTGTCCTGCTGGTTGCGCCCTTGGCGGCCTATCTGCCCAAGGCTGCCATGGCCGGTATCCTTTTCCTGGTGGCCTGGGGTCTGATCGATTTCAAGGAGATCGGCCATATCCTCCAGGCCTCCCGGCGTGAGACGGCGGTCCTTGCGGTGACCTTTTTCGGGGCGGTCTTCCTGGAGCTGGAGTTCGCCATCTTCGCCGGCGTGCTGCTCTCCCTGGTGCTCTATCTGGAGCGGGTCTCCAAGCCCAGCATCAAGAGCCGGGTGCCCGATCCCCGTTCCCCCAAGCGGGGTTTCGTCACCGATTCCGACCTGCCCGAGTGCCCGCAACTGAAGTTCCTGCGGATCGAGGGATCGCTCTTCTTCGGCTCGGTGAACCATGTGCAGGAGACCTTCGAGCGCGTCCGGAACCAGAGTCCAGGTCAAAGGCACCTGGCCCTGGTCGCCAGCGGTATCAGTTTCGTGGATCTGCAAGGGGGCGCGGTACTGGTGGATGAGGCCGAACGGCGCAAGAAGGACGGCGGCAATCTCTACCTGGTCAACGTGCGCCAGGGGCTTTGGGATTCCCTGGAGCGGTGCGGCTGCCTGGAGGCCACCGGCGGGCGCAACATCTTTCAATCCAAGACAGCCGCCATCCAGTCGATCTTTCACAAGCTGGACAAAGAAATCTGCCGGGGGTGCGGCAAGCGCATCTTCCGCGAATGCCAATCTGTTGAGTACACGAGGAAACCATAATGGGAAACACAATGACCTTACCGGCCGATAAAGGGGGCGATCAGAAGTCCCCGGTAATGACAATGAAACAGAAAATAGCCGGGGCGATCTTTCTCCTCCTCGCCATCGGCGCGGGGTGGGTGGCTCCCAGCCTGGAGATCGCCTGGGTCAGTGCCATCCTGCTGTTTACCATCTACCTCTTCGCCTTTGAGCTGGTCGGAGTGGATGTGGCCGCGATTCTGGTCATGGTGCTCCTGGGGCTGACCGGTCTACTGGCCCCAGTGATGGGGCTGCAACAGGGACTGGTGGACAATAAGCACCTGTTCGACGGCTTTGCCTCCAATGCGGTGATTTCCATCATCGCGGTGATGATCATCGGCGCCGGACTCGATAAGACCGGCCTCATGAGCAAGGTGGCGGCCTTCATCCTCAAGGTAGGGGGGACCACGGAGGCCCGTATCATCCCCATCATCTCGGCTACGGTAGGGTTCATCTCCTCCTTCATGCAGAATGTGGGCGCCGCAGCGCTGTTCCTGCCCGTGGTCTCCCGGATTTCGGCCCGTTCCGGTCTGCCTATGTCGCGCCTGTTGATGCCGATGGGCTTCTGCGCCATCCTCGGTGGCACCGTGACCATGGTCGGCTCCAGTCCGCTGATCCTGCTGAACGATCTGATCCTTACCTCCAACAAGGCCCTGCCCGCGGCCCAGCAGATGCAGACCTGGTCGCTCTTTTCGGTTACGCCCATCGGGCTGGCCCTGGTGGCGACGGGAATCGCCTACTTCGTCCTGGCTGGGCGTTATGTGCTGCCTTCGACCGAGACGGAGAGTTCCACCCGTTCCACGGACGCCATGAGCTACTTCAAGGATGTCTACGGCGTGGAGTATGCCCTGTTTGAGGTTGTTGTTCCGGTCGGAAGCTCGCTCATCGGCAAACATTTAGACGATGTGGAGACGGAATACCGGATCCGTGTCATCGCCAACCAGCGTTTCGGTGAGGAGAGTCGGATCGGTCCCGGCGCCCTGGCGCGGGACACGGGCATCGAGGCGGACATGGTGCTGGGGATCGTGGCCTCACCCGCCGACCTGGATCATTTCGTGGGGAGTTTCGGTTTGAAAAAGCTCAACGAGTTGCGTGCCTTTGTCGAATCCCTCTCCCCGACCAAGGCCGGTGTCGCCGAGGTCCTGATTCCGCCGGGATCGCAACTGATCGGCAAGAGCGCGCGTGATCTCTGGATGCGTAAGGTCTACGGTCTGGCCATGATCGGCCTGCACCGGGGCGGCGTCACCCTGCGTGAGGGCGATGATATCCGTTCCCTCCCCTTTCAGGCGGGGGATACCTTGGTGGTGCATACCACTTGGGATGCCCTGGCGCGTATCGAGAAAGACCGTAATTTCGTCGTCATCACCACAGAGTATCCCCATGAGGAGCTCCGGCCCCAGAAGGTGCTCGCCGCGTCCATCTTCTTCGCCATCGCCCTGGGCTTGGTGCTCTTCACCGACATTCGTCTCTCGGTGGCCTTGTTGACTGGCGCCATGGGGATGGTCTTGTCCGGCGTCCTCAAGATCGAGGAAGCCTATCAGGCGGTGAGTTGGAAGACCGTGTTCCTGCTGGCCTCTCTGATTCCTCTGGGGCTGGCCGTGGAGACCAGCGGCACAGCCAAATGGATTGCCGAGCAGGTGCTGTCGGTGGTCGGACATATGCCGGGCTGGGTGATTCAAGCCTCCGTGGCGGTGCTGGCCACCTTCTTCACCCTGGTCATGTCCAACGTCGGCGCCACGGTGCTACTCGTGCCCCTGGCAGTGAATATCGCCATCGGCGTGGGGGCCAGTCCTGCGGTGTATGCGCTGACGGTAGCCATCGCCACCTCCAACTCCTTCCTGATCCCGACCCATCAAGTCAATGCCTTAATCATGGGGCCGGCTGGCTATCGAGTGCCCGATTTCATGAAGGCGGGTGGCATCATGACCCTGCTGTTCCTGGTGGTCATGATGCTGATGATTAACCTGGTGTTCTGATCAGAACTCGTTGCGTATGCGCTTGGTCCCGTTCTGGCACTAATTACCCGGACAGGCCCCTGCGGCACATGAATTTCAAACCGAATCGCAGCTTGAGCAGGGAAGCGACTGGGGTTCGTTTACCGGGGCTCCCGGTAATGCCCGCCACCGGCCTCAGGGGCCACATCGGCGCACGTCAGTTCTTGATGCAGATCAACATTCACTGCACAATAGCCCGGAACTTCTGGAAGTTCCTAGAGCATGAATCGAGTCATTTCCATCGAAAGCATAAAGGTCGCTTGCAAGAATTGCAGTCTGGGCTCCCTCTGTCTGCCCATGGGGCTGACCCCGCCGGACGTGGAGAAACTCGAAAAGATCATCAAGCGCAATCGCCCCCTCCATCGCAACGACCACCTCTTCCGCGAGACCGATGCCTTCAGCAGCCTGTATGTGGTCAAGACCGGGACCATCAAGACCTACCTCCCCCGCGAGGACGGCGGTGAACAGGTGCTCGGTTTCCATCTCCCCGGCGAGGTCATCGGCCTCGATGCCATCCAGGACGAACGACACGCCTGCTCCGCCAAGGTATTGGAGACCTCGGCGGTATGCGAACTCCCCTTTGGCCAGCTTGAAGAATTGGCCCAGGTCATCCCCAGCCTCCAGCACCAGCTCTTCCGCCTGCTGAGCAAGGAGATCGCCGAGGAGGGCAAGATGCTGACCCTCCTGGGCAAGAAAAATGCCGAGGAGCGCCTCGCCTCTTTCCTGATGAGCCTCTCCTGCCGTTTCAAACGGCGCGGGTTCTCCCCCACCGACTTCTACCTCAGCATGTCGCGCAACGAGATCGGCAACTACCTGGGACTGGCCGTGGAGACCGTCAGCCGGCTTTTTACCCGCTTCCAGGAGGAGGCCATGGTCCGCGTCGACCGCAAGCACATCGAGCTGCTCGATCAGGACCGGCTGGAGTCCGTCGCCCGCGGCAGCCTCTGCTCCCGCGGCAACGAGTCCAACAGCATGTAACGCCGACGGCAGGCATGCACCGCCTTGCCCATTACAGGGCTCTTCGCGCCCTCACTAATTCGACTTATGGGTGCATTAATGCTTTCCCGGACCCCCTTTCCTTTTTACTTATAAAATGTATCAGGTTGACTCAGGTCATTGTGTGAGATGACGCAAATTCACATAGTGGCATGCGCCAAGTTGGCGGCTTTTGCCGCCGAATAAGGGTTCAGCCGGGGGGGAGCACCTTGCGGCTGTGATGTTATTGTCGTTCACAAGCGGAGACTCAGATGGACTCACAGACCACATATAACTATACGGTCGTGCGCCAGTTTGCCGTCATGTCGGTAATCTGGGGTATCGTGGGCATGCTGGTCGGCGTGATTATCGCCGCGCAGCTTGCCTTTCCTGAACTCATCAACGGGATTCCCTGGCTGACCTATGGTCGCCTGCGGCCCCTCCACACCAACGCGGTCATTTTCGCCTTCGGCGGCTCCGCGCTATTTGCAACTTCTTACTATATCGTCCAACGCACCTGCCAGACCCGCCTCTTCGGCGGTCCTTTGGTTGCCTTCACCTTCTGGGGCTGGCAGATCATCATTGTCCTGGCTGCACTCACCCTGCCCATGGGCTGGACCTCCGGCAAGGAGTATGCCGAGCTGGAGTGGCCGATCGACCTCCTGATCACCCTGGTCTGGGTCGCCTATGCCGTTGTCTTCTTCGGCACCCTGTACATGCGCAAGGTCAGCCACCTCTACGTGGCAAACTGGTTCTTCGGCGCCTACATCATCACCATCGCAGTCCTGCATCTAGGGAACAGCGCCGAACTGCCCTGGATATTCTTCGGAGCTTCCGGCGCAACCGGCATCATGAAGTCCTACAGCGCCTACCCCGGCGCCATAGACGCCATGATTCAATGGTGGTACGGCCACAACGCAGTCGGCTTCTTCCTGACCACCGCCTTCCTCGGCATGATGTACTACTTCGTGCCCAAGCAGGCTGGCCGTCCGGTCTACTCCTACCGCCTCTCCGTGGTGCACTTCTGGGCGCTGGTCTCCACCTATATGTGGGCCGGCCCCCACCACCTGCACTACACCGCCCTGCCCGACTGGGCACAGACCGCCGGCATGGTCTTCTCCCTGGTTCTGCTGGCACCCTCCTGGGGCGGCA
The DNA here is from genome assembly GCA_018812525.1 of Gammaproteobacteria bacterium. Classification (GTDB taxonomy): domain Bacteria; phylum Pseudomonadota; class Gammaproteobacteria; order Chromatiales; family Chromatiaceae; genus YD12-FULL-61-37. The sequence continues at coordinate 21,415 of JAHJDE010000176.1, forward strand.
TGATCAACGGCATCATGACCCTCTCCGGCGCATGGCATAAGCTGCGCGACGACCCGATCCTGAAGTTCCTCATCGTCTCCCTCTCCTTCTACGGTATGTCCACCTTTGAAGGCCCGATGATGTCCATCAAGACCGTTAACGCCATGTCCCACTACACCGACTGGACCGTGGGTCATGTGCACTCCGGCGCCCTGGGCTGGGTCGCCATGGTCTCCATCGGCTCCCTGTATGCACTGATCCCCGTGCTCTTCGGCAAGAAAGAGATGTACAGCAAGGGTCTCATCGAAACCCACTTCTGGATCGCCACCATCGGTGTCGTGCTCTACGCCGCCGCGCTCTGGATCTCCGGCGTGCTGCAAGGTCTGATGTGGCGTGCGGTCAATGCCGACGGCACCCTGACCTACTCCTTCATCGAGTCGGTCGAGCGTAGCTATCCGTTCTACTACGTCCGCCTGCTTGGTGGCCTTCTGTTCCTGGCCGGCATGGTCATCATGCTCTTCAACGTCCTGAAGACCGTTAGCCAAGGCAGTGCTGCCGAGGCCGACGACGCCATTCCCCAGGCCGCTGGCCATTAATACCGGGAGCAATTCAAATGTCACATGAAGTCGTAGAAAAGAACGTCACCCTCCTGATCATCCTGGTTATCCTAACGATCAGCGTCGGTGGCCTGGTTGAAATCGTACCCCTGTTCTTCCTTGAAGAGACCACAAAACCGGTGGATGGGGTGCACAAGTACAGCGCCCTGCGCCTGGAAGGCCGCGATGTCTACATCCGTGAAGGCTGCTACACCTGCCATTCCCAGATGATCCGTCCCTTCCGTGCCGAAACCGAGCGTTACGGTCACTACTCCGTTGCCGGCGAGTCCGTGTACGACCACCCCTTCCAGTGGGGCTCAAAGCGTACCGGTCCCGATCTGGCCCGTGTCGGCGGACGCTACAGCAACGATTGGCAATACGCCCATCTGATGAACCCGCGCGACGTGGTGCCCGAGTCCAACATGCCTTCCTTCCCCTGGCTGTTCGATAGCAAGCTCGACGGTGCCAATACGGCGGCCAAGATGAAGGCGATGAATGTCGTGGTCGGCGCCACCTGTCCCACCTGCGAGACTTACTCCGAAGCGGAGATCGCGGGCGCTCAGGCGGAAGTCAGCGGCAAGACAGAGGCGGAGGCCCTGGTGGCCTACCTGCAAGAACTGGGCACGGCACTAAAGTAAAGCGATGGATATCAACGACTTCCGCGCCTGGCACACCCTTGTACTGATGGTCGTCTTTTTTGGGATCATCTGGTGGGCCTACAGCAAGAAGCGTAAGTCTTCCTTTAACGAAGCAGCCAATCTGCCTTTTGCCGATGAAGATCGGCATGAGGCCACTGTTAAGAAGGATAGCAATCATGAGTGAAATGTCAGCATTTTGGCAGGGCTGGATCATTGTCCTGTCCGTCGGCAACCTGCTTGCCTGCCTCTGGCTCGTCTGGTGGGCCACCAATAAACGCACCGCCGCCGCAACGGGCGATGTTATGCCCCATACCTGGGACGGCACCCTTCAGGAGTACAACAACCCCCTGCCCCGCTGGTGGCTCTGGCTGTTCTACGGCACCATCATCTTCGGTGCCATTTACTACACCCTCTACCCAGGACTTTGGGATGGCGTTCTGGGCTGGACCAGCGCCGACAAGTCCTTCACCAAGGGGGATGTCGTCAGCCAGTACGAAAGGGAAATGCAGAAGGCAGAGGATACCTATGGCCCCATCTACGCCAAGTATCGCTCCGTCGCCGTCGCCGACCTGGCCAAGGACGCCGAGGCCAATGGCATGGGCAAACGACTGTTCCTGACCTACTGCATGCAGTGCCACGGCTCCGACGCCAAGGGCTCCACTGGCTTCCCCAACCTGTCCGACAGTGACTGGACCTGGGGCGGCACACCCGAACAGATCCAGGCCACCATCGCAGTTGGACGCACTGCGGCCATGCCTCCCAATGCCCATCTGGGCGAAGAGGCCATCGACCAGGTCGCCAACTATGTCATGAGCCTGGGAGGCCGGGGTGACCCAGCCAAGGCCGAAGCCGGCAAGGCCGTCTTCACCAGCGGCGGCTGTATCGCCTGTCATGGTCCTGACGCAAAGGGCAATCCCATGCTGGGTGCGCCCAACCTGACCGACAACATCTGGCTCTACGGTGCCAGCGAGGGCGTCATCAAGAAGACCATCACCGGTGGCCGCAACGGCCTCATGCCCGCGCATCAGGGGCTACTGGGTGAGGACAAGATCCATCTGCTGACGGCTTACGTCTACAGCCTGTCCAACAAATAACTGGACTGGGTAAGCCTTCGGCGCCCTCTCCCCTTCAAAGGGAGAGGGGTTGGATCTGCTGAAGGGTTATTGATATTCCAGGACTTTAACGCCCGGCACCGCCGGGCGTTTTTTTGATGGAAATCAAGGCAATTGCGTGTTATCAATGCATCCCCTGCGACAAGAGACTATTTTCTCCCCCTCCATCAATTGCCCCCTGGATTCCGATCATGAGTGACCAGCGACACGCCCCTGCCAAGACGGACGTAGAACTTGAACAGGAACTCTACAAGAAGCGTGAGAATATCTATGTCCGGGAGGTCCACGGCAAATGGGCCTTCCTGCGCAATCTCGCCGGCGCCATCCTACTAGGCATCTACTACGGCCTTCCCTGGCTGAGCTGGAACGGCCAGCCACTGGTATTGTTCGACCTGCCCGCGCGCAAGTTCTATCTGTTCGGCATCACCCTCTGGCCCCAGGACTTCTTCTACCTCGCCCTGCTGCTGATCATCTCGGCCCTGGCCCTCTTCTTCTTCACGGCCCTGGCGGGGCGCCTCTGGTGCGGATATGCCTGTCCCCAGACCGTCTGGACCGACGTATTCCTCTGGATGGAGCGCAAGATCGAGGGCAACCGCCAGGCCCGCATCAAGCTTGACAAGGCCGGGATGAGCCGGGATAAGTTCCTGAGGAAATTTACCAAGCATCTCGCCTGGGGCCTGTTCTCCCTATGGACGGGCATCACCTTTGTCGGCTATTTCACCCCCATGCAGACCCTGTGGCAGGAAGCGCTAACCAACAGCCTCGGCCCTTGGGAGACCTTCTGGATACTCTTCTACGGTTTCGCCACTTACGGCAATGCCGGCTGGCTGCGTGAGCAGGTGTGCATCTACATGTGCCCCTATTCCCGCTTCCAGAGCGCCATGTTCGACCGCGACACCCTTCTGATCGCCTATGACGAGAGGCGCGGCGAGCCCCGCGGTGGCCGCAAGATCGGTCGCGATCCGTCCGAACTGGGACTGGGCAGTTGTATCGACTGCAAGATCTGTGTCCAGGTCTGCCCCACCGGCATCGACATCCGCAACGGCCTGCAATACCAGTGCATCGGCTGTGCCGCCTGTATCGACGCCTGTGACGGGGTCATGGACAAGATGGGTTACCCGAGGGGCCTGGTGAAATACACCACCGAAAACGCCATGGAAGGGCAGCAGACCCATATCGTGCGGCCTCGCATGTTCGTCTATGGCGCCTTGCTGATCCTGATCACCACGGCCCTGTTTTACTCGCTCTTTACCCGTATCCCGCTGGAAGTGGACATCATCCGCGACCGCAACGCCCTCTACGTCCAGAGCGACGAGGGCCTGATCGAGAATGTCTATACGCTCAAGATCGTGAACATGAAGGAGAGCGAGGAGACCTATCACCTCTCCATCGAGGGGCTGGAAGGCGCGGAGCTGATCAACAGCGCCGGTGATTTTTCAGTGCCTGCCGGCCAGGTGCTTGAGGTCCCGGTTCGGGTGAAAATCGATCCGGTCGATCTCAAATCCACCAGCAGCAACATCAATTTCCGCCTCAAGTCTCTGACCTCGGACAATCTTGAAGTCGTTGAGCACGGGCGTTTTCTGGGACCCAGAGGATAAAGTATATGGCGCACGCAACCCGCGAAGACCTTGAGCCTTGGTACAGGCAGTTCTGGCCCTGGTTTATCATCAGCATACCGGCCGCGACCGTGGTCGCGGGGCTTGTGACCCTCAAAATAGCAGCCACCAACCCCGACAGCCTTGTCGTGGACAACTATTACAAGGAAGGGCTGGCCATCAACAAGAATCTCTCGCGGGAGCGCCTGGCAAAGACACTGGGTCTAGCTGCGGACCTGGATATAGATCCGGAGACACGCCAGTTGAAGCTGAGCCTCTCGGGCAAGCTTACGGACCCACCCAGGATGCTGGAACTGGAGCTCTATCACCCCAGCGCCAAGGATCAGGACGTTCGGATAAAGCTGACTTCGTTGGGCGGCCTGAACTATGTCACGCGTCTACCCGATTTGGCCGATGTGGTCTGGAAGCTGACTCTGACCCCCGAAAACAGGGAGTGGAAGATGTCCGGCCGTCTCAAGCTGCCGGACAACACCCATGCCCGCCTGAAGTAATCACCTGACGAAACCCGGCCATCAGGCCGGGTTCTTTTCTTCCGCCAGCCAGAGGCAGTCGCCACCGCTTGCCTTGTCGATGGCCATCAATCGCTCCCGGTGCCTTTCCATTTCCAATGCGTTGGCCGGAATGATCCGCAGCCTGCCGCGCCCTGCCGCCAGGCGCCGAATCTCGCCGATCGAGCCCCGAGACCCTGCCTCCGACGCATGATCCAGGGAGAGACTGACCTGTCCACCGGTCATGGCCAGATAGACATCGGCCAGTATTTCGGAGTCGAGCAGGGCGCCGTGGAGCTTGCGATGGCTGTTGTCGATCTCGTAGCGCCGACACAGGGCGTCGAGGCCGTTGCGCTGGCCGGGATGCATTCGGCGCGCCATATCCAGGGTATCGATCACCTGGCAGCAATCCTGGATACGCCCCCTCCCCCCTCCCAGCCGCTCCAGCTCGTGATTCAGGAAGCCCAGGTCGAAGGGGGCGTTATGGATGACCAACTCCGCGCCCTCGATGTAGTTGAGGAAGCCCTCAGCAATATCGGCGAAACGGGGCTTGTCCGCCAGGAAGTCGTCGGTGATCCCGTGCACATTGACCGCGCCGGCCTCGATCTCCCGCTCGGGATTGAGATATTGCTGGAAGTTATTCCCGGTCTGGCGCCGTTCCAGGAGTTCGACGCAGCCGATCTCGATAATCCTGTGGCCCTCGCTGGGCTCCAGCCCGGTTGTTTCCGTATCCAGGACAATCTGCCGCGTCATATCCGATACCTCAGGCCGATAGGCCGTCGATGCCCTTGTTGGCCAACCGGTCGGCGGTCTCGTTCTCAGGGTGTCCGCTATGACCCTTCACCCAGGCCCATTCCAACTGGTGCCGCGCAACCAGTTCATCCAGTTGCTGCCAGAGATCGACGTTCTTCACCTCTTGCTTGCTGGCCGTGCGCCAGCCATTGCGCTTCCAGGTGTGGATCCAGGTTGTAATGCCATTCTTGACGTACTGGGAGTCGGTGGTCACCTTCACCCGGCAGGGACGGGTCAGGGCCTCCATCCCCTTGATCACCGCCAGCAGTTCCATACGGTTATTGGTGGTGTGACCGACACCCCCGCAGAGGTGCTTCACATGACCCTTGAAGGAGAGGACCACGCCCCAGCCCCCCGGACCGGGATTGCCCCGGCAGGCGCCATCCGTAAAGAGGTGTACGATTTCAGAGGATTGAATCATTGCGTGTCGTCGGTTCTATGACATGACCGGGGATAAACCGCCTGGAGCTGCGCCACGGCCTGCCCAGCAAGGTGCGGGGCGCCTCGCGCTTGATCGCCAGCAGCACATAGACCCCGGAGGCGGCCGGCCAGAATCTGGCCCCGATAGATTCCAGGCCGCTCAACTTTTCATACAGGGACGCCCCGCTCAGGGGGGGGCGATAGCCGACGTGGACCAGTTCCTCCACGCTGAATCCCAGCAGTTTCAGCCAGTCCTGCACACGGCTGGCCATGAGAAAGCGGCCAGACCAGGGGGGGCTGCGCTTGCGGCCTGTAAAGATACGCCAGAGGCCGTAGAGACTGAAAGGGTTAAATACCGTCAGGACCAGAGAGCCCCCCGAAATCAGGATGCGATCGACCTCCCGCAGGACGGCATGGGGATCCGACGCCAACTCCAGGGTATGGGGTAACAGGACCACACTGACCGAATCGCTGGCGATGGGCAGCCGATCTGCCTCAGCAAGCAGGGCCGCCCCCTCCCGTGCCACGCCATCGACGACGTACCGACGGCGGATACCCCTAAACTCGGCCGGGGCGGAGGCAAGCCCGTATCCGCCCAATTGAATGAAGAAACGTCCATACAATCGCTCGGACAGCCCTTCCAGACATTTCCACTCCCTGCGGGCCATATCCCGCCCCGGAACAGAGTCCTGCCACCGCCGCCAATGTTCCAAAAGCTTGGGATCTATCAACATGTTACTGGCAAATACCAGAGGGGTATCGTATATTCACAGGCCAAACTGAATGCGGGGTAATCTGTTGCATGGAAAAGTCGCATCCATCGATGACCCGATATCCTACCCCCCCATCCCGTTATCGCAAGATTTTTTTCCTGCTTCCCCTCGGGCTCCTGCTGTTGAGCGGCTGCACGCCGGGGCTCGTCAGGGAACAACCCAGCCCCCCTTCCCCGCTTGCCGGAAAGCCCCCGCCCGCTCCTGTCGTCGATATCCGTCCCAGACCGCTCGACACAGTCATCTGGGACCGGTTGCGCAAGAATTTTGCCTTCGAGATCAAGGACAACCGCCGGATTGCCATTGAGCGCAAGCGGTTGCTGAAGTATCCGAAACAGCTGCGGCAGGTGCAGCGGAACGCCAGGCTCTACCTGCGCCTGGTCATCGATGAAATCGAGGAGCGCCAGCTACCCGGCGAGCTGGCGCTCATCCCCGTCATAGAGAGCAGCTACCGCGCCGAGGCTAACTCCCCCGGCGGAACCGCCGGACTCTGGCAGTTCACAGCAGCTACGGGCCGCCTGTTCGGCCTTGAAAACAACTGGTGGTACGATGGCCGCCGGGATGTAGTCTCCTCCACCCAGGGCGCGCTCGATTATTTCCACCGGCTAAACCGGCGCTACAACAAGGACTGGGAATTGACCCTGGCGGCCTACAATGCAGGCGACGGCACCATCGACAGGGCCATCCGCAAGAACCGCAAGCTGGGAAAATCGACCAATTACTGGGACCTGGAGCTCCCCAGGGCGACCAAGCACTATATCCCCAGGCTCTACGCCCTGGCCCAGATCTTCTCTGACCCGGCGGCATACGGCCTTACATTGGACCCGATCCCGGAGAAACACCTGGTCTACGTGGCCGATACAGGGGCGCAGATCGACATGGGACTGGCCGCCAAACTGGCAGGCGTGAATCATGCCGACCTGAAACACCTCAATCCCGCCTACAGCCACTGGGCGACCAATCCCAAGGGCCCGCACCGCCTGCTCCTGCCCGCCAGCAAATCGGAGATCTTCCGGCTCCGCCTCTCTGCCGTACCCAAAGATAAATGGATGCAAATCAGGCAACACCAGGTTCTGAAGGGCGAAACCCTGGCCGGCATCGCCAGGACCCATGGCGTCGCGGTCGATTTAATTAAACAGGCGAACGGCATCAAAGGCCATGCCGACACAAGGCCGGGGCAAACCCTTGCCGTGCCGACCCCCTATACGGAGAAGGAGAGCTACCTCATCGCCCTCAACGCCATGGAGATGACCTTGCCCACTGCGGCAGGCATCCCTGCCGGCGACAAGAAGCCGACCCTGGCCGCGATCAAGCCGGAGCAAGTCAGAAAAGATCCCGTCAGGGCGATCGCCAAGAGATTCCAGGGCCTCTTTTCAAGAAGGCTTTGAACCAGGCCCATCGATCCCAGCCAAATTTCTTACTATGGAGGTTCTTGCAAAACTGCAAGAACCTCTTGCGGTTCAGGGATGAACCGCCATTTTCAATGGCCCAAGCCATTGAAAATGAAGAAAACGGAAAATCGCATTTTTCCGTCCTTTGGTCCGTAAACGGTACATCCCTGTACCACTTTTCGTTTTCGCCTTGCAAAATGGCCAGGATGGCCATTTTGCAAGTTCCTCTATGAAAGTCGCGAAGCGCGCGTTTGCCCCCTCCCCCATTTGGGGGGAGGGTTGGGGAGGGGGAACGATCAGGCCCGTCCTGAGCGCAGTCGAAGGAAGCGCAGTCGAAGGGGGCGAGGCGGCCTTCATCATCCAGGGTGGCCCGACTCGCCCCATGATCGTTAGATTACCCGCAAAGAGCGCAGAAATTACAATGCGTTATCTGTAATTCCTCTCAAACCCGATTGGTGAATAATCAGGTAGATGCAAATCGATATTTTCCTTCACGTTCGTTGCGTCCTGGCGGTTAAGTTGAGATTTCTGGGACCTACACAAAAAAAGCCCCGTCACTTGGACGGGGCTTTTTTTCACGGAGTAGCTGCGTCTATTTCAGCTTGCCGATGCCCAGCATCTTGAGGATGTACTTCTCGTAGATGGGCTCGGAGCTGCCCTTCTTCATCTTGCGGATGAAGTACTTCTCGAAGGCGACCTTGGCCATGTGGACCCACTTACCCTTCTTGAACCAGGCCACGTTGCGCGGCGGGATCTGGGGCAGGGCCACGAAGGCAGCGCCGGTGTCTCCCATGTCGGCCAGACAGATGGCGTTCCAGGTGGCCTTGGTGTCCGGCTTTTCGCCCTTCAGTTCATTGGCGATATTGTGGACGATGGCGGTCACCATGGATTCGATCATATAGCCGGTCTTGGGCGCACCAGTGGGAACGGCGGTCGCCTCGACCGGCGGGATGGCGATACAGACGCCGGCGGCGTAGATGTTGGGATAGGTGGGATTGCGCTGGTACTCATCGACAAAGACGAAGCCGCGGGGATTGCAGAGCTTTTCCACGCTCATCACGGCCTCGGCGCCCTTGAAGGCCGGCAGCATCATGGAGAGCTTGAACTTAAGCTCATGATCCTTGACCTTCTGACCGCTATCATCGAACTCCTCCACATGCATCAGGCCCGGCTCGACCTTGGTCACCTTGGCGTTGGTGATCCATTTGATGTGGTGGTTGCGCATCTCGGACTCCAACATGCCCTTGGAGTCGCCAACGCCGCCCAGGCCCAGGTGCCCGATGTAGGGCTCAGAGGTCACGTAGGTGATCGGCACCTTGTCACGCATCTTACGCTTGCGCAGGTCGGCATCCACGATGAATGAGAATTCGTAGGCGGGACCGAAGCAGGAGGCAAAGGGCATGGCGCCGATCACCATGTGGCCGGGGTCCTCCAGGAACTTGAGGTAGTCGTTGCGGAAATTCTCGGCATGATCGACGGTGCAGATGGAATGGGTGTTGCCGCCATCGGGACCGGCGCCCTCTACTTCCTCGAACACCAGACGGGGGCCGGTGGCGATTACCAGGTAGTCGTACTGGACATTGTCGCCGTTCTCCAACACCAGGTTGTTGTCGCCGGCATTGATGATCTCGCAGCGGGAGGCGATGAAGTTGATACCGCGGCGCTCCAGATGGGGCTTGATGTCGAAGGTGATGTCTTCGCGCTTGCGCCAGTCTACCGCGACCCAGGGGTTGGAAGGAGTGAACTGGAAGTAATCCCGCTCATTGATGACGGTGATTTCGTGCTCTTTCCCCAGCGCGTCACGCAACTCGTAAGCACAGGGCATGCCGCCGGTACCGGCGCCTAAAACAACGATGTGGGCCATTGAAGTCCTCCAGGTTTGAGTAAGGTCCCGTCGGACCTTCTCTAGGGTCTTCGGGGTAGTAACGGATGGACTAATGCATAAGACATGCCAGCACAGTAAGTCTTATTCAATCAGGCAGTTAGCTGTATTCAAGCGGACATGGCGAAGGGCAGGCCATACGACAAAGACTGCCATTCATGCCAACGCATGACATTCAGTCAGTCTTTGGCTCAATCCGCGTCGTGCCGAAGAAGAGCCAGGCCAGGAAGAGAGCGGTGAAATAGACAACCCAGAAGGCAAAGACCACGTCACTGAGGAAATGCCCCCCCTGGAGGATGCGCCCAAGCCCCACCAGGCTACCGAGCACTATGCCCAGCACCAGCCAACGCCGCTTTCCGAACACCCAGGCCAGCGCCAGGAAAAAGAAGCCCATGGCGGCGTGACCGCTGACGAATGAACAGTTGTCCTTGCACTGGCTGGCGCTGACAAAGGGGGGGGTGAATGCCTTCTCCCCACCAAACCTTTCGGTTTGCAGGGGGCGGGCCCGCCCTGACTCGGCCTTGAGCACTTCATTGACCAGCAGACCGGGACCAACGATCAGGACAGCCAGGAGATAGAGGATCGGTTTCGTCCTTCCCTTGCAATAGAAGGCACTCACCAGCAACAGCAAAAGCAAGGGGGCCACGAGAAAGTGGATGCGGGCGAAGAGCTGGTAGCTGAATTGAACCAGGCCATTGGAGGAGAGGAAAAACCCCCCCTCAACACGGTAAAACCAGGCACTCACAGCCGGATCCAGACCTGGCCAAATCAAAAAAACCAGGATAGACAGGAAGCAAAGCAACAGCACCAGCGGCAGACCGTAACCCATTGCAACCAGAGACCGATCCGGATCGCGCAGATCCTGCCCCCCCGGGTCCGCGACCTGGGCAAGCCTCCAGCGGCGACAGGGCGCCAGGCAGTAGTCATAAAAGACCGCAAAATAGCCGGTCAGTGCCAGCAGGATTTGCAGCAGCGCCGCCTGGCGATAACCCCCGTCATCGAGAAAGAGGCTGATCGCATAGGCCATGCCAATGAATAGACAGACAAGATGGCCGGGCAGGGAGAGCCCGCCACGCCAGCGCAGACTGAGCCTGACCCCCGCCCAGGCGGCGAGACAGCCACCCAGGATTCCTGCCGCCACATCGACCGGCCAATGGACACCGACCACAACCCGGCTCAGGGCGATCCCGGAGGCAAAGAGGATCAGCGCCAGACGCAGACGCCAGCCGCGCACGAACCACAGCCAAACACCCAGAAAGAGGGCGGCCGTCAGGCTGTGGCCGGAGGGAAAGCTGCGATATTTATGGGCAGGCCCGATGAGGTTGAACCCACCCGCTTCCAGCACGGCAGGAGGGCGCAACATGCCGAACCAGGGCTTGAGGGAATGTGTGTAGAGCAGGCCGCAAATCCCTGCCAACACCAAGGCCCAAAATACCTCCGGTCGTCGGCGCGCAAAAATCAATGCCAGGGCGAAAGCAACCCGGCCATCGCCGAGGACGGTCAGCCACTCCCAAAACCGGGGCGGCAGGGCAGGCGCCATCCCATTGATGACATGAAAGGCGGCATGATAACCCCCGGTCAGCAGCATGAGCAGGATCAGCAATGTGGCCCCGGCCCAAACCAGCATCCACCGGCTGGCGTCGGCCATCCCCGGAAGGGTCCGGGCACGGCTTGCCGCAAGCGTGGCATTCAGATCATCGCGCCAGTAGTGGCGCAGGGATGTGCCGTTCACGGACCTAGGCTCGTAGGGGCGGGTTTTAAACCCGCCCCTACTGGAGAAACCCCCTTGACACGGGCACGAACCAGCATCACCGCCCCCCTTTGATAGAGGGTATCAAACTCGAAACCGGGGAGGTCCTGGCGCAGGCGCTCCAACTTGTCCACCCGCAAAAAGGCGACCTCGCCCGCCTCGGGGGTACGGCGCGGCGTAATCGCCTGCCGATAGACGCTGAAGCTGGGCATATTGGTCTGATAGGCCACCACGGACCAGCCGTTCTCCCTGGCGAGCAGGCCTGCCTCCTTCGTGGGGATCTGCATCACCTGGAACAGCACGGGGACAAAGGCGCAGGAGATCACCAGGGCCTGCACGACACCGCCCAGTACCAGCCCCTGCCAGGGCCGCAGGCCGGGCCAGAACCAGAGGGCAAGGATCGCCAGAACGCCCAGGCCGACCGCTGCCCGATATCCCTCGTCCAGGAGCCGTATCCCCTCGTCGAACAGGCTCAACTCATAGAGCCGGGTGGCATAGTGGCGCGCCACGCCCAGGATCTCGGGCAGGAACAGGAGCACCCCGAAAAGCAGCAGCAAGGGCAGATAGGCCAGTGCCCGGCTTTGCAGCCGCTCCCGGTGCAGGGCCATGAGGATAAAGACCGGTGTGCAGCCGTAGAGGATGTAATGGGGCAGTTGGGTGTTAGAGAAGGAAAAGACGCTGAAGATCACCCCCAGCCAGAGCCAGAGAAAGCGCTGCAGGGGATCGGCCCAGACCTCCCGCACCCCCGGCAGGAGGCGCGGCAACAGCCCGGCGAAGGGCATCACCACCAGGGGCAGCATGACGAAGTAGTAGCCGGGAAAGCCGCTGTGGCCGTGAATGACGCCGGAGAAACGGCCCAGGTTGTGGTGCAGGAAGAACTGCTCGAAGAAGGCCGGACCCTGCTCGAAATAGACCGCGATGTACCAGGGCAGCGCCAGGCACAGAAAGAGCGCCCAGCCGGGCAGGAAGAAGATGGCCCGCAACCAGTCTCTAGTCCGCCCCAGGCTGAAAAAGAAGATCCCGCTCACTGCGAGAGGGAATACGACCGAGACCGGCCCCTTGGTCAGGAACCCCAGGGCCATCAGGAAATAGATCCGGTAGAGCAGTCCCTTACCGGGATTCTCCGAATACCGGTAGATATCGAGGAAGGTCAGGGCCAGCAGTAGATTGAGCAGGGCATCGGCCGTTGCCGCCTGGGCGATGATGGAGACGTTCAAGGCCAGCGTGGCCATGAGCGCGGCGGCTACCGCCGTGGGCCGGTCGAAACGCTGCCGCACGAAGAAGAAGATGGCGAACATCCAGCCCGACGCCGCCAGCATGGAGGGCAGCCGGAAGGCCATCTCGGTGACCCCGAACAGGCTCACCGAGGCCGCCTGCAACCAGTAGATCAGGATCGGCTTGTCATAGCGGGGCCGCCCGTCCATGTAGGTGGCCAGATAATCGCCGCTGGCCAGCATCTCCCGCGTCGCCTCTGAGAAGGCCCCCTCATCCAGATCATAGAGAGGGATCGACGCCGCCCGCCAGAAAAAGGAGAACAGGATGAGCGCGACCAGCAGCCAGGGGGAACCCAGCAACCGCTCCAGGTGCCGCGTCACGAGGTGGCGCCCGGCTGGCGCCAATCCGTCCTTAGATCCGTAATCGGCACATCCCTGTGCCGCTTCTCAGCATTGGAGGCGTCGGCCTGATCGCCGGCAATGATGTAGGCCCGCCCCTGATTGGACTCGAAATAGGTGCGCGCCATCAGCTCCGCCAGGACGCCGGTGGTCATAAACTGAATGGAGACCAGGATCAGGAGCGCCCCCAGAAAGAGCAGGGGCCGATTGCCGATATCCTCGCCGAGAAAGACCTTGATGAAGAAGAGATAGGTCAGCATCAGGCCGCCGATGGCCCCGAAGAAAAGCCCGATGGAGCCGAAGAAATGGCCCGGACGTGCCCGGTAGTTGAGGAAAAAGAAGGCCGAAAGCAGGTCCTGGATGACCCGGAAGGTACGGGACAGGCCATATTTGGAGCTGCCGTATTGGCGGGGCTGGTGATCCACTACCGTCTCGCCGATGCGCCGGGGCGAGGTGACGCCCGCCACCCAGACCGGGATAAACCGGTGCATTTCGCCGAAGAGCCGCACCTGCTTGATGATGGGGGCGCGATAGACCTTCAGGCTGCAACCGTAATCGTGCAGATTGACCCCGGTGGCGCGACCGATCAGGCGGTTGGCCTGACGCGAAAGGAACTTGCGCACCGGCTCGTCGTGGCGGCGCTTGCGCCAGCCCTGCAACAGGTCCAGATCCCGTGCCAGCAGCTCCTCCACCATGCGGGGGATATCACCCGGATCATTTTGCAGGTCGCCATCCAGGGTCGCGATCAGATCGCCGCGCGCCGCGTCGATACCGGCCTGCATGGCGGCGGTCTGACCGTAGTTGCGCTGCAGGCAGATCACCCGCACATGGGAACCGTATTTCCCGGCACAGTCCCGCAGCCTATCCACCGTCGCATCACCGCTGCCGTCATCGACGCAGATCAGCTCCCAGGGACCGGGATAGCCCGCCAGCCCTTCATGGACACGGGCCAGCAGAGGGGCGACGCTCTCCTCCTCGTGATACAGGGGAATCACCACCGAAAGACTGTGCACACTTGTATTTTGGTCGGACATGGGCTCTTGGCATTGGATCGGAATGGGGGGCCTATGATACCCGATAGGTTATTCGGATATCACCAAAGGGTCTCTGAGGAGGAACTTGCAAAATGGCCATCCTGGCCATTTTGCAAGGCGAAAACGAAAAATGCGATTTTTCGTTTTCTTAATTTTCAATGGCTTAGGCCATTGAAAATGGCGGCTCATCCCTGAACCGCAAGAGGTTCTTGCAGTTTTGCAAGAACCTCTGAGGACAGGGCGAATCTGTTCTCAGAGGTTTTTTCAGAGCCTCTCAGGCAACCAACGGGGACTGGGCGGCGTTGTTGGGGAGCCGCAGATAGTCGAGGACAATGCGAGGGCTACAAAAATGCATCATTGGGATCATGGGGATCGGCTATGTCACTTCTTCCGCTTGACGAATTTCTTCAGCCGTTCCTTTTTATGGATCTGGCGTGTGGTCAGTAGGTTCCGGCGGTCGGCGAAGGGGTTGGCCCCGGTCTTGAGCTCCAGGCGGATAGGGGTGCCACGGATATCGAGGGCCTTGCGGTAGTAGTTGATCAGGTAGCGCCTGTAGGCGTCGGGCAGGGCCTCGGTCTGGTTGCCGTGGATAACGATGATGGGGGGATTTTTGCCGCCTTGGTGGGCGTAGCGCAGCTTCACGCGGCGCCCCTTGACCAGGGGCGGCTGGTGCTCGAAGACGGCCTGTTCCAGGATGCGGGTCAGTTCCGGGGTGGCAAGGTCGCGCACGGCGTTGTCGTAGGCCTCGTCCACCAGCTCCGGCAGGTTGCCGACACCGCTGCCGTGCAGGGCGGAGATGAAGCGCCAGCGGGCGAAGTCGAGAAAGCCGAGCTTGCGTTGCAGGCCGGCCTTGACCGCCTCGCGTTCGTCCGGCGGCAGGCCGTCCCATTTGTTGACCGCAACGATCAAGGCCCGACCGCTCTCCAGGATGTGGCCCGCCAGGGAGGCGTCCTGCTCGGTCACGCCGTCGCGGGCGTCCAGCACCAGGACGACCACGTTGGCTGCCTCGATGGCTTGCAGGGTCTTGATGACGCTGAATTTCTCGATGGTCTCGCTGATGCGTGCGCGGCGCCGCACACCCGCGGTGTCGATCAGGGTGTAGTCGCGCCCGTCCCGCTCGAAGGGGATGAAGATACTGTCGCGGGTGGTGCCGGGCTGATCGAAGGTGATGACCCTCTCCTCACCCAGCAGGCGATTGATCAGGGTCGATTTGCCCACATTGGGTCGCCCCACCACGGCGACCTTGATCCCAGCGACGGACGGCCCCTCGCCCTCGGCCGATTCAGGCTCCGGCAGGGCCCTGAGCACCCTTTCCATCAACTGCTTGACGCCCCGGCCATGGCTGGCGGCAATAGGGACAGGGGCATCCAGGCCCAGGGCATGGAAGTCGGCTGTCGCCGCCACCGTATCCATACCGTCGGACTTGTTCACCACCAGGGTAAGGGGCTTGCCGAGACGGCGCAGATAGTCGGCGATGGCCAGGTCGCCCGGCATGCAGCCGTCGCGGGCATCGGTCATGAAAAGGACATGGTCGGCCTCATCGACGGCGAGGCGCGCCTGGCGGTACATCAGCGAGTCGATGCCCTCGTCCTGTCCACCGCCGATCCCGCCGGTATCCACCACCACATAGGGCATGGGACCGAGCTTGCCGATACCGTACTGGCGGTCGCGGGTGAGTCCGGGCAGATTCGCCACCAGGGCATCGCGGCTCTGGGTCAGGCGGTTGAAGAGCGTCGATTTGCCCACGTTGGGGCGTCCGACCAGGGCAATTACCGGCAGCATAGGGGGATAGCCTTTAATTCGTTAAACCGCGAAGTGCGCAAAGAAAAATGGGCGCAAAGAAACGCGAAGCACGTAGGGTGCGGTGACGCACGAACCGCACCGATTGGGCGGTCGTGGTCACGCGAATGGTGCGGTTCGCACACTCACCGCACCCCACGCAGTTCCCGGCTCAGTGGGAAACGATCAGGGGAGTTTGATGGCGGCAAAATCGCCGCCATCACCGTAGACATAGAGCACGTCGTCGACCAGCTTCGGCTTCGCGGTGATGGGGGAGCTGCCCACCTTGGTCCGTGCCAGGATGCTGCCGTCCTCGAACTTAATCCAGTGCAGATAGCCCTCGAAATCCCCCGCCACAACGTAGTCGCCAAAGGGGACAGGCGCGGTCAGCCTGCGATTCTGCAAAGCGGTCTGCTTCCACATGGAGGAGGCGTTGGAGGGATCGAAGGACCAGACATGATCCTGGTCGTCAGTCACATAGATCTGGCGGTAATTGCCGCCGAGCCCCGCGTAGGAGGAGAGCTGGCGGCGCCAGCCTACGTTTCCGTTCTTGAGGGAGACGGCCGCCAGGTCGCCCTGGTAGGTGGCGACAAAGACGGCCTGATCGATTACCAGGGGATCAGCGTCGATGTCGATCATTCGGTCGAGTTCGTTGCGCCCCTTGGCGACGCCGACGGTGGTTTCCCAATAGAGCCGGCCGCTGGACAATTCGAGCGCCACCAGCTTGCCGTTGGCCAGGCCGCAGATGGCGGCGGGGCCGACGATGACCGGCGAGCTGCTGCCGCGCAGGCTCAGCACGGGAACCTCGTAGTCGTATTGCCACTTCTTCTCGCCATTGGCCGAGTCGAGGCCGACCAGCTTGCCGTCCAGGGTGTGGACCACCACCATCCCCGCGTCGGCCTTGGGCACCGACAAGACCTCGCTGCTGACGCGGGCGCGCCACTTGATCTCTCCCGTCTCCGCGCTCAGGGCCAGGATCTCGGCATCGCGAGTCCCGATCAGGACCAGGCCGTCGCCCACGCCCGGACCGCCGGAGGCCGGGGCATGCGTATCCTGGCTCCAGATCACCTTGCCGTTGGCGGCGTTGCGGGCGACCACCACACCCTTGGCGTTGGCCAGATAGACCCGGCCATCGCTGATTGCGGGGGTCAATTTGAGTAGGTGCTCCTCAGCCCCGCCACCGATATCGGCCCGCCAGAGCACCTGCGGAGTAAAGGCGTTCTTGACCTCGGTCAGCTTTGCAGGCGGGTTGGCGCTCTTTTCGGGCGTGACCCAGTCGACCGGGTTCATGCTGTTACAGCCGGCGAGTGCGAACAGCAGGCCGACGAGGATGAAATGGCGTAATGGCTTCATGTTTATTCCGGCTTTCCTTCGCTGCCCAGGTCATCGAGTTTGAGCCGCACCAGCTCATCATCTAGCAACCCCGAGTTCAACGCCCGACGCCATGCCTCGCGGGCAGCGGCCTTGTCGCCGGCTGCCAGGGCGATATCACCCCGCAGGACGCTCACCTCGCCGCCATGGGCCAGGGCGGTCACCTGATCGAGCAGTTTCGATGCCTCGCCCCCCTTGCCCTGATCCAGCAGGAGCCGGGCCAGGCGCATCCGGGCCAGGTCCGCCAGGCCGGGGTCGCTGTGGTGATCGATCACCCGCTGCAACTGCTTTTGGGCAGCCGCCGGGTCCTTGGCCTCCACTGCCAGCCTTGCCAGGGAGAGGGCAGCGAAATCGGCATAGACCGTATCACCGTACTCGTCCAGGATGCGTTGCCCCAGGGTCCGCGCCCGCTCGCTCCCATTCTCGCGGGCGGCCTCGCTCATCTCGGCCAGGACCTGGGACGCTGCCGCGCCGACCTTGGCCACATGGGAACGCCAGGCCTGCCAGCCGAAGACGATGGCAATGCCGAGCACCGCGCCAAAGAGCACGGACTTGCCGTTCTCCCGCCACCAGTCCTTCAGCGCCTCGACCTGTTGCTCTTCACTCTCATAAGCATTCACGGCTTACCCCTTCTTCTCGATCAATTCATTAAATAAGACTGCGGCCTCTGCGACCGTCAATTCTCGCTGCTCAGCCGCCTCACGCAAGGGCTTGATGGCAAGCACGCCACGCTTCAATTCATCATCACCGACTACCAGGGCGTGGCCTGCCCCGCTCTTGTCGGCCTTTTTGAACTGGCCCTTGAATCCACCGCCGCCGCAATGGACTTGGAGCCGCAGACGCGGGGCGAGTTCCCGCAGCCGCTCGGCAATGATGACGCCCTGCCGCTCGGCCCCCTCCCCCAGCAGGACCAGATAGGCATGTGGCGCAAGATCGCTCCCATTGCAACCGCCCTCTTCCAGCAAGGCGATCAGCCGCTCGACCCCCAGGGCAAAACCAACGGCGGGTGTCGGCCTGCCGCCGAGCTGCTCTACCAGACCGTCGAAACGGCCACCGGCACAGACGGTCCCCTGGGCGCCGAGGCGGGTGGTCACCCACTCGTAGACCGTCCGGTTGTAATAGTCGAGCCCCCGCACCAGGCGGGGATTGATCCGATAGGGAATACCGGCCGCGTCCAGCCCGGCGCGCAACTCGTTGAAGTGGCGACGGGTTTCCTCGCCCAGCTGATCGAAGAGGTTGGGGGCGCCCTCGATGATCTCCTGCATCTCGGGATTCTTGCTGTCCAGGATGCGCAGGGGATTGCCGTCGAGCCGCCGCAGGCTGTCCCCGTCCAATCGATCCCGGTGGCCATCGAGATAGGCCACCAGAAGTTCCCGGTAGGCCGCGCGCTCCGCTGCGTCGCCCAGGCTGTTGATCTGAAGTTCCAGATCGGTCAGGCCGAGCCGCTGCCAGATGCGGCGGGTGATGAAGATGGTCTCCAGGTCGATGTCGGGGCCCTTGAAGCCGAAGGCCTCCACGCCGATCTGGTGGAACTGGCGGTAGCGCCCCTTCTGCGGCCGTTCGTGGCGGAACATGGGGCCGCGATACCAGACCCGCTGGGTCTGGTTGTGCAGCAGGCCGTTCTCCATGCAGGCGCGGACGCAGCCGGCGGTCCCCTCGGGGCGCAGGGTCAGGCTGTCGCCGTTGCGGTCCTCGAAGCTGTACATCTCCTTCTCGACGATGTCGGTCACTTCACCAATGGAGCGCTTGAAGAGATCGGTCATCTCGACGATGGGCATGCGCATCTCGGCATAGCCGTAGCCGTCGAGGACATCGCGCACCCCGTCCTCCAGGAAGCGCCATAAGGGAGCCTGTTCCGGCAGGACATCGTGCATGCCGCGGATGGCTTTGATCTGTTGTGCCATTAGCCTTTTGGTTCAGTTGATTCCGGATGCAGGCGCCTAGGGCCTGCTCGTTCGGCCTGCGCTAACGCATTGAAATGGAAGGAAACGGAAAGGGGGGTATTTTGCGTTGTTGGATATCAAATGTCCATGGCGGGGATGGACATTGCGGGATGGATTCAGGGGGTGAGGGTGATGCGCGCGACGCCGCCCTTCTGCACGGCAGTGAAATCGTAGGGCTTGCCATCGACGGTCAGAGTGACGGACTTTACATTGCCGATCACGACCTTATAGGGAGGGGTGCCCTCCAGGACGTGGCGCTCACCCGCCTTTCTGTCGCCAAGCAGCTTGTACCCGCCCCCGCTGTCCCTGATATCGATCCAACTGTTCCCGCTCAGCTCAAGGACGACGGGTTTTTCCACGGGTTTCGGCGCCTCGCTGACTACCGCTTCCGGGGGGGCGGGCTGGGTCTCGGGCTGCGCCGGTTTCATGCCCGGCGCTTCAACCGGCGATACGGGCTGGACCGCAGCCCCTGCCACCTCCGGCTTTGTCACCTCCCCTTCGGCCGGGGGGACGAAGGGCTCCGTATTCTCCGCTCGGGGCTCCTGAACCGGCGGGGGCCTCTGCTCCGTCGCCTCCACCTTCAGGGTTTCCTCGGCCACGCTGGGGACATCCAGCCCCTTGGCCTCCTCGGTAAAGGGGATGGCGGGCATCCACTGCTCGATCTGTGCGGTCATGCCCTCCGGCACCCTGATCCGGGACCAGTCGATCTGGCTGGCCCCCCACGCAAGGAACAGGCCCAGGGTCAGGGCAACGACGACCCAGGTGGTCAGCTTCATGGTGAAATCGCTGGCAGCGATCTGATCGCCGCTCTCGAAGGCCAGTTTCTTGACCTCGCTGGGGGGAAGTCGCTCCCCCCCTGCGCGACGGTATTCCAGCAGGATATCTTCTTCGGGTTCGCCCACGAGGCGAGCGTAGCCGCGGAGATAGCCCCTGACGAAGACGGGGGAAGGCAGGTGATCGTAGTCGTCGGCCTCCATGGCCTCGACCATCCGGGGCTTCATGTGAAGCTGGTTGGCGACCCAGATCAGATCCAGATTACGACGCAGGCGCGCGGCCCGCAGACGGCCGCCGGGGCCGCCGGGGCCGCCACGGCTTGCGCCGCTTGATTGGGACTCTTCGGCGCTATCCACTTTGTTGCTCCAATTCCCGCATGAGGCGGAATTCTTTTGAATCAGGGTAGTTGTTTCTCAGCAGCATCCGATAGCTGGCCTCCGTGTCGCGATCACCCAGTTTACGTTCCGTGCGTATCCCCAACCAGAGGGTCTTGGGGCTGTGCTGCGCCACCTGCAGGTAGCGCCGCAAATAGGTACGGGCGGACATGAAATCGCCCGCGTCGTAGCTGACCTCCGCCATCTGCGCCAGGGCCGGGGCATGTCTGGCGTTGGCGGCAAGGGCCTCGCGCAGATAGGTCTCGGCCCGGTCGCGATGGCCCTCCTCGTGGGCACAGATACCGGCGTTGGCCAGGGCGATCTCTTTATTGTTGTTCAGGGGATTCTTGACGGCATTGTCAAAATTGACATAGGCCTCGCCGTAGCGCTTGAGGCCGCAGAGGAAGCTGCCGTAGGCATTCAGGGCATAGAAATTGTGGCGATCGAGGCTGACAGCGCGCTTGAGGTGGTCCTCAGCCAACCCGGTCTGGCCGAGCCGCTGATAGATCAGACCCATCACGTTATGGGCATTGGAGTTTTTCGGGTCCGCCTGGACCCCCTGCTTGATCTTTTGCAAGGCAATATCGAGCCGGCCCTGCTTCATGTACTCCATGGCCAGACTGGTATAGAGCTCCGCCCGGCTATCCCCCTTCTGCTTGATGCTACCCGCCTCGCCAGTGGCATCATTCGCCTCCCGCACCAGGGTATTGCTGCAACCCATCAGGAGGGAGAGGAGAAGGATATGGGGAAGGAGCTTGAAGAGTCTCATACAGCTGAACCTTGTAACTCCAGGGGAGGCGGAACGGGCAACTGGCGGCGGCTCCTGTCCTTCACCCGCCCAACCAACTGGCCGCAGGCGGCGTTGATGTCGTCCCCGCGGGTCTTGCGGGTGATGGAGATGATACCCGACTTCATCATAATCTGCCGGAAGCGCTCGACCCGCTCGGGCGGTGAGGTCCGATAGGGGGAACCGGGGAAGGGGTTGAAGGGGATCAGGTTCAGCTTGGAGGGGACAGCCTGCAACAGGCGGATCAACTGGCGGGCATGGGCGTCGCTATCGTTGACCCCGTCAAGCATCACATATTCCCAGGTCACCTTGCGGCGCTTGTCTCCCTCGATAAATGCCTTGCAGGCGGGAATCAACTCCTCCAGCGGATACTTGCGGTTGATCGGTACCAGCTCGTTGCGCAGCTCGTTATTGGGGGCATGCAGGGAAACGGCCAGACAGATGTCGCTCAGCTCCCGCAGCCGGCGCAGGGCTGGGACAATGCCCGAGGTACTGACGGTGATCTTGTGCTTTGAGAGGCTGTAGCAGAGGGTGTCCTGCATGATATTCATGGCCCCGACCACGTTGTCCAGGTTGGCCAGGGGCTCGCCCATGCCCATCATCACCAGATTGCTCACCGGCTTGCCGAGGCGATGCACCGGCACCCAGAGCTGACCGATGATCTCGGCCACGGAGAGGTTGCGGTTGAAGCCCTGGCGGGCGGTGGAGCAGAAGCTGCACTCCAGGGCGCAACCCACCTGGGAGGAGACGCAGATTGTGTTGCGGTTATCGTCGGGGATATGAACGCACTCGATGCGGTTGTGGCTATCCACTTCCAGGACGTACTTATGGGTGCCATCGCTGGAGGGCTGGTCGAAGACCACCTCGGGCACCCGCACCTCGGCAACCTCGCTCAGCAACTGGCGTAGGTTTTTGCTGAGGTCGGTCATGGCATCGAAATCGGTGACGCCGTGCTTATGAATCCATTTCAAGACATTGCGGCCGTGGAACGGCTTTTGGCCGATGGACTGGAAGAAGGCCTCCATGGCCTTCCGGTCCAGCTCCAGCAGATTGGCTTTTGGTGCCGTTGTCATCAAGGCCTCAGCGGGTGCGCCCGCAGATGCCTTCCGGGAAGAAGAAGGCAATCTCGGCCTGGGCGGTGCCGGGGCCGTCGGATCCATGCACCGCGTTCTCGTCCACTGTCTTGGCATGATCGGCACGGATGGTGCCGGCGGCGGCCTGCTGCGGATTGGTGGCGCCCATCAACTCGCGGTTCTTGGCAACGGCGTCCTCGCCCTCCAACACCTGCACCATGACGGGACCGGATGTCATGAACTCGACCAGATCCTTGTAGAAGGGACGTTCCTTGTGAACGGCGTAAAAGGCGCCGGCCTGTTCCTGGCTCAGGTGCATCATTCGTGCGGCGACGATGCGCAGGCCGGCCTTCTCGAAACGGTTGTAGATGTCGCCGATGACATTCTTGGCCACGGCATCGGGCTTGATGATGGAAATAGTGCGTTCGACCGCCATTCTTGACTCCAGTTATATTGCTGAAAACCGAGCCCCGGCACGATCCTGCCAGGGGATTGAAATAAAAGAGGCCCTGACATCGCCAGAGCCTCCTTGCCTTACCGGTAAACCGCCATTATATCGGCAAAGCCGTAAATCCGGCACAGTGTATCGTAACGACCTATTTTTCGGCAATTTTCGGTGGTTGGGTGCGGTTGAAAAGAGATTTAGTAACTATTCAACTCAATTCGGAAATTGCCCCCTCCCCCTTTGCAGGGGGAGGGTTGGGGAGGGGGTAAGAGGTCGATTCGGGCATAGGTGCCTAGTCTACGCTGACCCTCCCCCCAACCCCCTCCCGGAGGGAGGGGGGCTGAATAGTTACGAAATTTATAGGTTAACCGAGAATTTCCACCCAATCCCCATTGGAGACCAGTTCGTACAGGTCTATGACATCCCTATTATGCATGCGGATACAACCATGGGAGCGGGGTTCGCCCATGGGTTCGGTGTCAGGGGTGCCGTGGATATAGATAAAACGGCGCAGGGTATCGACCACCCCGCCCCGGTTGCGGCCCGGTTCCGCACCGGTAAGCCAGAGGATGCGGCTCAGTATCCAGTCACGCTGCCGCGCTTGCGCACAGAGCGCTTCGCAATAGATCTCGCCGGTCGGGCGGCGGCCGACGAAGACGCTGCCGGGGGCTGAATCCCCGCCGATCTTGAGGCGAATCCGGTGCCGCCCCCTCGGTGTGCAGCCGCTGCCGAATTGTTCGCCAAGTCCGTTGGCTCCGCTGGAAATGGGGTACTCCCTGAACAACCGGTCATCCTCATACAACCGAAGCCGCTGCTCCGGGATGGAGATGACAATGCGCCGCTCAGGCATCCTTGCCCCACTTCATATAGGGATGGTCGATCAGGTTGACGTTGTAATAACGGGGGTCGCCGGAGACCTCCCTACCGGCCCAGGCAGGCATCGCGAAGGACTCGTCCTCCGAGGCAAGCTCGATTTCGGCCATAACCAGACCGGCGTTCGCCCCCTCGAAGACATCCAGGTCCCAGACATGATCGCCGCATCTCACATGGTAACGGGTCTTCTCCACCAGACCGCCGGCGGCCAGATCCTTCAACATCTCCCCGGCATCGGCCAGGGGGATCTCGTATTCGTACTCTTGGCGCGAGACAGTCAGGCCGCCACTCTTGATATTCAGGTTGGCCCTGTCTCCGGCGATGCGCACCCTGACCGAAGTAACGCCCTGGTTGCACAAGTAGCCCTGACTCAGGCGTTCACTCGAAACCACCTGCCCACGCCAACTGTCATCGATCACCAGAAACTTGCGTTCGATCTCAACGCCCATGGTTATTGAATCCTCACTTCAGCGAGTAGCCCGGATGGAACGCAGTGGACAAATCGGCAGGAGAGCCGATTTGCACGCCTTGCGCCCGAAGGGTGCGGTATAGGGATATACCGCATGACAAATCGGCAGGAGAGCCGATTTGCACGCCTTGCGCCCGAAGGGTGCGGTATAGGGATATACCGCATGAATCCGAGATGATCCGGGCTACGGGACTCACTTCTCGAACAAGGCAATGGATTCCACATGACTGGTGTGGGGGAACATATCCATGACCCCGGCGGATACCAGGCGATAGCCATGCTCATGGACCAGGGCGCCGGCATCCCGCGCCAGGGTAGCGGGGTAACAGGAGACGTAGAGGATGCGCCTCACCCCCAATGCCGGTAACAGCCGTAGGACCTCGGCCGCGCCGGTCCGGGGCGGGTCGAGGAGGGCCTTGTCGTAATTGGATTGGAGCCAGGGGGCGTGGTTCAGGTCCTCGAAGAGGTTGGCCCTGTGGAAACTGACGTTTTCCAATCCGTTGGCCTCAGCATTGCGGCGGGCGCGCGCCACCAGACCGGCATCGCCCTCCACGCCGACCACCTGCCCGGCCCGCCGCGCCAGGGGCAGGGTGAAATTGCCCAGGCCGCAGAAGAGATCCAGTACCCGCTCGTCCTCCAGGGGATAGAGCATCTCCACGGCACGGGACACCATGTGGCGATTGATATCGCTGTTGACCTGGGTGAAGTCGATGGGCTGGAAATGGATCTCGATATCGAAATCGGGCAGGCGGTAACTCAGCTCCAGGCTGGCTCCCGCCCCGAGCGGCACGACACTGTCGATCCCACCCGGTTGCTCCGCCATGACGAATCCGTGCCGCTCCCCGAAGGCAAGGAGCCTGGCGCGATCCTCTTCGCTGAACGGGGCCAGGTTCCGCAGGACGAGTACGCACCCCTGGTCACCCATGGCCACCTCGATCTGGGGAATCTGGTCGGGGATGGAGAGCTGGCCGATCAGTTGGGCCAGCTCCTCCAGCCGATGGCCCACATGGGGGTCGAGCACCTCGCAGCGGCCGATCTCGGCAATGAAGGCGCTGCCCTTCTCGCGGAAACCGACCAGCACCCGCCCCTTCTTCGTCACATGCTTGACCCCGAGGCGGGCCTTCTTGCGATAGCCCCAATGCCGGGCCGGGAGCAGCGGCGGCAGAATCTCCCCCGGTTCGACCTTGCCGATATGGGTCAGGGCATCCACCAGGATACGCTCCTTGTCGCGGATCTGCGCCTGCTCGGATAGATGTTGCAGACTGCACCCCCCGCAGTTGTCGGCATGGCCGCAGCGGGGAACGACCCGGTCAGCCGATGGCTGCAAGACAGCCTCGACCACCCCCTCGTCGAAGCGGCGGGAGATCTTGCGGTAGCGAAAACTGACCCGCTCTCCCACCAGGGCGCCCTGAATAAAAACGGTCTTCCCCGCAACCCTCGCTACACCGCGCCCGTCGTGGGAGAGCCCCTCAACCACCACCTCGACCGGCTCCTGCGGTAGCCTCGGCCTGTTTCTCTTTCCCAATGAATACTCCGGAATGGTTCGGAAAAAACGGGCAGTTTAACCACGAAGGACAGGAAGAGCACGAAGATCATCAATAAGGAGCTGTCCGCCTCTTTTCGCGGCGGAGCCGCTCCCACCGCCGTGGGAGCGGCTCCGCCGGGTGTTGACATGTTTGACTGTGTTATGCCTACTCGAAATGCACGAAATGGAACGCTTTTTACCTCTTATGGAAAAGTGAATATCAAAGCAGCACGATTTAA
>JAHJDE010000177.1 GCA_018812525.1 Gammaproteobacteria bacterium
ATCCCAGATTGCGCAGGATTTTCGTTCCCCTGCAAGGCGCCACAGGCGGCGCATAGTCGAACTATGTAACGCCTGGGGCAACGCCGCAGGGGGGCGAAAAGACAAGCAAGATGGGATATTAATTGACAGAAATCGCCTTAACTCCCGCCATCCCTATCAGGCTCAAGCAGCAGCAACAGGGTATCGTCCCTGGCGGGAGTGCCCGTCAGTTCGTCAAACAGGGCCATCACCTGCTCCAGAGCGGTCTCTATGGAATCCTCAAGGGTGTTTGAGAGTCGCAACAATATTTGTTCCTCAAGGTGCTGTCGCCCAGTCTCATCATCGGCGGCCTCGAAGAGGCCATCGGTGTAGAGCGCTATTCGCTCCCCCGCCTGTAACTGGAGCCACTCGATCTGGTAACCGGGGTCGGGCAATACGCCCGGCAACATGCCCCCAACCGAGAGCACTTCAGGACCTGCTTTGCTGAGCCTGATCGGGGGGGGATGGGCCGCACTCGCCAAGGCCACCTTCCCCGATGGCATTAAAGTGATGGCTGTGCATGTGAGGGTGGTCTGGGAGAGCAATTGGTCTTGGAGTGCCGCCAAAGAGAGCTGTTCCAGGAGGGCGGCGGGATTCTCACTGAATTCGGAGGACTGAATCAGCCCTCGGATATAGCCGCCGTAGGAAAATGAAAAGAATTTCGCCGTATCGTCGTGCCCCATGATATCGGCCAGGAATAACAGCGTATTGCCACCCTGGCGTTGGTGAAACAGAAAGTCCCCCCCGCCAGATCCTGTATTTCTCGTGGCAAAGGCCATGCGCCAGCCAGGGATGTCGGTTGGCAGGCTGGGGGCCAGTGATGCGGTGATGCGTTTATCGATGCGCTCGGAGATGCGCCGGATAATCTGTTGCGTACGCCCGAGCACACGTTCGACGGTGCGTAACAACTGCTCCCGGGTTACCGGTTTGACCAGATAGTCGTCAATACCCAGGCTCGTGGCGCGCTCGACCAGATTGTCATCCTCGTAACCCGTCAAGAAGACAAAGGGCATCAATTCGGTGTTCGGGTCCTCAACCAGCTTTTCCCTTAAGGTCAAACCGTCCATGCCAGGCATTTCGATATCGGAGATCACCAGATCGGCCGGTGATGCGTGCAGTGCATCTATGGCCTCCAGACCGGAGGAAACCGACTCCACGGCATAGTTGTTGCCCAGGTACATCTTGTAGAGGGTGCGCAAAATTCCCTCGTCCTCCACGATGAGGATCTTTGGAACCGTCTCACTGGCGATATCCGCCCAGGCCAGGCGCAGGCAATTCCAGGAAGAGCCCCTGCCTGGCGAATAGCTGATGCGGTCGCAAGGAAAGGATGACGAGCCGGCCTCTGCGATTACCTCGGACTCGAATCGGTCGTTGATCGGGCCGTTATCGGAAATCTCCAGCCACCAGCCGAAGGTGTCATGGCCAAATCTGATCTTGATCAGCTCAGCCTTGTCCAGGAGCAGTTCAGCCGCCTGGCCAAAGGCGGTCAATATCAGATTACGTTGTAAGTCCGGGACGGTGGTAACTTCCGCTACCCGTTCGATCAGCCGATTGATCGCATTGATCTCTTCCGCCTTGGCCTGCTTCTGCGTCTCTAGCAGCAATTTCTTCATTGTCCGCGACCCTTTCCTCTTAGACAGCCTCTTGAGCGCCCTTGGCGTGAAAACGCGCCTGGCGTAGGAGGTTCTTGCAAAACTGCAAGAACCTCTTGCGGTTCAGGGATGAACCGCCATTTTCAATGGCCTAAGCCATTGAAAATGAAGAAAATGAAAAATCACATTTTTCGTTTTCGTCTTGCAAAATGGCCAGGAAGGCCATTTTGCAAGTGCCTCGTAGGGCAAACATTAACACCCGTCCCTATTCTCCCTGCCTCACGCCCTGTAGGCCAGGCGATAAAGCCCCCCCTTGCCACAAAGCCATGGAGGGGCGTCATTCCCCTTCTCCGGTAGCAGTGTAGACCAGGCAACGCCGGGAAGGGACCTTCTCTGGGAGATCTGCGTGCAGGCCCCCCATGCCCCATCCTGAACGGAATTTTGCAATTTCTAATAAATAGGATTATAAGTATGCTGTAATTTGTTCTAATTAATGGAGTTTCGTTTTTCTGGCGCCGGCATTCGTGAGCGAATTGTGGAAAAACGTTGTTTGAGCATGAATCTTTGCCTCTGCGGGGTTGTGGCCGCCACGGTCATGGCCCTGCCATACGCCGGTACCGCTGCCGCAGGGGGAGAGCCGAAGCAATCACCCTTGACGGCCTTGGCCTGGGGTCTGCACTGTGCTGATGACCAGGATCGCGCGGCTTCCGTGCTCGACCAGCTCTATGCCTACCCCATCCGTGCACACGGATTACCGAGTGAATATCCCAAAGACAAGACAGGATTGATCCATGCGGCCACCGTCGATTCCCTGCTGTTCAGTCTGGTCGAGGCGACCTATCGGTTTCCGCCTCTGCAAGCGAAGGTTGAGCGGGTTGCTCTCAGATGGAACTTCTGTGATATCTACCAGCAAGGCGACTTCTTCGACATCAGGCTGGACGAAGGTAGAGCTGTCAATTCGCCCGCCGCAGAACCCTTTCCCCTGCAAACCCAGGGCTTTGAGCTCTGGGGGGTGCTACCCAAAGATCCTGAAGACCGTTTCGTGCCGCGACTTCTATCCGACAGCCCCCTGGGTGGATCGGCCTTCGAGATGTTTTTCCATAGCCTCTACCGTCAACGCTGTGACCCCCACCCCGTCACGGGCAAGTTGGACCGGGAGGATGAGTGGGTGAGCCTCCTTTCCCTGGAGCCCCAACGCCATCGCAACAAAAAAAGCGGGGTACCCTATCCCTATGACTGGCCTGCGGAATGCGCACCCTCGGCAGCAGCACGTCTGGCCAGGGTTCCGAATCAAGCGCAGGAGGTCTTGCCTTCTTTTGTTGGGGCTTCCGCACGGCCCTTCTCGGAGCCCGATCCCTACCCACCAGCGGTTTCGACGGATTCCAGTCAGCAGCAGAAAGCCCCCCTGACCAAAGCGGGCCGGATTACGGGGCCGACCCAAAAGGTTCGGGGGGATGCCAGGTTGCCCATCGATAGACTAAAGGATTTCCAACTCCCGCCGGCGGGTGCCAAACTGACAGTCCTGGCCATGGACGCCTTCCCCACGGTCACGGCCCCTCCTGCCATTGCTACTGCCACTGGAACAACGGCAGAGGCAGGTGGATCGGCATCCATCGCGGCCAGTACCGCAGCCACCCCCCCCCTGATTCAGAAAGAAAAAAATAAGCTGGGTATTGCCGGGAGCACCTACTACAAAACCAAATTGGCCGGGGGCGAGTCGCATGGGATGAACCTCTCCTGGACCCCTATGCAAAACATCTTCGTCCGCATGGGATTCGATCACCCGTCCAAGCTCCCCGACCCGAAAAATCCTGATAAGCGCTGGACCTATTCCTGGGGAGTGGGATACAGCGACTGGCATCCCGGAACCCTATCGGTTCAGCTCAACAACTGGGGGCCATTGCTCAGTGGCGATGGGCTTGCCATGGAAAAGGCCGTTCTCAATCTCAACTACAAGATTGACAGCAAATGGCTCCGTGATCGCAAGATCGCGGGTAGCCTTGGCTTTGATGCACCGGTAAGTTCTCGACCATCATTCAACACGTCCTGGCAATGGTCACCGATCGAGCCCTGGTTCCTGAGGGTCAGCCTTCAAAAGAGTGTCGAAGAAGGGGAATGGAAGTGGTCATATAATTTCGGGCGATGGGATTGGCATCCCTTTACCCTGGCGCTCACCTACGACAACTGGGGACCGAATAAGCTGGGTGAGAGCAATTTCGTCAAGAACGGGGCAGTTACCCTGTCCTACAGTTTTGCCTTCTAAGGGCTCGTAAGGAAATAACTTGAACTTCTTGCATCTCGTCTTCGGGCCATTTTTGGACGCGGCTCAATCGCAAAATCCTCGACGTAGCCCAGCTACGCCTGCGGTTTTGCTCAGTCGCCGCATCCAAACCTGACCCAAATCCGAGCACAATCTTATCCAACTTATTTCCTTCCGGGCCCTAACCGACAGGTACGGCGTTAGCCGATAGCCGAAGACCGCGAAGATCGCCAATGGATCGATTCATCAGCCGTTTGCCATGGTTGCTGGGAATATTGCTGACTTGCGTAGAAATCGCCAAGGCTGGGGAAGCGACATTTCTCCAGGGTTTGGATGCCTACCGGAAGCAGCAATTTACCCAGGCCGGACTCTATTGGCGTCAATCCATGGCAGAGGGCAGTCCTACCGCAAAATATAATGTGGGCCTGATGCAGGATCAGGGGCTCGGCCTGAAAACCCCGCCAAGCGAGGCCCTGATCCTCTATCAACAGGCTGCCAACGAAGGAATCGCCGAGGCGCAACTGAACCTCGGTGTTCTGCACTACCTCGGACGTGGAACCCCGCAGAGTTACCCCCAGGCAATAACCTGGTTTAGCAAGTCGGCTCAGCAAGGAAATGCCATGGCCCGGCACAATCTCGGCGTTATGCATGCCCATGGCCTTGGCGTGAAGAAAGATACCGCCAAGGCCATGGATTGGTTCACTCAGGCGGCCAAGGCTGACCTGCCCGAGGCGCACCTCAATCTGGCCCTGCTGCTGATGGAAACAGGCAAGGACAAGAAGGCACCCCGCCACTGGCTCGAAAGGGCTGCCAAGCAAGGCCTGGCAGAGGCCCAATGCTACCTGGCCTTGAGCTTATCGGACGGCAGCGAAACAGGGCAGGACAAAAAGGCCGCGCGTCACTGGTTCCAACTGGCCACCAACCAGAGCCATCCAGCTTCCAGCTACAACCTGGCGGTGATGTTGGTGTCAGGAGAAGGCGGGACGAAGGATGAGTCCGAGGCCGTGCGCCTGTTACAGGAAGCCGCCAGGAAAGGCTTCGCCCCTGCCAACGGACTCTTGGGATTGATGACGGAAGAGGGACGCGGTGGCTTGGTGGCCAACCCCGATCAGGCCGCCGAACTCTACGCCAAATCCCCTGAGGACTGGGCGATGGCCCGCCGGACCAGGCTGATGGAAGCATTGGAATGCCGGAAACATGCCCAGGCCCGATTACTGGGACTAGACATCGCCTGCTCCCGGCGCCACGAGGTCCGGCGCGCGACCGACCGACTGGGGCTAAAGCCGATCCTCCTCGAGGATGACCTGGCGAGTGATCGTTACGAAGCAAACAAGCTGTTCCAGGGCGCCACCGAGCTGTTCATTTTCTATGAGGGAGATCGTTTCGGGTTGGCGGAGATCCGAATGAAACCCGGCGTCACCCCTGACGGTATCCATCGCCTTGTGGAGCAGCTCAAGGGCGAATATGGCCGACCGCTAATAGCCCTCGGCGAACCGCACAAAAGGGGCAGACTGTTGGTGAAATGGCTGCTCTCTGACGGCATTGCCCTGGAGGTTCGCAGGGAGTGGCCTGATGGAACAGTCTATATCAGCTACCAGCAGCCATCGGATCAACCTCGAAAACAGCCCGCGCAAGACAGGGCGCCGTAGAAAGATCAGCCCCTTCCAACGAGACCCAGCCTCCGGAAAAATACAGATAGCCATCGGACCGCTTGAAGCTGTTGTTCGGGGCAACCCTTCAATGCGGTATCCATCGAAACATGAACTGTCGTTTGACCATGATCCAGGCAAGCAATAGAACGAAGGTATGTATACCGGTATTCACCCAAAAGTTGTTATAGGCGGGGAGTGGAGTATTGCTAACCAGCAATAGGATAAACACGTGGATAAAGAACACATAGAGCGATGCCTGCCCAATTGGAATGAAAAACCACCCCAACGCTCTATAGAATGGATGCCAGACCCGTGTCAACAACGCATATGCGGCTATAAGCAGCACAATAGAGTTCAATAACCGTCCCGGACCTAGCTTATATTTAAGGAAGTATGACTGGTACAGCTGCCTGAATTCATCAGCCGGCACCCAGGAGAGTCTGGACCAGGTGGGAAATTCACTTAAAGGATTATTGAAAGTAAACAAAATGAATCCGATCGACAGGACTATGGCTGTCCACAGAACTATCCGTCCCTTGGGAAGGGCCATGAAGGCCATCACCTCATTCCAGTAATAGCCTACGACCACGCCATGGACGAAAATCAACTGCCACGCCATGATGGGGAAGCCGTATTCGAATTGGGCGCCGGTCAACCGGATCTCCGCTGTACCCGGAACCGATTCCGGTGTCGTCAGGTTGATTAGATACAATCCCCAGCTCAGCGCCAATACCAAGCCAACACGTTGCTTGACAATCATCCAGAGAATAAGGGGTGTCGTCATGAACAGCACGACGTACAACCCAATGATCTGGAATTGGTGGGGGCCTGCTCTCAGCAATAGGGATTGGCGGATCAGATAGAGAATTCCTTCCTCTTTACTCGGATACATCGAGTAAACAACTTTTGTGAATTGATCCGTGAAGGTGGTGACGGTTAGACTGTCTATGAAAGGAATATAGCGGATTAACCCGATCAGCAAAATCATGACAACCATGATCCGGTATAACTCTAGACCCCGGTCCACCAGCACGGATGAGCAGGCAGCGAACCCATCGCGCTGAAGCCTTTTCCGGTAAATCAGGCCGGTCACTATGCTTGCCAAGGCAATAAAGGTTTCCGCGCTGGACACCACGCCGATGCGCTCCCAGCCAATAAACATGTACAGCGAGAAATAATTGAAATGCCCAATAAAGACCAGCAGCATGGCAAAGCCGCGCATGAAATCCATCCGTAGATCGCGCTTGAACAGGCCATCCGGATAAGCCCAGGTCGATCGAGGAGCATCTACCGCCCCCACGGGTGCTTCAGAGCGTTCTGTCTCGGTCATTCCCCCCTCCTTTCTTGAGGCGTCGAGCAAGAATAGCTTGAGCATCT
The DNA here is from genome assembly GCA_018812525.1 of Gammaproteobacteria bacterium. Classification (GTDB taxonomy): domain Bacteria; phylum Pseudomonadota; class Gammaproteobacteria; order Chromatiales; family Chromatiaceae; genus YD12-FULL-61-37. The sequence goes on from JAHJDE010000177.1 coordinate 6,900, forward strand.
TGCATCTCGTCTTCAGGCCATATTTGGCCGAACCTCAATCGCAAAATCCTCGACGTAGCGCTGCTACGCCTGCGGTTTTGCTCAATCGGTTCGACCAAATCTGACCTAAATCCGGGCGCAATATTGTTCAAGTTATTTTTGCTCGACGCCTTACTGGGATGCTCATTCATTAGCCTACCGCGCTCAAGTACTACTTCGGCGTCAAGGCTATCGATTACCGGCTAACGCCGCTGAGGCTGGCCTAGGGAATAAGGCCGCACGTCAACCGAACCCTTCTCGCGGTAGTGGCAATTGTTGCGGAGGAATTTCATACTTCCCCCAGTCTCCACCGAAGCAAAAGGGTCCGCCATGACGCACTACATCATCCCCCTCGAACAGCTTGGCATGGGCGATGTTGAGACGGTAGGCGGCAAGAACGCCTCCCTCGGCGAGATGATCCGCAACCTGGCGGGGCTGGGAGGAAAAGAGTCAGGCCCCTATTTCCCCTTCTTCAAAAACGCAGATAGCGATTCCCAATACACTCCCTATAAGCAACATTGTTGCGCCACACGATGTGATCTCATCGATCTGGTTGTATGTTGCGCCACCAGTTGTAGTTGAAGTGGAATGTCCTCAAAGGTGTGCGGCATGAGCGGCATTTATCTCCTCCTATTATTCGGCATCTGGGCTTTTGTTGGCTTTGCTCTCTATAAGCTTTGGCGCAAGATCAAGAAAAGAGAATCTGGTATACCGTTATTCTCTATCGGCATTGGCGTAGTCCTTTTTGGCATCTGGTTTGGATGGCCATTCTGGGAAGTGTTCGGCAAGAAGATGTACTGGGATGCCAAGGTGCGTGAATTTTGTGCCATTGATGGGGGGGTGAGGGTGTATGAAACAGTGGCGTTACCGGCGGAGAGGTTTGATATTGCCCGGCTATGAGTTAACTGAACATTTATTTAGAAGAATAGTCATCTATAAACTATACTTCAATATAATCTGAATGAAGTGCGATAAGGAGAATGCAGTCATGAGTGAAGAATGGCTAAGCGATGCGAGAAAGATAC
>JAHJDE010000178.1 GCA_018812525.1 Gammaproteobacteria bacterium
GGTACAGGGATGTACCGTTTACGGACCAAAGGACGGAAAAATGCGATTTTTCGTTTTCTTCATTTTCAATGGCTTAGGCCATTGAAAATGGCGGTTCATCCCTGAACCGCAAGAGGTTCTTGCAGTTTTGCAAGAACCTCTTTTCCACCCCATAATTTCACCCGCGAAACGGATAAACCGGGAAAATCAGGCTGCAATCTGTGAATTTGGGGTCCACTTTACCAAATTATTCCCGGACAGTTCCTTACCCCAGGCTCACTCTCTGAGCCTCCCACGGCCTACAATGGCAGCCATGCTCGAAATTCATCACAGCAACCGGCTGGAAGATCTGATGGAGCGGCTCGCAGGGCTGCTGGACTCCCCCCTGTCCAATCCCCTGGCGCCGGAGATCCTGGTGGTGCAGAACCAAGGCATGGAGACCTGGCTCTCCCAGCAACTGGCCCTGCGCCGGGGTATTGCCGCCAATCTGGAGTTCCCCCTGCCCGCGACTTTCGTCTGGCGCATGCTGGCCGCCCAGTTGGAAAACGTCCCCGAAGAGAATCCCTTCAACGCCGAGCAGCTGCTCTGGGTCTGCCTGGATCTGCTGCCGGAACTGGTGGCGCGAACGGGCTTCGAGCTGCCGCGCCGCTATCTGGCGGGACCCGACCCGGAGCGCAAGGCCTATCAATTGGCGAAGCGTATGGCCGATCTCTTCGATCAGTACCTGGTCTATCGCCAGGATTGGATTCTTCAATGGGAGACGGGTGCGGAGGACCACTGGCAGGCGCAGCTATGGCGGGCGCTGGTGGAACGCCTCGGGACCCGCCACCGGGCGCGGCTCCTGGATGAGTTCCTGCGGCTGGGGGACGCGGGACGCTTGGCGCGGGACCGGTTGCCCGAGCGGATCGCCCTGTTCGGGCTGACCTCCCAGCCCCCGGCCTATCTGGCGGTATGGGAGCGGCTGGCGCGGGCAACCGATATCCATCTCTTCGTACCCAATCCTTCCCTCGCCTATTGGGGTGACATCGAATCGGAACGGACCTTGGCCCGCCTGCGCTCCCACTGGGAACGCAGCGGCAAACCGGATGTGAGCGCCTACTATAGCGTCGGCAACGCGCTGCTGGCCTCCCTGGGCAAGGTGGGACGCGATTTCAACGAACTGCTGCAGGGGCTGGGCGCGGAGGAAAAAGAGCTGTTCCGGGAGCCCGAAGGGACGCGCCTGCTGCACCGGGTGCAGGGGGATATCCTGAATCTGCGCGACCGCCGCGCCACTGGGCAAATCACCCCCTCCCCGGCATGCGACCCCTCCATCCAGGTCCACGCCTGCCACGGCCCCCTGCGCGAGGTCCAGGTCCTGCACGATCGCCTGCTCGAATGCTTCGAGGCCCTGCCCGATCTCCATCCCCGCGAGGTGGTGGTGATGGCCCCCAACATCGGCGACTATGCCCCGACTATCGAGGCCATCTTCGGCTCCGCACCCGAGCCGCGCTTCATCCCCTGGTCGGTGGCCGATCTGGGCATCTCGGCCAGCGAACCCCTGGCCCAGGCCTTTCTCGATCTCCTGGCCCTGCCCAGCTCACGACTGGCCGCCTCGGAGGTCCTGGGCCTGCTGGAACTTCCGGCCCTCCTGCGCCGCTTCCGGCTTCCGGAGGAATCTCTGGAGCGGGTGCGCGATTGGATCAGGAAATCCGGCATCCGCTGGGGCAGCGACGGCCAAGATCGCCGAGAGCTGGATCTACCCGAGGATGAGGCCCACTCCTGGCAGTTCGGCCTGCGCCGGCTGCTGCTGGGTTATGCCCTGCCGGAACGGAAAGAGACCTTCGCCGGCTACCTGCCCCTGCCGGGCATCGCCGGCTCCGAGACCCCCTGGCTGGGCGCCCTGCACGAGCTGATCGAACGCCTGCGCCATTGGCGCAAGCGGCTGGCGCAGCCCGCCACAGCCGAGGGCTGGCGTGACCGGCTCAACGAGCTGCTGGGCGATTTCTTTGCCCCGGCCGAGGCGGAGCGCTATCTTTTGCAGGAGATCCGCGATGCCCTGGGCCATTTCGCCGAACAGGCGGCCCGGGCGAACCCCCACGCCCAACTCGGCCCGTCCCTGGTGCGGGAGCACCTGGCCGCCGAGCTGGAACAGCCGGCGCGGGGCCGCCGTTTCCTGGCCGGTCAGGTGACCTTCTGCAACCTGGTCCCCATGCGCAGCATCCCCTTCCGGGTGATCTGTCTCCTGGGCATGAACGACGGGGAATTCCCCCGCAACCGGCGACCGCCCTCCTTCGACCTGATGGCGGCCAAGCCCCGGTCCGGCGACCGCTCCCTGCGGGAGGACGACCGCTACCTCTTCCTGGAGGCCCTGCTCTCGGCGCGGGATCTCTTCTATATCAGCTACCAGGGCCGCGACCGGCGCGACAATGAACGGCAGCTCCCCTCGATGGTGGTGAGCGAACTGCTCGACTATCTCAAGGACGACCAGCCCCTTATCGCCGAGCATCCCCTGCAACCCTTCAGCCCTGCCTGTTTCACGGGCAGCGGCCCCAGTGCCAGCTATGCCGAGGAGTGGATTCGGCCCGCGCCGCTCCCCGCTTCGCCGCGCTTCGTCCCGGAACCCCTGCCGTCCCAGGACCTGGAGAACCTTGGGCTGGAGGAGCTGATCGCCTTCTTCCGCCATCCGGCCAAATACTTTCTGCAACGGCGCCTCGGCCTCTATCCCGAGGAGTGGAAGACGGCCGTCGAGGATAAGGAGCCCTTCACCCTGGACAGGCTCGATGCCTATCACCTGCGCACCGAGAACCTGTCATGCCTATTCGACGGCCGGGATGCCTCTCATGCCCTGAACCTGGAGCGGGCCGCGGGCCTGCTCCCCGCCGGGGCGCTGGGGGAGCTTGAATTTCAGGATCGATGGACCGAATCCAGGGATCTGGCGGAACGGATCACGGCCCTAACGGGGGGCGCAAGGGGGCCGATGGAGTTCGATCTCGAAATCGATGGGGTACGGCTCAAGGGTCGCCTGCGCCACCTCAACAGCAAGGGGCTGCTGCTCTATCGCCCGGCCACCCTGAAGGCGGAGCAGCGCATCGAACTCTGGCTGCGCCACCTGGTGCTGAATGCCTTGAACCCCGAGGGGATCGATGCTATCAGCCGTTGCCTTGCCCTGAATGACGAGGCCGCCTACAGCCCTGTAACCAACGCATCCGAGCGACTGCGACCCTGGATCGCCGCCTTCCGGGAAGGTATGTGCTCACCCCTGCCCTTCTTCCCTCAACTCTCGCTGGAATTTGCCGAGCGGCTAGCGGCTGGAAAGGACCGGGACGAGGCCCTGGCACGCGCAATCAATGGCTGGACCGGAAACGGCCACGCCAGCGGTCCCGGCGATGACCTCTACAACCAAATCGCCTTCACCGGGCACGACCCCATCGGCGAGTCCTTCGCCGACCTCGCCGAACGGTTGTTGCCGCCCCTATTGGCCCAGGGGGAAGCATGACCAGGGAACCCCCTCCCCCTGTGATCGTTCCCACGCTCTGGCGTGGGAATGCATCCCCGGACGCTCCAGCGTCCCGAGACCCACGCCTACCTCCAGTATCCGGCGATCCGCGACGCTGGAGCGTCGCTGGCGGCGTTCCCACGCAGGGCGTGGGAACAATAAGGAAATTTAGAGCCCCATGAACACCACCAGCCAACCCCTGGACCCCTTCACCATCCCCCTCACCGGGACGCGGCTGATCGAGGCCGGCGCGGGGACGGGCAAGACCCACGCCATCACCAGCCTCTACCTGCGGCTCCTGCTGGAGCTTGGGCTGGATCTGGACCGGATTCTGGTGGTCACCTTCACCAACGCCGCCACAGGGGAGTTGCGTGACCGTGTCCGTTTACGCATGGGCCGCCTCCTCGATCACCTGGAAGGGCATGAAACAAGAGATGCCGGGGAATTGGCCCAATTCGCCGCCCGCTTGCCCGACCGGGATCAGGCCATCCAGCGCCTGCGCGACAGTCTGGTGCGCCTCGACGAAGCCGCGATCTTCACCATCCACGGCTTCTGCCAGCGGGTATTGAGCGACAACGCCCTTGAGAGCGGGACCCTGTTCGAGAGCGAATTTGTGACCGACGACCGGGCGCTGGAGCAGCAGGTGGTGGAGGACTTCTGGCGCGTCCAGGCCGCGACCCTCTCACCGCCCATGGCCGACTGGCTGCGGGAACAATGGGACGGCCCCGCCGCATTGCTGCGCACCCTGCGGGACCTCCTGCGCCATCGGGAAGGACGGCTCTGTCTCGACACCCCCTCTCCGCTTCCTCTTGCAGCAACCGCACAAGGGGCCTTCCAAGACCTCCATACCACTTGGCGGGGACAGGGACTGAAGGTAGTTGAACTTCTGGCATCGGCCGAGGGTCTATCAAAGGACAAGCGGAAAGGCTACACACCGGATGGAATCCGCGATGCCCAGGCTGCCCTCGACCACTGGTTCGCGGGCGGCCTTTTTTTATCCCTTCCCAAGGGCTTCGAGCTCTTTACCAGCGCCAAGCTGGCCGAGACCACCCTCAAGAAGAAGACGCCCCCCCAGCACCCCTTTTTCGACCGGTGCCAGGCCTATCGGGAACTGATAGAGGACACCAAGCGACAACTCCTCGCCCGCTTCCTCCAACAGGCCCGCGACTGGTGCCTGGAACAACTGGATGCCCGCAGGGAGCGCCGCCGCGAGCTGACCTTCGACGACCTCCTCTGGCGCCTGGATCAGGCCCTCGGCGGTCCCGGCGGCACTGCCCTGGCCGCGCGTCTGCGCGAGCGCCACCCGGCGGCACTGATCGACGAGTTCCAGGATACCGACGGTCTCCAATACCGGATCTTCCAGCGAATATTCAGGACGACAGAGGATAACAGCGCCCTTTTTATGATCGGTGACCCCAAGCAGGCCATCTACAGCTTCCGGGGGGCCGATGTCTTCACCTATATCCGCGCCCGGCGCGACATGACGTCCAGGGATGGACTAATGTCGCGGGAGGCAGGAAGCCGGGAGCGACCCACCACCGACAACCGCTACACCCTGACCCGGAACTGGCGCTCGGCCGGACGGCTGGTGGCGGGGATCAACCGCCTCTTCGGCAACCATCCCCTCCCCTTCCTGTTCGAGGACATCCCCTACGAACCCCTCTCGGCGGCGGGCTGTGCCGACGCGGCCCCGCTGACCATCGATGGCCAGACCGACGCCCCCCTGCGGATCTGGTTCCTGCCCCGCGCGGAGGGGAAGAAGGATGTGCCGAAGAACCGGGCCGAACCCCTCATCGCCGACGCCTGTGCCGCCGAGATCGCCCGTCTGATCAGTCTCGGCGAACAGGGCCGCGCCCTGATCGGCGATAGGCCCCTGGGACCGGGCGACATCGCCCTGCTGGTGCGCAACAGATTCGAGGCCGCGACCCTGGGACAGGCCCTGCGCCGGCTCAGCGTCGGCAGCGTCTTCCAGAGCCGGGATAACGTCTTCGACACGGAGGAGGCGCGCGAGCTGGCCCTGCTGCTGCGCGCCCTCACCGCCCCTAGCGACGGCCGCGCCCTGCGGGCCGCCGCCGCGACCTCCCTCTTGGGGGCGACCGCCAGGGAGATCCATGCCCTGCTGGAAAGCACGGAGGACTGGGAGACCTGGCACGCAGTTTTCGACCGAGGCCAACGCCGCTGGCGGGGGCATGGCTTCATGGCCATGTTCATGCCCCTGCTCCACGAGCGCGGAATCCCCGCCCGGCTGTTGCGAGGGGAGCAGGGAGAGCGCCGCCTGACCAATCTCATGCATCTGGCGGAGTTGCTGCAGAACGCCTCGCGCCAAGAGGACAGCCCCGAGCGACTGACGCGCTGGTTCGCCGATCAGCGCTGCCGCGCCATCGATGGCGAGGCCGACAACGAGGAACAGACCCTGCTGCTGGAGAGCGACCAGCGCCTGGTGCGCATCGTCACTATCCACAAAAGCAAGGGGCTGGAATACCCCATCGTCTTCCTGCCCTACCTCTACCAGGCCAAGGAGTTCAAACCCAAGCCCCCGCTCCCGGTCCATGAACGGGACAGCGGCGATCTGCTGTTCGACCTGGGCTCCAAAGGGTTCGACCTTCACCGGGGCTTGGCGGATGAGGAGCGGCTGGCCGAGGAGACCCGTCTCGCCTACGTTGCCCTGACCCGCGCCCAGCACCGTTGCTACCTGCCCTGGGGCTATATCAATGGGGTTCAGCATGGCGCCCTGGGCCGGCTGCTGCATCCCAACGATCAGGGGATGAGGCGTCTCAGCCCGAATGATGATCATGTCGCCTCATCCCTCGATCGTTCCCTCCCCCCGCACGGGGGAGGGGGCAAACCTGCGCTTCGCGACTTTCACTGTATGGGCATGGGCGATGATGCCAGCCTGCTGGCGGAACTGAACGTCCTTGCGGGCGATGATGGCGCCATCGCCATCGAGTCCCTGCCCCTGGAGGGAATCGGTCAACCGCTATCCCCAGACAAGGCGAAATCCACGCCCCTGATCGCCCGCCCCTTCCGGGGGAATATCGAGCGCAACTGGCGCATCACCAGCTATTCCGGGCTGATCGCCGGCGCCGTCCATTCCTCGGGCGGGACCCCGAGCGCCGAACGGCTGGCGGAGGTGGCCGCGACCGTCGAATCATTGACGCCCGCCGTCATCGACAGCTTCCCCGCCGGCATCCAGCCGGGGCTCTTCCTCCACGGCCTGCTGGAACGGCTGGACTTTCCCCGGGCCAGGGGCGATGCCCTGCGGCACGAGGTGGAACGCCAGCTCGACCTCTTCGGCATGGATCGGGGCCTGTGCGGAGCGGCGGAGCAATTGATGGCCAACCTGCTCGACAGCCCCCTCGATCCGGCCGAGACCCTGCTGTTGCGTGACCTTGCAGCCGACCGGCGCCGCGCCGAGATGGCCTTCCACTACCCCCTGGCCGAGGTCAGCCCCGCGGCCCTCGATGCCATGCTCCAAGGGCTGGGTAACTTCACCCCCGAGGGCGGACGTCTGCAATTCAATCCCGCGAAGGGACTGATGATCGGCTTCATCGATCTGGTCTTCGAGCACCAGGGGCGCTACTACCTGGCCGACTACAAGTCCAACCGTCTGGAAGACTACGGTCCCGCCGGCCTGCGCGCCGCCATGGCCGCTCACCGTTACGACCTGCAATACCTGATCTACACGGTCGCGCTCCACCGCTATCTGGCAACCCGGCTGAGGGATTACGGCTACGAACGCCACTTCGGCGGTATCTACTACCTCTTCCCGCGCGGCATGTCGCCCGAGCAGGGCAATGGCGCGGGGATCTTCTTCGACCGGCCCGCCTTCGCCTTGGTCGACGGGCTCGACCGGCTCTTTGGGGGTAGTGAATGAACCCGGATTCCTCTCTTAACCGCAAAGGGCGTATCCGATCAGATCACAACCCAGGGGGTTCCTTTGCGTTCTTTGCGCCCTTTGCGGTTAAAGGGAGGTTTTCTGGATGAACAGGCAGTGGCTTGACACCGCCGTGACCCAGGGCGCCTTGCGCCCCTTCGACCGGCACTTCGCCCTGCTCATGGGGGAGCTGGGCAATGGCGATCCGGGGTTGATGTTGGCGGCGGCCCTGCTGACCAAGGCCACCGGCGAGGGTCATGTCTGCCTGCCCCTGGCCGCGATCGCCGGCCAACGACCCTTCCCCGAGACCTCTGTGGACCAGACCGCGCCGCCACTCCCCCGATGGCGCCAGATCCTCGCCGCGAGTCCCGTGGTGGGAGTGCCCGGCGCCTTCACCCCCCTGATCCTGGACGCCAGCAATCGGCTCTATCTGGGGCGCTACTGGCACTACGAGAACGACCTGGCCGAAGCCCTGTTGGCCCGAGCTGGGGAAAAGGTGGAGAGCCGCCTCGTTCCAGCGGACCTGGACCGCTTCTTCCCCCCCTCCAGCGAGATCGATTGGCAAAAGGCCGCCGTGGCCCTGGGGCTCTCTCGCCGCTTCTGCGTGATTTCGGGGGGGCCGGGCACGGGCAAGACCTGGACAGCGGCGGTGATCCTAGCCCTTGCAACACATCTGGCCACCAAGCGCATGGTCATGGCCGCCCCCACTGGCAAGGCGGCGGCACGCCTGGCGGAAGCGATCCGTGCGGCCAAGGCCAGCCTGCCGCTGGATGAGGCCGAGAGGGCAGCGATCCCCGACCAGGCGACCACAATCCACCGCCTTCTGGGGGCGCGGCCGGGCGAGGGTTTCCGGCACGGACCGGAAAATCCCCTTCATCTCGACCTGCTGCTGGTGGACGAGGCCTCCATGGTCGATCTTCCCCTCATGGCTCGGTTGCTGAGCGCCCTGCCGGGACAGGCACAGCTTATCCTGCTGGGCGACCGGGATCAGCTCGCCTCGGTGGAGGCGGGATATGTCCTGGGTGACATCTGCGGCCCCTTCGACCCGCCTCCTCTGAGCGAAACCATGCGCCAAAAGCTCGGCCAGCTTTGTGGCCAACCGATCCCCCACCCTAGCCCTCCCCCTGAGGGGGAGGGGATGCTGCCCCCTGAATCTCGTGAACAACCACCATCAGCAGGCCCTGCCACTGCCCCCTCTCCCCCTGGGAGAGGGCTGGGGAGAGGGGATGCGCCGACAGCCCCCCTGACCGACTCCGTCATCCTGCTGCGCAAGAGCCGCCGCTTCGAAGGAGCGGGCGCCATCGGCCGCTTCGCCGCGGCAGTTCGGAACGGCGACAGCGCCGGCGCCCTTGATCTGTTACAGGGGGACCAACCCGATCTGCGCTGGCTGACCGATGGGCCGAAACGGCTGGCGGTACGGGCCATCGACCGTTATCAATCCTATCTGTCGGCAGCGACGCCTCAAGAAGCCCTGGCCGAAATGGAGCGCTTCCGTGTCCTCTGCGCCCTGCGTGAGGGTCACTTCGGCGTCGGCAACATGAATGCCCTCATCGAACAGGGCCTGGCAGGGCGCGGCCTGATCGACCCCGCAACCCCCTTCTATCGCGGCCGTCCCATCCTGGTGACCCGCAACGACCCAGGCCTCGGTCTCTTCAACGGCGATCTAGGCCTGATCTGGCCCGATCCCCAGGGACGTCCACGTGTCTGGTTTGCCGGAGGTGACCTGGATGGACTGCGTTCGATCCCCCCCTCCCGCCTCCCCGAGCACGAGACCGTCTTCGCCATGACCGTACATAAGTCCCAGGGCTCGGAATTCGATGCAATCCTCCTGGTCCTGCCGGAAGAGGATTCGCCCGTACTAAGCCGGGAACTGCTCTACACCGCCGTCACCCGCGCTCGCCATCGCGTCAGCCTGCGCATCGGCGGCGATCTGTTAAGGCTGGTGGTTGAGCGGCGGGTGCGGCGGGATTCAGCGTTGCGGGAGAGGCTTTGGTCCGGTGACCAGGAACCCGGGAGGTCTCAAATCACCCCTTTCTCCTGAAAATAGGGCGTGTATTTCTTGTCGGTGACGTTGATGTGCTGCAACAGCCAGAGGCGTAGGTAGTTCACCACCTCGGGCAGGGCTGCGCGGCCCTTCTCGTTGTAGCGGTCGATGAAGATCCTGGTCTGGATGATCATCTGATCGTGCTGCCCCTTGTGGGCCTCGTAGTCCCGGTAGCCGTGGGCCCGCATCAGTTCCTCCTCGCGCTGGAAGTGGTAGCGGGTGTAATCCATGAGCTGATCGAGCGCCTCGCGCTCGAACTCCTGGCCGGTGTCGCACATGACCGTCACCTGGAGGTTGTTGATCAGGTTGAACAGTTTCTTGTGGTCCTCGTCGATGGAGAGGATACCGACGCTGTCCTTCTCCTTCCAAACGATGAAGTTGGTGCATTTGCCTTCGCGGCTGAAGTAGTAGTGGGCGGCGGCAACCAGGGCGACCAGCCAGAAGGCAATGCCCAGGCCGCTGTCCAGGAAGACGAGGATGGCGGCGACCGACAGGACCAGGGCGGACAAAAGGGACAGATAGACTCTCAGCTTTTTCATGACGTTATTACCCAGATCACTATTTATCCCAAGACATCAAAGGGTTGAGGGTTGTAGGTCGGCCTTTAGGCCGACACGTCGGGCTAAAGCCCGACCTACGTGCTGTGATTATCCTGTTAGTCCTGTCCATTTTTCATCTACTCAGGCAATGCCTTGCCCGGATTGAGGATACCGTTGGGGTCGAACTGGCGTCTGATGGCGCGCATCAGGCGCAGGGTGACGGGATCGATCTCCCGGTCGATGAAGTCGCGCTTCTCCAGGCCCACGCCGTGCTCGCCGGAGAGGGTGCCGCCCAGTTGCAGCACTAGGTCGAAGGCGGCATCGAGGCAGATCTCGGCCCGCCGGGTCGCGCCCGGCTCGGCGGGGTCGAACAGCAGGTTCATGTGGATGTTGCCGTTGCCGGCGTGGCCAAAGTTGACGATCGGGATATCCTGCTCACGCGACAGCCGGTTGAGCCCCTCCACCAGGGCCGGGATGCGGGAGACCGGCACCACCACGTCCTCGTTGATCTTCTTGGGCGCAGCCTTGCGCAGGGCCGGCGAGAGGGACTTGCGGGTGCGCCAGAGGCGCGCCACGGTCTCGGCATCGCGGGCGGCCTCGATCGCGATCAGCCCCTCGTTGGCCGCCGCCCGGCCGATGGACTCCACGGCATGGTCCAGGCCATCGGTCGGACCATCCACCTCGATCATCAGCAGCGCCCCCGCCTCGGCCGGGAGATCGGCATCGGAGAACCCGCGCACCAGTTCCAGGGATTTGGCGTCCATGAACTCCAGGGCGCAAGGGGTGACCGGCTGGGCCATGATGGCCGAGACGGCGCGGGCGGCGCTCTGGATGTCCCGGTAGACGGCCTGGAGGGTGCGCTTCGCCTCGGGCAACGGGGTCAGCCGCAGGGTGGCCTCGGTGATGATGGCCAGGGTCCCCTCGGAGCCGATCAGGAGGCGGGTCAGGTCGTAGCCCACCACCCCCTTGGTGGTCAGAACCCCGGTGCGGATCTCCTCGCCCAGGCCGGTGACGGCGCGCAGGCCCAGGGTGTTCTCGCGCGGCGTGCCGTATTTCACGGCGCGGGGACCGGCCGAGTTGTAGGCCAGATTGCCGCCGATGGTGCAGGCGGCGGCGCTGGTGGGATCGGGCGGCCAGAAGAAGCCCTTGGCGGCGATCGCCTCTTGCAGGGCCTGATTGGTCACGCCGGGCTCGACCCGCGCCAGCCGGTTGTCCGGGTCGATCTCCAGGATACGGTCCATGCGCTCCAGGGAGAGGACGATACCCCCACGGTCCGGGACCGTGGCGCCGGTGGTGCCGGTGCCGCGCCCACGGGCAATCAGGGGGATGCGCTCGGCGTTGCAGAAGAGGACCAGATCGCGGATCTGCTCGTGACCGGTGCCGAAGACCACCGCCTGGGGACAGGCATGGCGGCGGCTGTTGTCGTAGCCGTAGGGCCAGCAATCGACCCGTCCGGTCAGCAGGTTGCCCTCGCCAACCAGGGCGCGGAGGCGTTGCTCCAAGGGGCGGGGGAAGGATTCAACCGGGGGGTATTCCCCGCCGGGACTCATTGCCAGACGTTATGGGGAGAGGGATCGGCACCACCTCCGCCGTAGACGTTCCCCGCCATGGGACGGGGCGAGGCCTCTTGCGCACGCGATGAGCCCTGGAGGGGCGTGGTGGTGACGCTGCCCCGGCCGCCCCGTTCCTGCGGGGTACTGCCCGGCTTCGGGAGATCGACGTACTCGAAATGCTTGACCACCCGCTTGACGCCGTTGACATAGCGCACCTCCTCTGCTGCGGCGTTGCCCTCGGTGGGCGTTACCAGACCCATGAGATAGACGCTGCCGTTATAGGTGGAGACCTTCACGCGGGTCGGGTCGAAGTCCTTGATCTTGGTGATCCTGAACAGGGACATCTTGGCCTGGGAGTTGAGATAGGTGTCATTCACCGTGTCACCGAAACCACCGCCGTCGTTGATTTCGATCTCATCGAAGACTTGCCGCACGTTGGACAGGCCCTTGACGTAGTTCACCACCTGGTCGGCCACGGCGCGGCTCTGCGCCGAGCCGGTGAGCAGGACCTGGCGGTTATAGCTGGTGCTGGAGATGTCGCTGTAGCTCTTGATCTCCGGATGGGTCTTCTTGTAATGGAAAATCGTCAGCTCGATCCCCTGATCCTCGACCACGGAACCTGCGGAACGCCGGTCGTGGGCGGTCAGCACCCCGGAAGTCGCAGCCCCGCCGACGACCAGGGGGGCACATCCCTGAAGCAACAGGGTCGATACCAATACAAACAGATACGGCATAAGGCGTTGCATGGAATATTCCCCTCAGTTTCCGAGCAGTTTCCGGTCAATCAGGTCGCAAAGGCAGTGGATCACCAGGAGGTGGGTCTCCTGGATGCGCGCCGTGGACGACGAGGGCACGCGGATTTCGATGTCTTGACCCTGCAACAGGGTCGCGAGTTCCCCGCCCTCCCGTCCGGTCAGGGCGATCACCGCCATCTCCCGCTCATGGGCAGCCTGGGCGGCCTTGTTCACATTGGCTGAGCCGCCGCTGGTGGAGATGGCCAGCAGGATATCGCCGGGGTTCCCCAGGGCGGACACCTGCTTCGAGAAGATCTGCTCGAAGCTGTAGTCGTTGGCGATGGCGGTCAGGGTGGAGGTATCTGTGGTCAGGGCCATGGCTGGCAGGCCGGGGCGCTCCCGCTCGAAGCGGTTCAGCATCTCCGAGGAGAAATGCTGTGCATCGCCGGCCGACCCCCCGTTGCCGCAGCTCAGGACCTTGTTGCCCTGGATCAAGCGGCTGAAGATCAACTGGGCCGCATCGGCAATGGGGCCGGACAGCAGGGGGAGCGCCCGGCTCTTGGTCTCGATGCTTTCCTGGAAGAGGCGTTGTATTTGTTCAATTGACTCCATCTTGTCTCTCAATGGCCAAAAGCGTCTTGAATCCATTCGATTTTACCCTGATCGGCCCCCATGCCGACAACATCGAAACGACAGGGGCGCCGCGCCTGAACGGGATGCTCCAGCAAAAAGGCCTCGGCCACCCTGAGCAACCGCCCCTGCTTGCGCCGGCCGACGCTCTCGACGGCATCGCCGAAGCGCCCCGGCCTGCGGAACCGGACCTCGACAAAGACCAGGCAATCTCCGTCCCCCATGACCAGGTCGATCTCCCCCAAGCGGGTCGAATAGTTGCGTTCGATCAGGCGCAAGCCCCGCCCGGTCAGATAGGCAAGGGCGAGATCCTCCGCCTCTCTGCCGGTCCTGTTCAATTGGAGGTGGCGCCCGCCACGCCCGGACCGGGGGCGGGTGTATAGCCGATGACCTTGGGCCGGCCGTTGCTGATCTCGGCCCAGACCAGGCGGCGATGGACCAGATTGCCTTCGTCCAGGTAGAGATTGCCGGTCTTACCCTGGCTGGTCTCGTGGCGCCGGCCGGCGGCGAGGCGCTCCAGATCGAACAGTAGGTTATAGCTGTCGATGCCCATGGCGTAGAGCCGGGGATATTGGGTCTGGGAGGCGGGGAACATCCGGGCCACCGCCTCGCGGGAGAGGGGGCCTTGTTCGGGCACCAGCAGCCAGGGGACATCCGGGAAGCGGACCCCATCGATGTCCCTGTCCCGGCCTGGATTGACATCGCCGTTGAATACCCGCGAGGTGCTGTAGATCGCCAGCTTACCGGCCCTGTGAAACTGGAGCTGGGGCCGGATCTCCCGTGCCTTGCCCCCCTCGGCGGAGAGAAAGAGGAAATCGGCGTCCCGCCGGGGTTGGGGCTCGAAATGGAGATTGCGGCCCAGTAGTTTTTGCAGCCGCTTGTAGCGCTGTTCGCCCTCGTCCAGGTTGGTCAGGCCGACGATCTGGGGCGAGAAGTCGTGCTGCTTCTCGTCGTAGAGTGCCTGTTCCGCTATGCGCCCGCCCAACTCGGTCCAGCGCTGGGTGAAGGCGCTCAGCTCCCGTTGTCCCCAGGCCGTATTGGGGGCCATGGCCAGAGCAAGGGCATGCCCGTCCTGGCGGGCGCGCTCCGCCGCCTGGCGGGCCTCGTCCTCGGGGGAAAGGGCAAACTGATAGAGATTGGCCGGCGGCAGGCTGGTCGTTGCGGCATTCTGATTCAAGGCCAGGGTGGGCACCGGCAGATCCCCGCCGGCGGCCAGTACGCCGAGGGCGCCCTTATCCAGTGGACCGATGACGGCGCTGGCACCCTCCTGCACCGCCTGTTGATAGAGGGCAGGGACATTTTGCGAATCGCTGCTGTCGTAGAAGCTCAGCCCGGGCCGGCTAGCGGGGTCCGAGACGGAGTGGGCCGCCATGATCCCTTCTCTGATGGAGTTGGCGACCTTCTGCAAGGGTCCCGACTGGGGCAGCAGGACGGCGACCCGTGCCAGGTTGGTCCTGGGCCGCGCCTTCACCTCGCCATAGTGCCGCGCAAACAACTCTGTCTCGGCCGGATGGCTGGGGAAGCGGGCGCGCCAGGCCGCGTATTCCGGCTGGGCCGAGGCGAAGTTGTCGCCATGTTTCTTGAAGATCCGCGCCAGCTCCATCCAGCCGGTCATCTCGTCGGGCGGGTTGGGCTGCAACAGGTCCAGGGCGGTATCGCTCAGCAGGGCCAGGGTCTTGACGATCTCCAGTTGATTGGCAGTGCGCTCGTCGGGGGCCTCCAGCAGCCGGTCCAGGGCGGTGCGGGCACGGGCACTCTCCAGCATTTTTCCGGCCCGGTGGCAGGACTTGGCCTTGACCTGGTAATACCGCAGCAATTGATCCCGGGGGGCATCGCTGTCCGGCCCCGCCTCCAGGCCGGCGACCGCGCGATCCACCGCGCCCCGCTGGAGATCGATCTCGGCACTGAGCAGACGCCAGCGGAACTGGTCGGCCGCGGGAAGGACACTGGCGTTGACCTGGCCGGCAGCGTCGATGGCCTGGGTCGGGCGATCTGTGTACAGAAAGAGTTCTGCGGCCTTCATGTATTGCTGATCGCGGGCGGGAGAGGGGCTATCCTTGGCCAGACGCATCAGTGCCATGGCCTCCGTCAGGTAGCGCTGCCGCTCCTCGGAGCCGACCAGATCGCCGCCGCCCTGGCCCTGCCGGGTCGTCGAGGTCGGCACGCAGGCTGCGGCCGTCAACAGGGCAAAAAGGGCAAAGACGAAGGATTTAAGCGAACGCTGATGCATAATCGTAACTGTCAGGGAAACGGCCGTTGCCAAGTGACGAAATCGGTCGGGAGGTCAGGTTCCCGACGCCAGGGGCAAATCGAGAAAATCAGGCGGCAAACCGCGTTTTCAATGGGTTGGAGATTGTTGGGCAGTATCCGAGGTCAGTGCAAAAGTGTCAATTGAGAGCGGTACCTTATATGTGGTGGCAACCCCCCTCGGCAACTTGGGCGACCTGAGCCAACGGGCCGTCGAGACCCTTGCCTCGGTCGATCTGATCGCCGCCGAGGACACCCGGCACAGTGCTAAACTCCTGAGCGCCATGGGTATCGGCAGGCCCCTGATCGCCCTCCACGAGCACAACGAGACCAGCATTTCGGCCCGCATCCTGGAGCGCCTGGGGGCGGGCGAATCCATCGCCCTGATCTCCGACGCCGGCACCCCCCTGATCAGCGATCCCGGCTACCCCCTGGTCAGTGCGGCCCGCCGGCAGGGCTGCAAGATAGTCCCCATACCGGGTCCCAGCGCCATCATCTGCGCCCTCTCGGCGGCGGGTCTGCCCACGGACCGTTTCCTGTTCGAGGGCTTCCCCCCGCGCACCGCCCCCGCACGGCGGCGGCGTTTCGAACAATTGGCCGAGTTCCCCGCCACCCTGGTCTTTTATGAATCCTCCCACCGGCTGGCCGAGTCCCTGGCGGACATGGCCGCAACCTTCGGCACCGAACGCCGCGCCGTGCTGGCCCGGGAACTGACCAAACTGCACGAGACCTTCCTGGACGCCCCCCTGGCCGGGCTGCTGGAACGGGTGCAACAGGACCCGAATCAGCAGCGGGGCGAGATGGTCATCCTGGTGGCGGGGGCGCCGGAACGGAACCCTGCTGCGGACGAGTCCCCCATCGCCATCGACCGGCTGCTTGCCCTGCTGCTCCGCGACCTGTCCGTCAAGCGGGCTGCCGAGATCGTCGCCGAAGCCACCGGCAGGCGCCGCAATGAGATCTACAGGCGGGCGCTGGAGATCAAGGATCATGGGGCGAGTCGAGCCACCCCACAAGGATAAAAGGTCGCCTCGCCCCTAAGGAACTGTCCGGAAATAACTTGTACATCTCGCATCTCATCTTCAGGCCATCTTTGGCCGATCTTCAATCGAGCTCTTTTCGCGGCAGAGCCGCTCCCACCGCCGCGGGAGCGGCTCTGCCGCGAAAATAGGCGGTTTTGCTCCATCAGATCGACCAAATCTGACCTAAATCTGAGCGCGATATTGTCCAACTTATTTCCGGACAGCTCCTAAATCGTTCCCTCCCCCCCAACCCCCTCCCAGAGGGCTGTCTATTACCCACAAAAAATCGCATTTTTTGGGGGGATCTGAATAGTTACGCCAGTTTTTCGATGCCACGCCAGAGGTTCGTTACAGTCCTCGCGCACCCTTCGACTGCGTTCAGGACAGGGTTTGGTGCGGATAAAGGGGGCGCAGGCCTCTCTTGCGGCACGAAAGGCCCCCTCCTTCACGCCGCGTTTTACTTGTTCGCCCGGTTATCCACCAAGCTCTCCACCACGCTGGGATCGGCCAGGGTAGAGGTGTCGCCCAGGCTGCCCAGCTCGTTGGCGGCGATCTTGCGCAGGATGCGGCGCATGATCTTGCCGGAGCGGGTCTTGGGCAGGCTGGGTGCCCACTGGATGATGTTGACCTTGGCGATGGGACCGATCTCCTGGCGCACCATATTCACCAATTCCTTTTTCAACGCATCGGTGCCCTCCACGTCGTGGATCAGGGTGACGTAGGCGTAGATGCCCTGGCCGGTGATCTCGTGGGGATAGCCGACCACGGCAGCCTCGGCGACCTTCTCGTGCAGCACCAGAGCCGATTCGATCTCGGCGGTACCCAGGCGATGGCCGGAGACGTTGAGCACGTCGTCGACGCGCCCGGTGATCCAATAGTAGCCGTCCTTGTCGCGGCGGGCGCCGTCGCCGGTGAAGTAGTAGCCCTTGTACAGGGCAAAATAGGTCTCGTAGAAGCGCTTGTGGTCGCCGTAGACGCTGCGCATCTGGGAGGGCCAGGGGTGCTTGATGGCCAGGTTGCCGCTGGCGGGGTTGCCCTGAATCTCGTTGCCC
Organism: Gammaproteobacteria bacterium; assembly: GCA_018812525.1. Classification (GTDB taxonomy): domain Bacteria; phylum Pseudomonadota; class Gammaproteobacteria; order Chromatiales; family Chromatiaceae; genus YD12-FULL-61-37. Next base: position 17,147 of record JAHJDE010000178.1, read on the forward strand.
TGGTCGTCCATCAGCACAGGCTGCACGCCGAAGAAGGGCAGGGCTGCGGAGCCGGGCTTGAGGTCGGTGGCGCCGGGCAGGGGGGTGATCATGTGGGCGCCGGTCTCAGTCTGCCACCAGGTGTCGACGATGGGGCAGCGGCGGTCGCCGACCACGCGGTGGTACCACTCCCAGGCCTCGGGGTTGATGGGTTCTCCGACGGTGCCGAGCAGGCGCAGGGATTGGCGCGAGGACTTCCTGACCGGTTCCTCGCCGACGGCCATGAGGGCGCGGATGGCCGTGGGCGCGGTGTAGAAGCTGGAAACCCGGTGCTTGTCGCAGACCTGCCAGAAGCGGCCGGCGTCGGGGTAGGTGGGTATGCCTTCGAACATCAGGCTGGTGGCGCCGTTGGTGAGCGGGCCGTAGACGATGTAGCTGTGGCCGGTGACCCAGCCGATATCGGCGGTACACCAGTAGACCTCGCCGTCCTTGTAGTCAAACACCAGCTTATGGGTCATGGCCGTTTGCAGCAGATAGCCGCCGGTGGTATGGAGCACGCCCTTGGGCTTGCCGGTCGATCCCGAGGTGTAGAGGATGAACAGGGGATCTTCGGCATCCATCTGTTCGGGTTCGCAGAGGGGTTCGGCCGTCGCCATGGCCTCGTGATACCAGATGTCCCGGCCCTCGGTCCATTGCACGGGGTCGCCGCCGTGCCGGACGACGATACAGGTGTGGACGTTGGGGCACTGGCTCAGCGCCCGGTCGGCGCTGACCTTCAGGGGCAGGCGCTTGCCGCCGCGCACGGCCTGGTCGGCGGTGACCAGGTAGCGGCAGTCGGAATCGAGGATGCGATCCTTGAGGGCATCCGGCGAGAAGGCGCTGAAGACGATGGAATGGACGGCGCCGATGCGGGTGCAGGCCAGCATGGCGACGACCGCCTCGGGGATCATGGGCATGTAGATGGAGACGCGCTCGCCCTTCTGTACACCGCGGCTCTTGAGGACGTTGGCGAACCGGTTCACATCGGCATGGAGTTGGGCGTAGCTGACCCGGCGGTCCTGGTTGGGATCGTCGCTCTCCCAGAGGATGGCCGTCTGATCACCGCGGGCCGGCAGGTGGCGGTCCAGGCAGTTGTAGGAGACATTGAGCTTGCCGCCCTTGAACCATTCGATGTGCAGGTCATTTCGCTGGAAGCTCCAGTCCAGCACCCTGTCCCAGGGTTTGAACCAGGTCAGATACTTTTCCGCCTGTTCGGCCCAGAAACCGGACGGGTCCGCGACGGAACGCTGGTACATCGTCTCGTATTCGGCGTCGGAAATATTGGCTTGAGCCGCAAAATCGGCAGGGACGGCATAGACCTTCTCATTGGACATGGCGTTACCTCTGGTGGTTGTGCGTTAGGTGGATCAATTGGACCATGGCGGGTCCCCTATGTGAAGTTGAGGCGCGGAGCAGCATCACACCCTCTTCAAAAACTCTTTCAAGGGCACATAGTTCTCACTCCTGCGCTGTGCCGTTAGCGCCAGAAACAGCTCCGCCGTGGAGAGGGCATCCGTCAGTGCGTTGTGCGCCCTGTAGCGGGGCAGGGCGAAGCGGGTCCGTAGCGAATGGAGCCGCAGATCGGTCTGTTGCAGATAGAGCTTGCGCCGTTCGATCCAGCGGTGGCCCAGGAGCAGGGTATCGACCGTGGGGATCAGGAACTCGCTGCCGAAGAGGCGCTTGCAGGCGGTGCCGAGAAAGCCGAGTTCGATCCTGGCGTAGTGGGCGATCAGCACCTTGCCGGCCAGGCGTTCCAGGAGCAGCTCCAGGGCCTTGTCGAATGGGATGCCCTCGGCGGCCCGGTCGTCGAGGATGCCGTGAATGATGGCGCTCTGCGCCGGGATGGCCCGTTCCGGGGTGATGATCTCGTGTTGGGCTGTGCCCAGCGCGATGCTCATGTCGCGCATGTCCACTATGCCGAAGCTGAGCAGCTCGTCCCTGGCCGGGTCCAGTCCGGTGGTCTCGAAGTCCAGCGCCGTGTAGGCCAACTGACGGAAGTCGCACCGGGGGTCGGGGAAGGGTGTTGCCAGGTAGCGGCGCATGGCCCCCTCCGGCGCCGCTTGCAGCAGTGTCTCCCGTCGTTGGTTGAGCGTTCGCAGCCGCCGCCAGAAGTGCCACATCAGCCGAGATTGCCTACCCGATAGCGGATGGAGAGGGACTCTTGCAGGGTCGCGATCACCTTGAAGGCCTCCTTCAGGTGATTTCGCTCCAGGGGTGAGAGGTCGTCGGGCGGCAGGAAGTTGTCGACCGGAGCGCCTTGCCTCAACTGGCTGGTCTGATGGCGCATGCGCAGGGTGGCGATGAACGCCAGGGCATCGATCATGTTGGCTGCGCCCTCGTCGCTCAGGACCCTGTGTTCCGCCGCGTCCCTCAGCCGTTCCAGGGTATTCACGGCCGGGGAGCCGCTGGCAAGGGCATAGACCCGTGCCAGGTCGATGATCGGCACGATGCCGCGATGCTTGATGTCGAAGGTCTTGTCGTGAGCCCCGTCGCTGATCAGCACGAAGGTGCGGAAGAAGCCCAGGGGTGGCCGGTGGGTCAAGGCATTGGCGGCCATGAAGGCGAGGAATATCTCGTTCTTGCGCGATTTGGCCAGCACCTCCTGTTGCAGCCCCTCGAACAGTCCCCGCTCGCCATGGATGACGCGCAGATCGAAGAAGATGCTGGAAAGCATGAGCGCCATGGGTTCGGGCTTTTCGATCCAGGCATGGAAATACCGCCGCCATTCGGCAACGGGCTTGCGCCATTTGGGATTGGTGGCCATAGCGTCGCCGGGGCAGTAGTAGAAGCCGCAGGCGTTCAGACCATCGCAAACAAGCCGGGCCAGGTGCTCGAAATAGGACGCCTGTTCGGGGCGCAGCGCGTCGGAGAGGATCAGGGCGTTGTCCTGGTCGGAATAGGAGGTCTGCTCACGCCGCGCCTGGGAGCCGCCCGCGACCCAGGCATAGGGCACCGGGGCCGGTCCCAGCGCCGCCTCTGCAAGCTGGATCAACCGCCGGGTCAGTGCGTCGGTGATGGATGAGACCGCCTGGCCGATGTGTTCGGCAGTGGCCCCGCCGTTGACCAGTTGCACCTGGAACTGCGGCAAACGGCGTGCGGTGTTCTGTAGCTCGGCACTGGTCTCGGCGCGCAGGATCTCGCGCACCAGGTAGGGGCCGTGGGCGCTCTGGAATCGAATCAGATCGGTGGTGGAGATGACCCCGCTGAGCTGGTCTCCCTCCATGACAGGGAGGTGGTGGACACCCATGCGGGTCATGCGCAGCAGCGCCTCGAAACCGAGGGTATCGGTCCGCACCCGGATGGGGTCGGCTGTCATGATGGCATCCACCGGGGTCTCATAAGAGAGCCCCTGGCAGATGAAGCGGCGCCGCAGGTCCTTGTCGGTGAGGATGCCGAGCAGGTCACCGTCTCGGGTAACCAGGAGCGAGGAGACGCTGCATTCCGTCATGCGCTGGGCCGCCTGCAACACGCTGGTACCGGACTCGACGCTGACCAGCCGCTGGTCGATCAGGTCGCCCACCTCGATGCTGAGCAGGTTGTTGGAGGCCAGGCTGACGCCGTCGTTGATGCCGGTCAGAGCCTTGCGTAGCCGTTCGTTGGTGCCGGCGCTGAAGAAGGCGTCGAATTCCTTGAAGGCCTTGCGCAGCCGGCCCAGCACGTCGCAAGGGGCCATGTAGACAAGACTGTCCTCCTCGGTTCTCCCGGTCAGGCCGATGTCACCCGTCTCTTCGCAGCGGGGGATGAAGTAATCACCTTCACCCAGCTTCTCCTGGAGTTTGCCCTTGTCATCGAAGAGGGCAACCGCGCCCGTGCGCACCAGGTAGAGATGATCCGCCTCGCCGTCGTTGGCGGGGATGGATGAACCGCGCCGCAGGTAGCGGATCAGGATCTCACCCAGGAGCGGGTCCAGCGCCTCCTCCGGCAGGTGGTCGAAGGGGGGGTGCCGGGCCAGAAAATCTTTTATTTCGATGAGTTCAATGTCCATAGGTTCTTTGCGCCTGGAATCAGGACCCATTTTGACAAAGGCCCCGCCATGGCGGGGCCTTTGTCATGAGTCAGGTCAAAGACCCAGCCCTCAGTGGCTGGTCGCGGCGCCCGCGCCCTTGGGTACGCGGATATCCTCGACCAGGTGCTGGATGTACTCCGGCGGTTCAGCGGTGATCTTGGAGACCGCGTAGGCCACAAGGAAGTTGATGAGTGCCCCGACGGCGCCGATGGATTCCGGCGAGATGCCGAGCAACCAGTTTTCCGGCTTGTTGGCGGCCATCTCGGTGCCGGGGACGAAGAACCAGCCCTTGAACCAGAAGATGTAGATGAGGGTGAACAAGAGGCCGGAGAGCATGCCCCAGATGGCGCCGGCGCGGTTGGCCCGCTTGTTGAAGATCCCCATCATCAAGGCAGGGAAGATGGAGGAGGCGGCCAGGCCGAAGGCCAATGCCACCACCTGGGCGGCGAATCCGGGCGGGTTCATGCCCAGCCAGCCGGCCACGGCAATGGCGCCGGCCATGGCGATACGGCCTGCCATCAGTTCATTCTTCTCCGAGATGTCAGGCATAAAGACGCCCTTCAACAGGTCATGGGAGATGGACGAGGAGATGGCCAGCAGCAGTCCGGCGGCAGTGGAGAGTGCAGCGGCAAGGCCGCCGGCGGCCACCAGGGCGATGACCCAGTTGGGCAGCCCGGCGATTTCCGGGTTGGCGAGCACCATGATGTCGTTATCGATCTTGGTCATCTCGTTGCCCTTCCAGCCGAAGGCCTCGACCCTGGCGGCGAAATCCTTGTTCTTGTCGTTGTAGTACTGGATGCGCCCGTCGCCGTTCTTGTCCTCGAACTTGAGCAGGCCAGTCTTTTCCCAGTTGGAGAACCAGGCGGGTCGCTGCTCGTAGACCAGGTTGGCGTTGGCGTCGCCAAGGGGGCCGGCCTGGATGGTGTTCGTCAGGTTCAGGCGGGCCATGGCGCCGACGGCGGGGGCCGTGGTGTAGAGGATGGCGATGAAGACCAGCGCCCAACCGGCGGATGAGCGGGCATCCCTGACCTTGGGCACGGTGAAAAAGCGGATGATGACATGGGGCAGGCCGGCGGTGCCGATCATCAGCGACAGGGTCAGCAGGGCCATGTCGAGGGTGCTGCCCTTCTTTTCCGTGTAGGCGCCGAAGCCCAGGTCAGTGACCACGAGGTCCAGCTTGTCGAGCAGATAGGTGCCGCTGCCGTCCGCCATGGTGCTGCCCAGGCCGAGCTGCGGGATCGGATTGCCTGTCAGTTGCAGGGAGATGAAGATGGCCGGGATGGTGTAGGCGAAGATCAGCACGACATATTGGGCGATCTGGGTGTAGGTGATGCCCTTCATGCCACCCAGTACGGCGTAGATGAAGACGATGCCCATGCCCACCATGACGCCGGTTTGGAAGTCCACTTCCAGGAAGCGCGAGAAGGCCACGCCAACGCCCTTCATCTGGCCGATGACATAGGTGATGGAGGCGACGATCAGGCAGAACACGGCAACCAGTCGGGCGGTCTGGGAATAGTAGCGCTCTCCGATGAACTCGGGCACGGTGAATTTGCCAAACTTGCGCAGGTAGGGCGCCAGTAGCATGGCCAACAGCACATAGCCGCCGGTCCAGCCCATCAGATACACGGAGGCATCGAAGCCCTTGAAGGCGATGAGGCCGGCCATGGAAATGAAGGAGGCTGCTGACATCCAGTCCGCCGCGGTGGCCATGCCGTTAAGCACGGGATGCACGCCCCGGCCGGCGATATAGAACTCGCCGGTGGTGGCGGCCTTGGCCCAGATGGCGATGCCGATGTAGAGCGCGAAGGTCGCGCCTACGACCAGATAAGTGATTGTTTGCAGATCCATGTGTGATCCCCGATTAATCTTCGTGAACGTCGAACTGGCGGTCGAGCTTGTTCATCTTGCTGGCGTAGACATAGATCAGCACCAGAAAGATGTAGATGGAGCCCTGCTGGGCGAACCAGAAGCCCAGCTTGTAGCCACCGATGTGGATGGCATTGAGGGGTTCGGCCAGGATGATGCCGAACAGGTAGGAAACCACGAACCATATTGTCAGCAGGATACCGACCAGGCGGATGTTCGCCTGCCAGTATTGCGCTCTCTGATCAGACATTGGATGCCCTCCCACGGGATTGAAGAATTATTTCCAGGGGTCGCTCCCGACAGGGGGCTGAACCTCCCGGAGACCGGTCACGCCCTCGCGGGGCATGTCCGCTGATTCTCTTGGGACGGAGCGTTTAATGTCAAACAGGAACAATGGCTTATGCGCTGCTTTCAGGGGCCGCGGAGGGCCTGTGTTGGGGTGTTTTGTAACAAAAAATGGGGGGCAATGTTACTAAAGGTAACGCCGTTGTTCCCCTGGGTAATGAATGAGAAATAGTCCCCTGATTAGCAAGATACTTCAGCCCAAGCCCCAGGATTACGTCACCTAACTTCCCAGAAGGGGTGGGCTGTGCCCGCCAGTCGAAGCCTCGGCGCACCCCGATCGACCTATCCGTTCTGGGAAGTTAGATGACGTTGTGCTGAAAATACCGGTTTCCAGGGTTGTGGTCTGAGGGCATCTCTGCGACCCTGATACAACTGTCCCAGCTCCCTATCATCGGAGGAGTAAACTATGCTGGCGAAACGCATCATCCCCTGTCTGGACGTGGACCGGGGCCGGGTGGTCAAGGGCGTCAAGTTCGTGGATATCCGCGATGCGGGCGACCCCGTCGAAGTGGCGCGGCGCTATAACCAGGAGGGGGCCGATGAAATCACCTTTCTTGACATCACTGCCAGTTCCGATGATCGCGAGACCATGGTCCATGTCATGGAGCAAGTGGCGTCCGAGGTCTTCATTCCCCTGACTGTGGGGGGGGGCATCCGCAAGTCGGAGGATGTCCTGCGCATGCTCAACGCCGGGGCCGACAAGGTGGCCATCAACACCGCTGCCGTCTTTAACCCGGCGTTCGTCAAGGAGGCAGCCGACCGCTTCGGTTCCCAGTGTATCGTGGTCGCGATCGACGCCAAGCGGGTGGATGACCATTGGGAGATCTTCACCCACGGCGGCCGCAAGGCGACCGGCATCGATGCCATCGAGTGGGCGAAGAAGATGGCCGATTACGGCGCGGGCGAGATCCTGCTGACCAGCATGGACCGGGACGGCACCAAGGGCGGTTTCGACAACGCGCTGACGCGGCAGGTAAGCGAGTCCGTTTCCATCCCAGTGATTGCCTCCGGCGGCGTGGGAAACCTGGATCATCTGGTGGACGGGGTCACTAAAGGCAAGGCCGATGCGGTTCTGGCCGCCAGCATTTTCCACTTTGCCGAGTACAGTATCGAGGAGGCGAAGCGCTATATGGCCGAGCGAGGGGTTGAGGTCCGTTTGTAACCGAGGAGTTAGGCTAATGAAACAGCTATTCGGATTGTTGGTCCTGTTGATGTCCCTGGTCTCGGCGCCGGTTTCGGCAGGCGCCGGTCCGGATGCGAAGATGCGCGAGGTGATCGATGTTTTTCGCGAGATTCAGCGTCTGCCGGAAAAGTCGGTCCCCCCGCTACTGATGACGAACGCCTATGGGGTGGCCATTATCCCCTCGGTGGTCAAGGTTGGATTCGTTCTGGGCGGGAGCTATGGCGAAGGTGTCCTGAGTGTGCGCCACGCTGATGGCACCTGGAGCGATCCGGTCTTTGTCTCCATCACCGGCGGCAGCGTCGGCTGGCAGATCGGTGCCCAGTCTTCCGATGTGGTGCTGGTCTTCAAGACAAGGCGCAGCGTGGATGGGGTCATGAACGGCAAGTTCACCCTCGGCGCCGATGCCTCCGTGGCCGCCGGCCCCATGGGGCGGAAGGCATCGGCGGCCACCGATGAGAAGCTCAAGGCGGAGATCTACTCCTATTCCCGCAGCCGGGGCCTTTTCGCCGGCATTGCCCTGGACGGCGCGGCCATTCAGATCAGGCATCGGGATAACGAGCGCTACTACCGCCAGCCCCACATCGCGGCCAGTGAGATCCTGGATGGCCGGGTTGCGAATCCCCCGGAGTCCTCCCGGCGCTTGCGCGATCTGCTGGCCCGCTATTCGAGATGACAGTGTCCATCGAAAGAGCACAATGAACGATACCCTGACGAAACTGGCCGAAATCCTTGAGCAGCGCAAGGCCGCCGATCCGGAGAGCTCCTATGTGGCGAAGCTCTACCACAGGGGGCTGGACGCCATTCTAAAGAAGATTGGTGAGGAGGCGACCGAGACGGTCATGGCGGCCAAGGACGGCGATCCTGGAAAGGTCGTCCGCGAGACTGCCGACCTCTGGTTTCACACCCTGGTATTGCTGGCCCAGCAAGGACTGGGGCCCCAGGATGTCCTGGGAGAGCTGGAGCGCCGTTTCGGCCTGTCCGGGCTGGAAGAAAAGGCGGCCCGGAAGGGAACGCCGGGATGCGCCGAACAATAATCCACCGGGAGTGGATTTTCGCGCCAGCCCCGGAGGGGAGAGGCGCAGGGATGCGCCGAACAAAAGCCTTAGCCTGACCTCGATCGCTGGGTTATCATCATGGACGTGTTTTTCGGGAGTCCCCGAAATGTTTGGGGCTCTCCTCGATCATTCGACCTGAACCTGGAGACAAATATGGGATTTGGCGGCATCAGCATTTGGCAGTTGGTGATCATTCTGGTCATCATCCTGCTGTTGTTCGGCACCAAGCGTCTGGGCAACATCGGCTCCGATCTCGGCAATGCCATCAAGGGCTTCCGTAGCGCCATGCGCACTGGCGAGGAGGAGGGGGACTCCGCCCGCATCGAGAAGAAGGCCACCGGCGACGCCATCGACGCCGAGGCAAGCCGGGAAAAGAAAAACAGCAACGGCTGAGTATCCAACCGGTAGATCCCCATGTTCGACATCGGATTCATGGAGTTGTTGCTTGTCGGCGTGGTGGCCCTGGTCGTGGTCGGTCCCGAGCGCCTGCCCGGACTGGCCCGAACTGCCGGGGCCTGGGTCGGGCGCGCGCGGTCCTTCATCGGCAACGTCAAGGCCGACATCGACCGGGAACTCAAGGCCGAAGAGCTGAAGCGCATCATCGAGGAGCAGCAGAAAAGCAATCCCCTGGAGTCGATCATAGAGGACACGGGGGATTCATTGGCCCAGATCCGAAAGGATGTGGAAGGGGTCGCGGCCGGCATGAAGGACGCCAGTCCAAAAAATGATTGATCCTCCCGAATCCCCGGACCGGCATCAGTCCTTCATCGCGCATCTGATTGAATTGCGCGACCGGCTGATGCGCATGCTGCTTGGGGTGGCCCTGCTCCTGCTGTGCCTGTTTCCCTTTTCCAGCGAACTCTATCACCTCATCGCCGCCCCCATGATTGCGCGCCTGCCGCAGGGCGCCCAGATGATCGCCACCCAGGTGGCCTCACCCTTCCTGGTGCCCTTCAAGCTGACCCTGATGGCGGCGGTCTTTCTCTCCGTGCCCTGGCTCCTCTACCAGTTTTGGGGCTTCGTCGCGCCGGGGCTCTACCAGCACGAAAAGCGCCTAGCCGTGCCCCTGATGGTGAGCAGCACCCTGCTGTTTTATGCGGGGATGGGCTTCGCCTACTTCCTGGTGTTTCCCCTCATCTTCGGCTTCATGGTGAGCGTAACCCCCGAGGGGGTTACCATGATGACCGATATCGGGGCCTACCTCGATTTCGTGATGACGCTCTTCTTCGCCTTTGGGGCCGCCTTTCAGGTCCCCGTGGCCACCGTCCTGCTGGTCACAATGGGGCTCACGACCACCGAGTCCCTGGTCGCCAAGCGTCCCTACATCGTCGTTGGGGCCTTCGTCATCGGTATGTTCTTGACTCCGCCGGACGTCATCTCCCAGACGCTGTTGGCCGTCCCCATGTGGATGCTGTTCGAGGTCGGGATCCTTTTTGCCCGTCTGGCGATACGCAGAGGGGATGAGGCAACCCTGTCGCCACGGGGCAGTGCCGATGTACAGCCTGCCGTCCTGGCGGGGGCATCCGGCCATTTCAAGCCCCTGAGCGAGCGGGAGATGGAGGAAGAGCTGGACGCCATCGAGCACCAGGATGAGGAAGACCAGGACCCTGCGGATGCGGAACTCGACGGCCATCACAGCGAGATTATCCCCCCGGACGATCTGGAAGAGGCGCTCAAACAAGCCAACCGGTTACGCTTCGACGGCCGCTATGATGAGGCCCGTGAGCTGCTCTACGATGTATTGCAGCACGGGGACGAGAAGCAGGCCGAGGTGGCCCTCAACATCCTCCATCAACTGGATTAGCGTAAAATCCCAGGCAGTCCGCTTATCTGTCGGTTTGCCTGTATGTGGCTATTGGAGGAAGGATCATGAGCAATACCTCTGTGAAATACACCTTCTGGAAGGACGAAAATATGTGGCTGGGTTATTTGGACGAGTTCCCAGACTACCTGACGCAGGGTGAGACAGAGGAGGAGTTGATGGAAAATCTGATTGATATCTATAAGGAAGTGAACAGCGCGCGGATTCCTGTCGTGAGGCGCCACGGGGAGCTGCATGTGGCGTGAAAAGACGGGATCTCATCGCTGCCTTGGAGAAGATGGGGTGTATTCTCCTCAGGCATGGTGGAAGACACGATTGGTATCATAATCCAACCACGCGGATGTCTCAGCCAGTTCCGCGACATAATGAGATCAAGGACTATCTCGCAAAGCACATCATCAAGGAGCTGAGTCAATAGCTTTGGGCCGTCCTGGCCGAATCTTGAAGGCGTTTGGATAGGAGCAGAGAAGGTTGTTCGCGGAGGGTTCTCAGCCTTCTGGCGGCGGGTTGTTGGAGCGGGAGGTGGCCGCATCCAGCAGTCGCTTTGCCTCATGGACCTTTTCGGCCTCGGATACCACCTCGAAATAGCGCCGGCCGCGCCGGTCTTCCGCCCCAATTCGGTTATCGCGCCACTCCCGCACCGGGCAGTCCCTGATCACCAGGGTGTGGAGCGCCCCCAGTTTGTCCGTCACCTGACCCATGAAATAGCGGGTCTCCTTATCTTCCTTGTCGTTGCCCTTGTAGAGGGAGAGTTCGTGTTGCAGTTTAAGAAAGGCGGGGAGATCCAGTTCGATGCCGTTGACGTTGTAACGGAGCAGCCGGTCATCGGCGATCTTGTCCATGAGATCCTCGCTGGCTGTGACCACGCGCAAGCCCCGATCACCAGATATCTCACCCATGGGGCTGTTGCGCAGCACCGCCGAACAGTTGGAGAGCTGGCTGGCGCGGTTGATCGCGGGTGAGATCATGATGCGGTGGTTGCCGTCGTAGAGAAAGGCCGGGGGGCCATTGGAGAAGGCGATGCCGATGCCCATTTCCAGGGTGGGGAGTCCGTTGCTCCGGTTTTTCGAATTCTGGTTGTCCATCACCTCGATCATCCTGCGGGCCAGGCAGCAGGCCCGGCTGACGCAGACCCACTCGGTATTTTTGTCGCCGTACTCGAAGATGCTCAGGATGACGGCGTCGCCCTCCACAAAGACCTTTTCCGCCCCGAAGGCGTCGAGCAGTTTGTTGATGGGGTCGAAGAAGTTGAGGCTGAAATGGGTGGCTGGGTTGAGCCCCTGCTTGACCAATTGCTCGGTGATATGGGTGGAGCCGCGCAGGTCGGCCTTGAGGATGACATGGTTGATGATGTCCGTGTTCTGCTGTTCGCTGCTGCCCTCCGTGTCGCGATAAAAGAGATGCAGGCTGTTGTTGGCCCTTGACAGCTCTATATCGCTCTTGTCCCTGAGGATGCGGATCTGGTCCATCACCACATAGGCGCGATAGACATTCTTCAAGTCGCAGCGGAAGCGCGCGAAGCTCAGGAGGCAGTCGCTGATGTCCCGCTGTAATTCCACTTTCGAGCGGCGCTGCACCTTGCGGCGGGCCAGGTGGAGTTGCCGCGCCACCTCATCGCTGGAGATGCTGCCGAGGTTCTGGGAGGAGAGGTAGCGTTGCAGTTGTTTCTTGTCCCTCAATCCGGCGAGGTAGTGATAAATGATCCTGACGGGGAGCCTGCCGTTGAAGACGCGATAGAGCCGCACCGCCTCCGGATGGGCGGATACCCGCTCCAGCAGATCGGCCCTCTTGAGCCGCAAGCGGATGGCCTCTGCCAGCCAGACCAGATAGCTGCGCCATTTGACGCTGGTCTGGCGGGTGCGGGCGACCGGACATTCATAGCTCTCGTCGGGTGGAAAGAGGATCGACATGTTGTCAGGGACATCGAGCCAGGATTCGATCCCATCCCGGTACTCTTCATCCTGCAAGATATTGCGCAGAAAGAGCTCAGCTTCGAGAAAGCCGGCCAGGGTCCCCTGGTCCAGGCGATTCCGCACCTCAATGGCGTTGTCCTGGCCCGGTCGCTTTTCATCCCCGACCGGCGAGAGTACCTCCCCCGGCAGGTATTCATTGAAGAGGTGGGTGACAATGCGATTGAGTTCGTTGAAGCCGTTGAGCCCTTCCCGATCGGTCAGCAACAGGTGGTAATCGTTCATCACTGCCTCATCCAGGTGTAGCGAGGGCAGGGTTAGCATGGGGTTGATGATCAGCCGCTGGGGGACAGGCCAGTAGGCGCCCAGGAGCGAGTGGCGGATGCGCCGCAGCTTGGTCTGTTCCAGCTTGTGCAGATGACCGAAGAGCTTGCGGCGGATGCCGTAGAGATAGAGGGGTTCCTCCTTGGCCAGAACGACCAGTTTTTCATGCCGCTCGACGTTGTCTCCCCGCGCCTTGGATGCCTGGTCCTGCAACTCCTGACGGAAGCTCTGGGCCTCCTCCCGGGTGGTTTGCAGGAGGAACTTGGTGATGCCGATCTGGAAGAGTTGCAGCACCTGGATGCCGCGCTGGCGCCGGGCCAGGTGGACGGCGTTCTCAGAGAGATGGAGGTAGGTCTTGTGGAGGGTCTCCAGTTGGTCGACCTCCAGCTTCCGCTGGGTCTTGCCGCTCTCGGGGTAGAGGGCGTTCTGCAGCCAGATTCGCACCAGACGGACGACCACCCTTCTGAGGTCGGGGCTGATGGCGACATCGTAATGGATATTGTCGATGCCCTTGGGGAGTCGGCTGAAACTGAGCGGTTCGAAGACAGCCGGGGGGTAGAGGTGGGGTTTAAGCGCCTCGGCGTCGGGTTTCAGCAGGGTCTGTCTGATTCGGGAAAACATCTACCGCTTGCAGGGATGTGGAGGGTCGGAAGGGGTCATTCCTGTAGTGCCCTGATGATCCGGTCCTCCAGCTCGATCCGTTTGGCCAGGATCACGCCGAGCCGGGAGAGGTCTTCCTCCAGGTGATTGAGGATCAGGGCATGATCCGATTCATCGTATTTGTCATTGAAGGCGACGATATCGCTGGTCAACTCGGTGATGCGGGAATGGACCTCTTCCGCGGTCTCTATGACGTTCTGGCGGCGTTCCTTCCCCTCGACGATGCGTTCATAGATCTCAAAATGGGTGAGGGCGGTGTAATCGATCAAGACCTCGCAAAAGTCCCGCAGCTCGTCCTGAATGGGCTTTTGATGGGAATAGGGATCGATACCGGCCAGCTTGCAATAGAGTACAAGCACTTCCTGCCGCTCCGAGAGAAGTTCATCGATCATCTCCCTGGTGCTGAAGCGCCGATTCTGGGAAGAAATACTCGCCATCTGCTCGGCCATCATACTGTCCTCTATCCTCGTCAGTTATTGTTCGTTATGCCCATATAGGGAGCGGGAAGCTACAAACATCCCAATTTAGTTGTAGGCGGAATAAGCGGAGCGCATCCACCATCAGGCGCGGATCAGGCGGATGCGCTTGCGATTCCCGCCCGCCCCGTCGCTCCGGGGCAGAAGCCTGCGTACCGATAGCTAACCACTCTTTGCACTGAGATGACAAGCATTAACGCGTCTCAAGCCGCAACGCCAGGAACGCACCGATCAGCGCACCGACCTTGCCGCATTTAGGAGCTGTCCGGGAATAAGTTGGACAATATCGCGCTCAGATTCAGGTCAGATTTGGTCGGTCTGATTGAGCAAAACCGCCTATTTTCGCGGCAGAGCCGCTCCCACGGCGGTGGGAGCGGCTCTGCCGCGAAACAGATCGATTGAAGATCGGCCAAAGATGGCCTGAAGATGAGATGCGAGATGTACAAGTTATTCCCGGA
>JAHJDE010000179.1 GCA_018812525.1 Gammaproteobacteria bacterium
AATGCTGGAAAGGGGGTAGTCGGTTAGCGCCTCCTGGAACAAGCCGTTGTCACCGAGCCCGTCACCGAAGCCGCGGTGACGCATGGCTATGAATGGTGACCACAACATGTAGGGGGTGGAGGCGCTAACCGACTACCCCCTTTCCTAAATTTGCACTAACTATTCAGATCGCCCAACGTGCTGAGCGGTCAGCCTCTCGAAGGTTTTTCAGTGCATCCCTTTGGCCTTCCAGCCATCGCCTCGGCAACAGGCTCTCCCCGTACCGTAATCGTATAGCGCCGGCCTTCTCGCACCGAGCGTAGCAACTCGGACAACTTGGCCTTCGCGTCAAAGGCACCCACTTCCTCTACCATCCGCAAGCTGGGCCGCAGGGTCAGGCATGTCTTCGACTATTTGCACATGACCGAGAATTCTCGACCTCGTAAACAGCCGCAGGCTGCCGAGGCGAGTTAGAACAGATTCGCCGTGCTAAACCGGCGATCGGGATGGAGTGGGTCAGTGCTTCTGTGATATGCTCCCCCGCTTTGGAAACGCGCCTTAACGCCTTGCTGGGACACCCTTTTTAATGACCGAATTCGCCAAAGAAGTCCTTCCGGTCAACCTCGAAGACGAAATGCAGCAGTCCTACCTTGATTACGCCATGAGCGTGATCGTGGGACGGGCCTTGCCGGATGTCAGGGACGGGCTCAAGCCGGTGCATCGCCGGGCGCTCTTCTCCATGCACGAGCAGAGCAACGACTGGAACAAGCCCTATAAGAAGTCGGCCCGCCTGGTCGGGGACATCATGGGTAAGTACCATCCCCACGGTGACTCGGCCATTTACGACACCATTGTGCGCATGGCCCAGCCCTTCTCGCTGCGCTACATGCTGGTGGACGGCCAGGGCAACTTCGGTTCGGTGGATGGCGATGCCCCGGCGGCCATGCGTTACACCGAGATCCGCATGGCGCGGATCACCCACGAACTGCTGGCCGATATCGACAAGGAGACGGTCGATTTCGTGCCCAACTACGACGGCTCCGAGTCGGAGCCGACCATCCTGCCGGCCAAATTCCCCAATCTCCTGGTCAATGGTTCCGCAGGTATTGCGGTCGGCATGGCGACCAATATCCCCCCCCACAATCTCAACGAGATCATCAGTGGCTGCCTGGCCCTGATCGACGATGCCGAGATAGATGTCGCCGGGTTGATGGAGTTCATCCCCGGCCCCGACTTTCCCACCGCCGGGATCATCAACGGCGCCCGGGGCATCGTCGAGGCCTATCAGACCGGCCGTGGCCGTATCTACGTCCGTGCCCGTACCGAACTGGAGGACATGGATGGCGGCAAGCAGCGGATTGTCGTCACCGAGCTGCCCTATCAGGTGAACAAGGCGCGGCTGCTGGAGAAGATCGCCGAGCTGGTCAAGGAGAAGAAGATCGAGGGCATCACCGAGCTGCGCGATGAGTCCGACAAGGACGGCATGCGCATGGTCATCGAGCTGCGGCGCGGCGAGGTGGCGGAGGTGGTGCTGAACAATCTCTATCAGCACACCCAGATGCAGAACGTCTTCGGCATCAACATGGTGGCGCTGGTGGACGGCCGCCCGCGCACCCTGAATCTGAAGGAGATGCTGCAATACTTCCTGCGCCACCGGCGCGAGGTGGTCACCCGCCGCACCCTGTTCGAACTGCGCAAGGCGCGCGAACGGGCCCATCTCCTGGAGGGCTTGGCGGTCGCCCTGGCCAATATCGACGAGATCATCGCCCTCATCAAGGCCTCGCCCAACCCCGCCGTGGCCAAGGAGCAGTTGATCGGTCGGCCCTGGCGCTCCGGGACGGTCGAGGCCATGCTGGGGCGCGCCGGCGCCCAGGCATCCCGGCCCGAGGAGCTCTCCGCCGATTACGGCCTCACGGCAGAAGGCTATCGCCTGACCGAGGTACAGGCCCAGGCGATCCTCGACCTGCGCCTGCAAAAGCTGACCGGACTGGAGCAGGACAAGATCCTGGCCGAGTATGCCGAGATCCTGGAAAAGATCGCCGGGCTGCTGGAGATTCTCTCCAGCACCGAACGGCTGATGGATGTCATCCGGCAGGAGCTGGAGGCAATCCGCGAGCAGTTCGGCGACAAACGCCGGACCGAGATCGTTCCCGCGCATGAAGATCTGAGCCTGGAGGATCTGATCACCGAAGAGGACATGGTGGTCACCCTATCCCACCAGGGCTATGCCAAGGCCCAGTCCCTCGATGTCTACCAGGCCCAGCGCCGGGGGGGCAAGGGCAAGCAGGCGGCGTCCACCAAGGACGAGGATTTTATCGACCAGCTCTTCATCGCCAACACCCACGACACCATCCTCTGCTTCTCCAGCCGGGGCAAGGTCTATTGGCTCAAGGTCTACGAGCTACCCCAGGCCAGCCGCAACGCGCGCGGCAGGCCCATGGTCAATCTTCTGCCACTGGAGGAAGGCGAGCGCATCAACGCCGTCCTGCCGGTGCGGGAGTACAGCGATGACCGTTTTGTCTTCATGGTCACCGCCTCGGGCACGGTAAAAAAGACCCCGCTCACAGACTTCTCAAGACCTCGGACCAGTGGCATCATCGCGGTCGATCTGCGCGAGGACGACCAGCTTGTGGGTGTAGGTCTGACCGACGGCCAGCAGGACATCATGCTCTTCACCTCGGCCGGCAAGGCGGTCCGCTTCAACGAGGAGGAGGTCCGTGCCATGGGCCGCACCGCCTGCGGGGTGCGCGGCGTCAAACTGGCGAAGGGGCAGAGAGTCATCTCCCTCATCATCGCCCAGGAAGGACAGGTGCTGACGGTTACCGAGAACGGCTTCGGCAAGCGGACCCCCATCGATCAGTTCCAGACCAAGGGACGCGGCGGCATGGGTGTCATCTCCATCCGCACCAGCGAGCGCAACGGCGAACAGGTCGGGGCTATCCTGGTCAACGAGGAGGACGAGATTATGCTGATCACCGACGGCGGCACCCTGGTCCGCACCCGCGCAGCTGACGTTTCCGTGGTCAGCCGCGATGCCCAGGGCGTCAAGATGATAAGCCTCAGCGGCGACGAGCGCCTTATCGCCATCGAGCGCATCGTCATGCTGGATGGCGAGGAAGAGGACGAATCGGAGGTTTGAGATATTTTGATCGTTCCCACGCTCCGCGTAGGAATGCATCCGGCGACGCTCCCGCGTCGCGTTGTATATCTCGGGACGCGGGAGCGTCCCTCCCTGCATTCCCACGCGGAGCGTGGGAACGATAAAATTTTCCAGGAATAACCACGAGGTCGAATTCATGTCACGTGTCTACAATTTCAGCGCCGGTCCGGCGATGGTGCCTGAGGCGGTCTTGCAGCGGGCTCAGGAAGAGATGTCGGATTGGAATGGCAGCGGCATGTCGGTGATGGAGATGAGCCATCGCGGCAAGGAATTCATGTCCATCGCCACCCAGGCCGAGGCCGATCTGCGCGAACTGATGGCCGTGCCCGAGGGCTACAAGGTGCTGTTCCTGCAAGGGGGCGCCTCCAGTCAGTTCGCCATGATCCCCATGAACCTGACCAAAGAGAAGCGCAAGGCCGACTACCTCAATACCGGTTCCTGGTCCAAGAAGGCCATCGGCGAGGCCAAGCGCTATTGCGAGGTCAACGTTGCCGGCGGCCGGACCGAGGGCAAGTTCGACGCACCCCGGCAGGACCAGCTCAAGCTGAACGCCGACGCGGCCTATCTCCACTACACCCCCAACGAGACCATCGAGGGCATCGAGTTCCCCTATGTGCCCGAGACCAACGGCGTGCCGCTGGTGGCCGACATGTCCTCCACCATCCTCTCCCGCCCGGTGGATGTGGCCAAGTTCGGCCTGATCTACGCCGGGGCACAGAAGAACGTCGGCCCCGCCGGCCTGGTGGTGGCCATTATCCGCGAGGACCTGATCGGCACCCCCATCGACGGCACCCCGACCATGTTCGACTATAAGATCCACGCCGACAACGAATCCATGTACAACACCCCGCCCACCTATGGCTGGTACCTGGCGGGACTGGTGTTCCAGTGGCTGAAGGAACAGGGCGGTCTGGAAGGGATGGCGCGCATCAACGAGCGCAAGGCGAACAAGCTCTACGCGGCCATCGACGCCTCTTCCTTCTACAACAACCCGGTCGAGCCCGAGTGCCGCTCCTGGATGAACATCCCCTTCACCCTGGCCAATGCGGACCTGGACAAGGGCTTCCTGGACGAGGCCTCCAAGGCGGGTCTCAAGACCCTCAAGGGTCACCGCTCCGTGGGCGGCATGCGCGCCAGCATCTACAACGCCATGCCGGAAGCCGGGGTCGATGCCCTGGTTGAGTTTATGGCCGAGTTCGAGCGGAAATACGGATAATTTATTTCTCGCGCAAAGGCGCAAAGACGCCAAGTGAGTAAAGAGGGTAGATAGGGCGGCAAGGCGTAGCGCATACGCCAAACTCAAAGTTTCAGAGTGGATGCACTACGGCTGTCCACCCTACGTCTTGGCGCCTCTGCGTCTTTGCGCGAAATCTTCGGGCTTTTTATCTGGACTGGACTAAATGTACAAGATTCAAACGCTGAACAACATCTCCGTGGCGGGCCTGGAACGGCTGCCGCGGGACGGCTTCGAGGTCGCCTCGGAGATGGCCCATCCCGACGCCATCCTGGTCCGTTCCGCCAAGATGCACGACATGGAGCTGCCTGCCTCGGTGATAGCCATCGGCCGCG
This sequence comes from Gammaproteobacteria bacterium, assembly GCA_018812525.1. Lineage (GTDB taxonomy): Bacteria > Pseudomonadota > Gammaproteobacteria > Chromatiales > Chromatiaceae > YD12-FULL-61-37. The sequence goes on from JAHJDE010000179.1 coordinate 4,709, forward strand.
CCGGCGCCGGGACCAACAACATCCCCGTGGCCAGGATGACCGAGCGTGGCGTGGTGGTCTTCAACGCCCCCGGCGCCAACGCCAACGCGGTGAAGGAACTGGTGCTGGCCGGCATGCTCATGGCGGCCCGCAACATCGGCCCCGCCTGGCGCTTCTCCGTGGGCCTCTCCGGCGCGGACGAGGAGATCGGCAAGGCGGTCGAGGCCGGCAAGAAGAACTTCAAGGGCTTCGAACTGCCCGGCCGCACCCTGGGCGTCATCGGCCTCGGCGCCATCGGCGTCAAGGTGGCCAACGCCGCCCACGCCCTGGGCATGAAGGTCATCGGCTACGACCCGACCATCACCGTCAAGAGCGCCTGGCAACTGGAATCCAGCGTCAAGCAGGCAGTCTCGGTGGACGACCTGCTGGCCCGTTCCGACTTCGTCACCTTCCATGTGCCGCTGATCGACAGCACCCGCCGCATGATCAACGCGGAACGCATCAAGCTGATGAAGAAGAACGCGGTGATCCTGAACTTCGCCCGCGAGGGGATCATCGACGACCCGGCAGTGGTCGCCGCCCTGGACGAGGGTAAGCTCTACGGCTATGTCTGCGACTTCCCCGGCAACCTGCTGAAGGACCACCCGCGCGTCATCACCCTGCCGCACCTGGGGGCCTCCACCGCCGAGGCCGAGGACAACTGCGCCGTCATGGTGGCCGAGCAGGTTCGCGATTTTCTGGAGAACGGCAACGTCACCAACTCGGTCAACTTCCCCGAGATCAACCTGCCACAGACCGCCAACGGGGTGCGCATCGCCATCGTCAACAGCAACGTGCCGAACATGGTGGGGCAGATCTCCACGGACTTGGGCAAGGCCGGCGTCAACATCATCGACATGCTCAACAAGTCCCGCGACAACATTGCCTGCACCCTGCTGGACGTGGACAAGGCCCCCGACCAGTCACTGCTGGACGAGATCGCCGCCATCCAGGGGGTGCTCTCCGTGCGTTGCCTCGGCTGCGGCGGCTGAGGAGACCGGGCGCCCATGAGCAACAAGGGCCTCCATAAGGTGCGGGAACGGATCGACGCCCTGGATCTCGACATCCAGCGGCTGCTCAACGAGCGCGCCCAGTGCGCCATCGACGTGGCGCGGATCAAGTTGGAAGAAGACCCCGGCGCCCAGTTCTACCGGCCCGAGCGCGAGGCCCAGATCCTCCGCGCCGTGAAGGAGCGCAACCGGGGACCCCTGAGTGACGAGGCCATGGCCCGGCTGTTCCGGGAGATCATGTCGGCCTGTCTGGCCCTGGAGCATCCCCTGCAAGTGGCCTATCTGGGACCCGAGGGGACCTTCACCCAGGCCGCCGCCATCAAACACTTCGGCCACGCCGTGGTCACCCATCCGGCCGGCTCCATCGCCGAAATCTTCCGCGAGGTGGAGGCGGGCGACTGCCAGTACGGCGTGGTGCCGGTGGAGAACTCCACCGAGGGGGTCATCACCCACACCCTCGACCTCTTCATCCATTCGCCCCTCAAGATCTGCGGCGAGGTGATGCTACGCATCCATCACCACCTCCTCACCCACGCCACCGACCTGGACGCCATCAACGAGGTCTACTCCCACCAGCAGTCGCTGGGCCAGTGCCGCGCCTGGCTGGACCGCAATCTGCCGCGCGCCGAGCGTATCGCCGTCGGCAGCAACGCCGAGGCCGCCCGCATCGCCGCCAGCGAAGGCAGCGACATCGCCGCCATCGCCGGCGAGACCGCCGCCGAGATCTACGGCGTCCCCTGCCTGCACAGCAACATCGAGGACGAGCCGGACAACACCACCCGCTTCCTGATCATCGGCCGCGACGCCGTCGCCCCCAGCGGCGACGACAAGACCAGCCTCCTCCTCTCCACCCGCAACGTCGCCGGCGCCCTGCACAAGCTCCTCAGCCCCCTGGCCGAGAAGGGCATCAGCATGACCCGCATCGAATCCCGGCCCTCGCGCCGGGATGCCTGGGACTACGTCTTCTTCGTCGATATCTTCGGTCACATCGAAGACCCCAAGGTCGCAGAGGCACTGGAAGAGCTGCAACGTCAGGCAGGCATGTACAGGGTGCTGGGCTCTTTCCCGAGGGCAGTGCTGTAGGCAGAACCGGCGATTGCTCCCATGCGGAGCCTGGGAACGATCAAACAACGCCGGCAACCCTACGGATGGATGGGTACCCCTTGGAGACATCGCGGAAAGCGATTCTTTTCCCGAATCATCCTTATTTCTCATATCCGCACACCCGATCATCCGGTAGAATTTAGCCGTTGGAGGGCGCTGCCCGACAGCATCCCGAGACTGGGCGACGGACGTCTCCCCCCTCGATTCTCATTCCACCTTAGGAGGATATTTCCATGACCAATGTCGGCGGTCTTCTTGGAACCCTGATTCAGGGCGGTTTCAACAGCCTGGCCGAGGGACGTTTACAGAACGCCCTGGGACCCGATGGCCTGGGCCAGATGGGTGACATCCTCGGCAAGGTGCTTGGCGGCGCGCAAGGCGCGACCGGCAACATCGGCGATATCCTCGGCAATGCCCTGGGTAACAAGAGCGAAGGCATGGGCACCGCCACTCTGGGTGGCGTGATCGGCGGCCTGTTCGGCGGCGGTGGTGGCGTCGGTGGCATGGCACGGGGGGGCGTGATGGCCGCCCTTGGCATGCTGGCGGTCAATGCCCTGAAGGACTACATGGCGCAAAAGGCTGAGGATCCGGCCCAGGCCGCCGCTGTTAAACTAACGGCCGGCCTGCGCGAGCCGGAGAACGAAGAGGAACAGCAGAGGGTCCAGGACATTACCCTCCTCACTCTCAAGGCCATGATCAATGCAGCCAAGGCCGACGGCCAGATCGATGCGGAAGAGATGCAGCGAATCACTGGTCGCGCGCAGGAAGGCGGCGCCGACGAGGATGAACTGGCGCTCTTGCGTCAGGAACTGGCGGCCCCCCTGGATATAGACGCCATCGTGAATGGGGCAAATGGCGATCTCCAGGTTGGCGCACAGATCTACGCCGCTTCCCTGCTGGCCATCAAGGTCGATACCCCAGCAGAGCAAGCGTATATTCAGGAACTGGGCGAGAAACTGGGCCTGGCCGAAGGCGCCCGTGGCGAGATGCATAAGATGCTGGGGGTCTAGCTGCCAGAATTCAAATCAGGATGGTAACTATTCAGATCGCCCAAAAAGCCGGTCGACCTGAGTAGTTACATCAGGATTTTAGTAAATGGACTATTCGAGTAACCGCTCATCATTGCTGCATGGGTTAAATCGCTGATTTTAGAGGAACTTGCAAAATGGCCATCCTGACCATTTTGCAAGGTGAAAACAAAAAATGCGATTTTTCGTTTTCTTCATTTTCAATGGCTTAGGCCATTGAAAATGGCGGTTCATCCCTGAACCGCAAGAGGTTCTTGCAGTTTTGCAAGAACCTCTTTAGTCATGCAGAAATAACGGGGCGATAACACAACCACACCGAAGAGGATCAACCATGAGCTTTTTTAATTCCATTCTTTCGAAACTGGGCATCGGCAGTGCTGAGGCGGCGGAAGCCCCTGTTGCAGCCGACCCATCAGTCGCTTCGGCTACCGCTACTTCTGCCGCAATTCCTGACGTTGATGTGGTCGCTAAATTAGAAGGATTGGCGGCCTCACATGCGGAAAAACTTGACTGGAAAGCTTCGATTGTCGATTTGTTAAAGCTATTAGGGCTTGATAGTAGTTTGACGGCCCGTAAGAAACTTGCAGAAGAACTGGGCTGCTCAGCGCAGGCAATGGAGGATTCCGCCCAAATGAACGTATGGCTGCATAAAACCGTCATGCAGAAACTCGCTCAAAACGGCGGTAATATTCCGCAAGAATTGTTAGATTAGAACTTGCAGGGGCCGGTGCGAGGTCGACCAGGAAGCGATCAAGGACCCCAACCTGATCTATCCGGGCCAGAAGATCCGCACCCCGCCCAAGACCTGGTAATTACCCCCCTCCCCCACCAAGGGGAGGGACTCCAATCTCCCGATCAGCCCAGATCCTCGCCATATTTTTCCTTGTGCAGGGCCTTGGCCTGACCCACCCAGTCCTCGCGCCAGACCCGATCCTTGAAGGCAAGCTTCTTGGAGAACTCCTGGATGACGGCGTCGTCCCAACTGGCGATCTGCTTGAGGGTATAAATGCCGAAGGCATTCAGCTTGCCGTTCAGAACCGCGGCAACGCCCTTGATGAGGGTCAGGTCGTCCCTGTTTTCCGGCGCCTCGTTATAGACCAGTCCCAGGCTCTCGTCGATGCGGGCCTTGCCGGATTCCACCTCGGCTTGGAAGGCGCCGAAGCCCTGAGGGACAGGCGCTGCAGCCTCGGTTGAACCTTGAGCGGCGCCCTGCCCCGGGCAGCACCGGCCCCAGAGCCACCAACCCAGCCAGAGACCGAGCAGGAAGAAGACAATGGCCAATACGACGATGAGCAGGCTGCTGTTGAAGAAGAAATAGGTGATTGCATCCATTGGTTGTCTCCTCACTTGATCAAGATTTCGACACGGCGGCTGCGGCGCCGCCCCTCTTCCGTCTCGTTATCTCCGGCCAGTTGGCTGGGACCGAAGCTGACCACTTCCAGCCGCCCGGCGGCGACACCAGCGGCGACCAGGGCATTCACCAGATTCCTCGAACGGGCCCCGCCCAGGACCATATTGGCGTCAAGGGTACCGCTGGCATCCGTATGGCCGCCGACGATGAAGCGGGCGCTGGGGTCGGATTGATTGATCACCTCGGCCAGTTGCAGGACCTTCTCATTCTCGGCCGCTTCGATCTCGGCGGAGCCCAGCGAGAAATAGATTGGCGCGGCCAGCAGCCTCTCCCCCAGCGCCTGGGCCAGGCCCTGATCCACCAGCGTCTGTTTTCGATAGCCGGGGAAGTGAAAGAGGGAGGGATAGAGCTTGAGATTCGCCAGGCTGGCCTTGTGGTCGAACCAGCCCTCGCTGACCTTTTCCCAGCCGATGAGCAGGGGCAGGGTGACATCCCCGCTCAAGCGGATGCCCTCCTTATCCATAAGCAGCGAACGATCACCCGGCAGGGCAAAGAATTCGTCGGCCAGACCTGAGAGAAAACCGCGCTGTTTCTCCGTGAGGCCCGCGACCAGGGCATTGTCCGTCAGGCCGGCGGCATCCAGACCGGACAGGCTCCATTGCCCGACCATCCCCCTGTCCTCGGGACTCAGCAGCCCGCTGGATTGTAGCTTGTCACCCCGGCGCGAGAGTTCCATCCTTGGGAACACCTTGATGTGGTTGTTCCGCTCCAGGGCACGCACACCGGGCAGGGCATCCACGCTGGCCCTGGCCGCCTCGCGGGTATCCAGGTCGTCCACCTGACCGCCGAGGGAGGCATCCAGGCGGTCCAGGGACATGGTTACCCTGCCAAAGCGGGGATCTTCAAGGCTGTCGAGGACATCGCTCTGGAGCTGGGGGTAGAGATTGTTGTCGAAGTGGGACTTCTCCCAAGCGACAAAGAAGGGGATTAGGACTATTCCGATTAATGGGATCAACCACTTCATCATGTTGTTGCCTCCGTCAGGCCCGATGGCTCCCCGTTGGTTTTGGCCTGGAGCGACCGGATGTATCTGCAAATCGACCGGCAATGGGGGGAGGCATGGGATATTTGTGGAACCCGGCATCTAAGGCCGCTTCCCATTTTCAGGCGAATCCATCCCCCTCGGGCGGGAGTCTAGCGCACCCCGCCGGCGGAATACATGGCCGATCCGCAATACCGGCACTGTTCCAGCAGGGCCAGTCTGCGGGGTGAAGCAGAGGTAGAACTGCGGCAATCGTTACGCTCCTCGCAGGACTTGGCGGCAGCGCGGCATTTCAGATGGCATGCGATCACCGCTTCCCCCCTGAGGCTGGCACAACTCCCATAGCAAGCATCCTGGTCGCTGGCACAAATCCCACATTCGACACTTTGGATCACATAGGCCGTCCCCGCTGACAAGCGCGACCATCCCAGAACGATAAGCACAAACAGGATCGACAACCCCAGCGACTTAGAAGCCTGTCCGAGAATAGTAACCCTAGCCAGGAAAAGCCATTTTGAGTGATTTTTATCGGTCATTAGAGGCGAACTGAAGCTTCAACGTTCTGGCAGCTATTGTACCCTTCACCTCGTCGATCACGTCCAATCTGTTGCGCTCGCTGCAACTGTTGTTCGGCTTCGATCCTGGACGCCAGCGCTTCTTTTCCTTCATGACTCACCCAAGTTGCCCCGTCGTAGGAGCGGGCTTGCCAGCTCCTACGACAGGATCAATCGAATGGCTGCTCTGTGCAATATTGTGCGATATATCGAGGCACTATATTTTGCCGTTCGCCTTACCCTGTACCGGTCGTTTCGTTTTGTGGAGGGGTTCCGGTTTGCCCGCCCTCCTCCTTGCTAGATTTTCCCTGAATGCCGCAAAAAATCATGGGCTGAGCTGTTCCCTACCGAGAAACCCATGGCAGCTTCCTTCTCCCTCTGAGAGAAGGTGGCCCGCAGGGCCGGATGAGGGAGAGGGGGCAGAGGCAAATTTGGTGGAATTTCATATACCGGGGGTGTGGGATGAAACAACTACTCTATGTATCGGTTGCCCTGTGGATCATGTTTCTGTCCGGCATGGTGGATGCCGCCGTTTCCGATAGCCGGCAGCAGGCCGGGGGAAGGTCAGAGCTGCGGGGCGTAGAGTTCTGCGTAGACGCCGGCCTCGGCGACAAGCTCTTTGTGGGAGCCTTGCTCGACGATACGGCCTTCCTTGAACACCAGAATACGTCCGGCCTGGCGCACCGCGCTTAGGCGGTGGGCCACGATGAGTACGGTGCGGCCGTTCAGGAACTGGCGCAGGGATCTGTGCAACTGCTCCTCGGTGGTGGCATCCAGGGCCGAGGTTGCCTCGTCCAGGATCACCACCTTGGGGTCGGAGAGAATCATGCGGGCGATGGCCAGGCGCTGCCGCTGTCCGCCCGAGAAGCGGATGCCGTCTAGCCCGATTGAGGTGTCCAGCCCCTTCGGCAGCCCGTCGATGAAGGCCCGCAACTGGGCGATTTCCAGTGCCTGCCAGAGCGACGCCTCGTTCAGTTCCCGGCCGAGGCTGAGGTTGTTGCGCACCGTATCATTGAACAGGGCGGGGTGTTGCAGTACGACGGCCACATGGGAGCGCACCAGTTCCAGGCCGATCTCGCCGATGGGGTCCTGGCCGTAGCGAATGACCCCCTGTTCGGGTTCGTAGAAACCCAGCAGCAGATGGATCAGGGTGGTCTTGCCCTCGCCGCTGGCACCCACCAGGGCGACCTTTTCCCCGGCCGCGATCCTGAGATTGACCCTGTCCAGCACCCGGAGCCCGTTGCCGTAGGAGAAACTGACATCCTCCAGGCTGATGCCCAGGGTCTTGCTGCCCTGAAAGGGATCGCGTCGGGAGGGATGGACCGGTTCCAGGCGCAGCCGGAACAGCAGGTTCAGGCGCGCGAGGGCTGCGTTGGCGCTGTTCCAGGCGTACTGGACCCCCAGCACCTCCTGGACCGGCGCCATCATGAACCAGAGGTAGGCGTAAAAGGCGAGCATCTCGCCGATGCTCAGGTCGGAGAAGAGGACCAGCAGTATGCTGGCCGCCCGGAAGATATCGAAACCGATCAGAAAGACCATGAAGGAGAGGCGGTTGGCCGCCTCGCTCTGCCAGGCGAAGCTAACCGAACGGCGCCGGATGGCGTCGGCGCTGGTGATGATCCGCTCGACGAAGTGGCCCTCGCGGTTGCCGGCGCGCAGTTCCTGCACCGCGTCCAGGGTCTCCGCCAGGGCCTCCTGAAAGGCCTGGTAGGCGCTGTTCTGGTCCCGGCGCAGGCGTTTGACCCGGTGCCCGAACATCACCGTCAGGTAGATCACCAGCGGGTTGAGCAGCAGGATGAAGAGGGCCAGTTGCCAGTGCATCCACATGAGCACGGCAGCCGTTCCCAGGATGCTGAGGATAGCGACCAGCAGCTTACTGGTGGCGATGCCCAGGAACTCGTCGATGGTGTCCAGGTCCGTTACCAGATGGGAGGCAATGGTGCTGCTTCCCAGGGACTCGTATTCGCTGATCGCGACCCGCTTCAGCCGGGAGAGCAGGTCCCGGCGCAAGCGATAGGTCAGCTCCTTGGCGATGCCGGCAAAGAGCCTTGTCTGCCATACCCCGAGCAGGAAGTTGCCGAGCCGCAGCAGGACGGTGGCGATGAGGATGGCAAGGATGTAATGGGTCGCGCTCTGCCAGGCGGGCGGGAAGATAGCGTTCATGCCGGCCAGCAGCATTCCCGGCCGTTGCAGCAGCACCTCGTCCACCAGCATGGGGATCAGCAGGGGCACGGGCACGGCGAGGAGCGCCCCCAGGATAGCGATGAGATTGGCGCTGATCAGCTCCCGTCGGTGATCCAGCATCAAGGCAAAGATCCCCTGCCAGCGATAGAGAGTGGGAGCGGTGGGGTTAGCTTGGCCGGGTTCTGTCATGGGTCGGGGCAGGGTTTCAAATGCCCGATTCTAGCCCATTCCGGGGCCAGGGAGGTGATCGCGCCAAGCGCATAGGGCGGAATTCCGCCATGACACTACAGGCGCAGCGGCAGCGACAGGACCAGTTCCTCCGGCGGCAGGCAGGCCTTGGTGCTGCACGCCTGGAGCCGGACCGATAACGGCAGGGCAAGGGGCGTCCCCCCTTTCCCGCCCCGGCTGACCCTTGCCTCCAGCCGGACTTTGTCCGCGTAGAGCAGGAGTGGTTCTGCCTGGAAATCGAGCTGCTGTCGCACAGGGGTGGGATAGCGGATCTCCGAGAGAGACCAGCCCTCTGCCCCCTTGAGCTCAATCCGGGTCGGGACGAGCTTGTCGTCGAGCGGCCGGTCGGCGTTGATGTGCCAGCCCGGCGGGATAGCCAGTTCGATGTTCAGCCGGTATTGCCCCCCATCGGCCGGTTGCAGATTACCCTCGATCCGGATGGCGCCCTGGCCCGCATAACGGCGCGGACCCAGTTCCCCCTGGCGGATGTCTTCGGCCCCGGTCAGCAGATAGGCGTAGCCGGTAGGCGCTTGCTCGATGGCGGGCGCGAGCCGTTTGATGAGCACTTCCGCCCGCGCCTGATATTTCAGCTCCCCCGTCCGCACCCAGAGCCGTTGCAGGAGATGCAGCATGACGGAACTGCCGGAAGGGGTGGCGTTGTCGGAACCCCCGTCAAGGGGCCTGCCCATACCGCCCAGGTTGCTTGCCGCCTCGTTCAGATAGAAACCGCCCGAAGCATCGGGGAAGCGTTCCAGGACCGCGTCCGCCAGTTCGGCGGCCCGTTCCAGCCAGAGGCGGTTGCCGTTCAGGTCGTAGAGCTGGATCAGCCCCTCGCCCAGATAGGCGTAGTCCTCCAGCAGCCCGTCCACGGAGGAGCGGCCGTTCAGGTGGTTGCGCCAGAGTTCGCCTTTCCCCCGGCGGTTTCTCTGCCAGAGGGCCTTGGCCGCCCGTTCCGCCGCCTCGCCATAGGCGGGCGCATCCAGCAGATCGGCGGCCAGGGCCAGGGTCGTGATCATCATGCCGTTCCAGGCGGTGATGACCTTGTCGTCGCGCAGGGGGTGCTCGCGCCCGTCGCGGACGGCGCGCAGAGTCCCGTTGATCCGGTCGAGCCTTTGACGCAGTTCCTCGATAGCCAACCCGTTGCGCGCGGCGAACGTCTCCAGGGAGAGGGGCAGGTGGAGGATGTTCGACCCCTCGAAGTTGCCGCCGCCGGTGATACCGTAGAGCCCGATGGCCAGATCGGCTTCTGTTTGTGAAAGCGCGGCGCGGATCTGGGCCGGGGTCCAGAGGAAGAAGGTCCCCTCCGCGCCCTCGCTGTCGGCGTCGGTCGCAGAATGGAAGGCACCTTCCGGGTCGCGCATCTCGCGCAGGACGTAATCGAGGGTCTGGACGGCGACGCGGCGGTAGGGCTCCTTCCCCGTCAGCCGCCAAGCGAGGAGATAGATCCGCGCCAGATGTGCCTGGTTGTAGAGCATCTTCTCAAAGTGGGGGACCAGCCAGCCGTTGTCGGTGGCATAGCGATGGAAGCCGCCGCCGGCCTGGTCATAGATACCGCCGCGGGCCATGGCATCGAGGGTCGTCTCTACTGCCTCCAGGGCAGCCCGGTCGTTGCGGCGTTCGGCCTGGTTCAGGAGCAGGAAGAGCCAGGGTTCGTGGGGAAACTTGGGGGCCTGGCCAAAGCCGCCCTGGATCTCGTCGAAGGCCGATAGCATCCGGCTGCTGGCCTCTTGCACCAACCCCTCAGGCAGGGCCTTGCCCGAGCCAGAGCCCCGATGGAGGACGGCAAGGGACTCGGCAATCCGATCCGCCTGGGCGAGGAGATCTGACTGCCGGTCGCGCCAGACCCGGACGACCTCGCCGAGCAGGCGCTCGAACTGCTCCGGCGGGAAGTAGGTCCCGCCGAAGAAGGGCTTGCCCTCGGCCGTGAGGAAGCTCGACAGGGGCCAGCCCCCATGGCCGTTCAGGAGCATGACGGCACCCATGTAGACCTCATCCAGGTCCGGCCGGCTCTCCCGGTCCAGCTTGACGGCCACGAACTGGTCGTTCAGCAGCCGGGCGATGGCGGGGTCCTCGAAGCTCTCTCGCTCCATCACATGACACCAGTGGCAGGTGGAGTAACCGATAGAAAGGAAGATGGGCTTTCGCTCCCGCGCAGCCTTGGCGAAGGCCTCCTCGCCCCAGGGATACCAGTCCACCGGGTTGTGGGCGTGCTGCAAGAGGTAGGGGGAGTCCTCCAGGATCAGCCGGTTGATGTGGCGGGGCGAGCCGTCCGGGTTGAAGTGCCCGGTGCGGGGGCGATAGCTTGCGCCCTTGGCCAAGTAGGCCTGGTGGAGCCGTTGATGGATTTCCATGGGGCGGGTTACCCGGTATTCGGCCTGGCCTCCCCCCGCGCCAGCGGCGCCGGGCGACAGAATAAGCAGGGAGAGGGCCAGGAGGGTTTTCATCGTGGCGAAACGCCGGTTGTTTGATGGAAGTCTATCCGTCAGGCGCCGGTGCTTCACCGTGTGAAAACTGATGGAAAATACGGTTTGAAGAGTTGAACCTAAGGAACTGCCCCGAAATAAGTTGGACAATATCGCGCTCAGATTCAGGTCAGATTTGGTCGATCTGATTGAGCAAAACCGCCTATTTTCGCGGCAGAGCCGCTCCCCCCGCCGCGAAAAGAGATCGATTGAAGATCGGCCAAAGATGGCCTGAAGATGAGATGCGAGATGTACAAGTTATTTCCGGAC
>JAHJDE010000180.1 GCA_018812525.1 Gammaproteobacteria bacterium
GTCAGATTTGGTCGATCTGATTGAGCAAAACCGCCTATTTTCGCGGCAGAGCCGCTCCCCCCGCCGCGAAAAGAGATCGATTGAAGATCGGCCAAAGATGGCCTGAAGATGAGATGCGAGATGTACAAGTTATTTCCGGACAGTTCCTTAGGCGATTGCCGGAAATTAATATCCCAGATTGCGCAGGATTTTCGTTTCCCTGCAAGGCGCCACAGGCGGCGCATAGTCGAACTATGTAACGCCTGGGGCAACGCCGCAGGGGGGCGAAAAGACAAGCAAGATGGGATATTAATTGACAGAAATCGCCTTAGGTTGAACTCTCAAGCCTCGGGACTGGGAACGCCCCTGTTGAAGAAGTCGATGGTGTCGGTAATGGGGATGGGCTTGGAGTAGTAATACCCCTGGGCAAAGTCGCAGCCCATTTCCCGCAGGCGCTCGACCTGGTCGAGGGTCTCGACCCCCTCGGCCACCACCTCCATTTGCAGGGAGCTGGCCAGGCCGATGAGGGCGCGGACGATCTCCAGGCTCTTTGGGTTCGACGCCATGGTCTTGATGAAGGAGCCGTCGATCTTGAGGATATCTATGGGGAAGCGGTGCAGGTAGCTGAAGCTCGAATAGCCTGTGCCGAAGTCGTCGATGGCGATCTTCACCCCGAGGGCCTTGAGTTCGCTCAGCATATGATCGACCCGGTTCGGGTCGGACATCAGGATGGACTCGGTGATCTCGAAGGTGACGCGGCGGGGATCGGGGCAGTGCTCGGCCAGGATGGCGCCGATCCGTTGGATCAGGTCCACTTCCTCGAACTGGCGCGCCGAGAGGTTGATGTTGATCTGTGCCCGCTCCATCTTCTTCATCAACTCGCAGACCTCGGTCACGATCATGTAACCGATGGGTACGATCAGGCCGCTCTCCTCGGCCATGCCGATGAAATTGACGGGCGGGATCAGTCCCTTGGTGGGGTGAATCTGGCGGATCAGTGCCTCGAAGCCCTTGATCTCGTGGGTGGCCAGGTTGACCACGGCCTGGTAGTAGAGGTGTAACTGCTTCTCGCGCAGGGCGTTTTCCAGCTCGTGGGTCAGGGCAAGATGGCCGGCGGTGAAGGCCGACTCCAGGCCGTAATCCTCCAGCTCAACCAGATCGCCCGTGTGGATGGCGTCCTCTACCGAGGCGCCGTGGGCGGTCTCCTTGAGGCTGGCGTGCATCTTGCGGAAACGGCCCAGTATGGCCTTCATGAAGAGGGCGATGACGGGGTCGGACTTCTCCAGCTTCTCCCGCACATAATCCTTGCCGATGGCGATGACGCTGACTTCGCTGAGGGTTCGTGCGCCGGCCGTGCGCATCTGGTTATCCACCAGGGCCATCTCGCCGAAGATATCACCGGGCCCCAGCCGGGCGATCTGCAATTCCCTGTTTCCCATCAGGACAATGATCTCAAGGCTGCCCTTTTCGATGATGTAGGCCGTATCGCCAGGCTCCCCTTCGCGGAAGATCAGGGCATTGGGGGGAAAGATTTGGTAGAAGTTGTCGCCTGTCATGCTTGGAACCCAGAGGCGATTTTGCCCTGTGGACTAGATACCTGACAGGCCGACCCCTGTCCAGGGGGAATCATGCATCGCCGTATTCTCGCCCGATTCATGGCCCCGGTTCTCCGTGCAAGGCCTTATGGTATAGCCGAAGATACTGACCGGCGCTCCTCTCCCAACTGAAATCGCTCTGCATGCCGCGGGTCATGAGTTCAAGCCAGAGATCGGGCCGGTTGTGGTAACACTCCAGGGCGCGGTGGACGGCGTACCAGAGCCCGTCGGGATTGGCATGGAGGAAACTGAAACCGGTCGCGCTGCCGTTTTTCAGGGTTGCCGCCGTCACGTCCACGACGCTGTCCGCCAGGCCGCCGGTGGTGTGGACGATGGGAACGCAGCCGTAGCGCAGGCTATAGAGTTGATTGAGGCCGCAGGGCTCGAAACGGGAGGGCATCAGGAAGGCGTCGCAGCCCCCTTCGATGCGGTGGGAGAGGCCCTCATCATAGCCGATGCGGCAGCGGACCATCTCGGGGAATTGGTATTGCGCCTCGCGCAGGGTCTGTTCCAGATCGGGGTTGCCAGAACCCAGGAAGACCACCTGGGCGTTGCCCTGTCTCTGGAGCCGGGGCAGGATGTCAAGGATGAGATCGGCCCCCTTCTGCTCCACCAGCCGGCCGATGTAGCCGAACAGCAGGGCGTTGTCCCGTTCGGGTAGATCGAACTCCCGCTGCAACTCCCGCTTGTTGTGGATGCGATTGTCCAGGGTGGAAAGATCGTAGGGATGGTCGAGGTGGGGGTCTGTCGCCGGATTCCATGCAGCATAGTCGATGCCGTTGAGGATGCCGCTGAGGCGGTTCGAGCGGAATTGCAACAGGCCCTCCAGTCCGTAGCCAAAGGTGGCGGTACGGATTTCACCGGCGTAGGTGGGGCTTACGGTGGTGATCTGGTCTGCGTAGGCGAGGCCGGCCTTGAGGAAGGAGCCGCTGCCGTAGAATTCCAGCCCCTCCATGCGCCAGAGATCCGTGGGCAGATGAAGCTCCTCGAAGGCCTCATGGCTGAACAGGCCGAAATAGGAAAGGTTATGGATGGTGAAGAGGGTGGCGGGCCGCTGCCACTCGTGGTCCATGAGGGCGGGGACCAGCCCCGTCTGCCAGTCGTTGCAGTGAACGATGTCCGGATTCCAGTCCAGCCCGGCGCGGTTCAGACCCAGGGCCGCCACCGCCCGCGAAAAGAGGGTGAAGCGGCGGTGGTTGTCGGGCCAGTCTATGCCCTTGGGTCCCACGTAGGGATTGCCCTTCCGCCGGAAGGCGGAAGGTGCATCGACGAGATAGACGGGCATATCGTTCTCGCCACGGCCCTCCAGCAGGTGGACGCTCTCATGGTGGCCCGGCAGCCGCAGTTGCGCGACCTCGCGGGTCTCGCCGATGCGTTGTAGCGCCTCGGGATAGGCCGGCAGGATCAGGCGCACATCCTGTCCGAGCCCGCGCAGCACCGGCGGCAGGCTGCCCGAGACATCGGCCAGGCCACCGGTCTTGATGAAGGGAACCGCCTCGCTGGAAGCGAACAGGACGTTGAGCGATTTCTTGGGCATATTGTGCGATCGTGGCGAAATTTTACCTCGAATATTACCCCATTTTCCCCGTTCGCCGTACTATTCCGCCTGACGAGTCGGCCTATAATGACCGGCATCTCACAAACCTCAGGAAAAGCCCGATGACTGGCCCTTGTACCCTGGTGATCTTCGGCGCGACCGGGAACCTGGCAGGCATCAAGCTCTTGCCGGCCCTCTACCATCTGGAGGCGGCCGGCCGCTTACCCGAGGGACTGAGAATCCTCGGCTTCGGCCGCCGCGACTGGAATGACGAGACTTGGCGTGAGCAGGTGGTCGAATTGCTGAGGCCGCGGGTGCGCGAGGGGTTCGATCAGGAGATCGGTGACCGGCTCTGTGCCCGCCTCTCTTTCCAGCCGGGTGATATCGCCGACCAGGACGCCTTCGTCCGGTTGGCCGAGCGGCTGGCCTCCCGTGGTTTCCCCGGGAACCGGATCTTCTACCTGGCGGTCAGCCCGCACCACTACGTGGAGGTCTGTAACCGCCTGGGGAGCACTGGACTCGCCGTTGAAAAACAGGGCTGGCCGCGCATGGTGGTGGAGAAGCCCTTCGGCTTCGACCTGGAGAGTTCCCACCGCCTGGATCGGGCCCTGCACCGCAGCTTCGACGAATCCCGCGTCTTCCGCATCGACCACTACCTGGGCAAGAGCACGGTCCAGAATGTCCTGGTCTTCCGCTTCGCCAATCTGATGCTGGAACCCCTCTGGAACCGCAACTATATCGACCATGTCCAGATCACCCATTCCGAGACCCAGGGGATCGGCGGGCGCGCCGGCTATTACGACGGGGTCGGCGCCCTGCGCGACATGCTCCAGAGCCACCTGTTGCAGATGCTGGCCCTGGTGGCCATGGAACCCCCCGCCAGCCTCGATGCCGAATCCCTGCGGGACGAGAAGGTCAAGGTGCTGCGTTCGGTGCGGCCCATCGCCCGCACCGCCGTCCATGCCCAGGCGGTGCGCGCCCAATACGCCCCCGGCGAGGTCAAGGGCGCCAAGGCGGCCGGCTATCTGCAAGAGGAAGGGGTGGCCCCGGACAGCGTCACCGAGACCTTCGCGGCCATGAAGCTCTACATCGACAACTGGCGCTGGCGCAATGTCCCCTTCTACCTGCGCACCGGCAAGCGGCTGAAGGAGAGCGGCTCCATGATCAGCATCCGCTTCAAGCACCCGCCCCAGCAGCTCTTCCGCGAGACCCCCATCGAACAGCTCCAGCCCAACTGGGTGCTGCTCAGCATCCAGCCCCAGGACTGTCTGCGCATCGAACTCCAGGTGAAACAGCCCGGCCTGGAGATGCGCACCCAGACCACCTGCCTCGACGCCGGCTATTGCAGCCTGCAAGACGTGGGTATCGACGCCTACGAGGCCCTGCTGCTCGACGTGCTGGAGGGGGACCACTCCCTCTTCCTGCGCTACGATGAGGTGGAATGGGCCTGGCGCCTGGTCGATCCGGTCTTGCAGGTCTGGGCTACGGAGCGCGACTTCATCCGCACCTATCCCGCCGGGAGCTGGGGGCCTTCCGAGGCCGACCGCCTCTTCGACCGGGACGACCAGTATTGGCGGAAGAGTTTGGATGGGTGAGTCCGATGGGTTGGAATGATTAAAGAGGTCTACCGTGACGACGAAATATAATGCGGACATCGTGGCCTGGTCGAGCGAGCAGGCCCGGCTGATTCGAGCCGGACGGTTCGACCTGCTCGACTTGGAACATATCGCGGAGGAGATCGAGGACGTGGGCAAGAGCGAACAGCGCGAATTGGCAAACCGGATGGCCAACCTCCTGGCCCATCTGCTCAAATGGCAGTATCAGCCCGACCGGCAAGGAAGCAGTTGGTTACGAACCATCAAGGAACAGCGCAACGGCATCAAACGCAGAATCCGTAAGACGCCAAGCCTGCAAGCCTCGCTGAATGAACCGGAATGGTGGGCCGATGCCTGGGCCGATGCCGTTACCCAAGCCATCGCCGAGACCGGCATCGATGACTTCCCGGAGACATGCCCCTGGGCCGTCGACGAAGTGCTGGGCGAGAACTGGCTGCCTGCCTGATGCAAGTAGATTGCGTTGGAATGGGATGATGAGTAGGGGCGAATTTATTCGCCCTGCACCGGATGCCGTTATTGGCGAATGAATTCGCCCCTACATCGTAGAAATTAGGCCGAGAAATAACATGACCAACCTCACCGAAAGCCAAACCGCGCACAAGCTCCAAGACCACTGGGACCGCATGGCGTTCGTCTCGATGCGCGACCTGTTCGAACAGGACCCCGGCCGCTTCGAGCGCTTCTCCCTGGAGACCTGCGGCATCCTGCTCGACTACTCCAAGAACCGGATCACGGAAGAGACGATGGGTCTGCTGTTCGATCTGGCCAGGGAACTGGAACTGCCGGCCTGGATCGAGCGCATGTTCAACGGCGAGAAGATCAACACCACCGAGGGCCGGGCCGTGCTGCATGTGGCCCTGCGCAACCTGGACGGGCCGCCGATCCGCGTCGATGGCGAGGACGTGATGCCCGGTGTGCGGGATGTCCTGAATCGCATGCACAAGCTCTCCGACGCCGTGCGCAACGGCGACTGGCGGGGCGCCACCGGGCAGCGCATCACCGATGTGGTCAACATCGGCATCGGCGGCTCCAACCTGGGGCCGCTGATGGTGAGCGAGGCCCTCAAGCCCTATTGGCAGAAGGGGCTGAAGGTACACTTCGTCTCCAACGTCGATGGCACCCACCTGACCGAGACCCTCAAGCCCCTCGACCCCGAGACCACGCTCTTCATCGTCGCCTCCAAGACCTTCACCACCCAGGAGACCCTCTCCAACGCCAATTCGGCCCGCGCCTGGCTGGTGACGGCCCTGGGCGAGGCCGCCGTGGCCAGGCACTTCGTCGCCATCTCTACCAATAAGACCAAGGTCGAGGCCTTCGGCATCGACAGCGCCAACATGCTGGAGTTCTGGGACTGGGTCGGCGGCCGATATTCGCTCTGGTCCGCCATCGGCCTGCCCATCGCCATCGCCATCGGCATGGACCGCTTCCTGGAGCTGCTGCGGGGCGCCCAGTGCATGGACCAGCACTTCCGCGCAGCCCCCTTCGAACGCAATATGCCCGTCATCATGGCCCTGCTCGGGGTCTGGTACGTCAACCACGCCGGCGCCCACAGCCAGGCCATCCTCCCCTACGACCAATACCTGCGCTACCTGCCCGACTACCTCCAACAGGCCGACATGGAGAGCAACGGCAAACAGGTCACCCGCGACGGCCGCCCGGTGGGCTACCTCACCGGCCCCATCATCTGGGGCTCCGCCGGCACCGACGGCCAGCACGCCTTCTACCAGCTCATCCACCAGGGCACCCGCCTCATCCCCTGCGACTTCATCGCCCCGGTCAACAGCCACAACGAGCTTGGTGATCAACATGACAAGCTCCTCGCCAACTTCCTCGCCCAGCCCGAGGCCCTGATGCGCGGAAAGACCGAGGCCGAGGCGCGAACGGAGCTGGAACGGAGCGGCCTTGCCGGTTCCGAGCTGGAGGCCCTGCTCCCCCACAAATGCTTCCCCGGCAACCGCCCCACCAACAGCCTGCTGATGGACCAGATCACCCCCGCCACCCTCGGCGCCCTCATCGCCCTCTACGAACACAAGATCTTCGTCCAGGGCGTCATCTGGGGCCTCAACTCCTACGACCAGTGGGGCGTCGAATTGGGCAAACAGCTCGCCAACATCATCCTGCCGGAGTTGAAGGGCGAGGTCTCGGCCGGAGGGCACGATGCCTCCACGGCGGGATTGATTGGTTATTGTCGGGGGAGGAGGGAGAGGGGGTGATTTGTATGTTGGGTGAAGACAGTCATCGGTAACAAGCAATAAAACGAACTACTTACGTAGGGGAATGGAATGAGCGGAGACTTTCAATACCTCGTCAAGCTGACTGATGACTTCTTTCGACAGCGAAGGGTTGGTAAATCCTTGGGCATCATCGAAGAGCAAAAGATTACAGGCTGGGAGATTTGGTTCCAAATTGAGTTCGCCAACTTCCTAAGTCAGCACGAATCGAGTCCAGAGTGGTGGCGAGAATGGCCTGTGGAGTTCGACCGCCGAACGGAGAAAGAGCGTACCTTCTGCCGTCCCGACTTCATTATCCGAAAGAAAGGATGGAGAAAGGAGTCATTTGCAGCTCTTGAGGTAAAACAGAATCCGGACCCCGGTCTTTGCTTTTCTTACATGATGAAGGATATCAAGAAAATCTCTAAAGTTCGGAGGTCTGCGTTAGATCTTCGGACATTTTGGGTACTTGGTGTTCACCGAAGGAAGCACAAGGCAGACCTCCATGCGCTAATAGACTTGCGCTTCACAGATGCAGGGATGGAACCTCCCTACGAGAACGTAGTGATCAAGTACATCCCAAATAGCAACTTTGCGTTTTCGATGTTCGGCTCTTCAGGGCCGTAGGATGCGGTGAGGCACGAACCGCATCGATCGCGATGGATGCAATGACACGAACGATGCGGTTCGCTACCGCTCACCGACATCCTACGATTGGGAACGAAACAATGCGAAATAAGGATCGAAGGGATCAGGCTCGATTGATTTCACAGTTCTGCAAGCAGGCTAAGCCAGAAGCCGTGGCAAAACCAGGGCAGCGCTGTTCCGCTGCGTGTGAAATGGATTGTGCAGCTTAAACTCGGGATGTTTTTGTCTTGACTCTGGGGTCCACTTTACTGTACGCACATCGCAAATCCAACTCAGCTTCCGATAATGCGCGGCCTTTGCTCGGCCAGGGGTTATCGTATACCTGAGTTGGTCACACCTTTCGAACTCATGGAGGCCGTAAAGTGAATACTTCTAAGGCTACTTGGAATGATCCAATCATCGAGGAAATTCACGCAATACGTGAAAGCCTTGCGGATACTTATCATGACGATTTGGCTGCGTATTCCAATGCCGCTAACAGTCATTGTTTAGCTCTGGGTTTCAAGATAGCCGAGAGTCCTCGGCATTTAAGAAAAACCGGTCAAACTGGTACTGCCAGTGGACCCCTCGCCGCGCAGCAGACGCATTCGTAGCTGTTCCACCCAAAGGCACGAAGAAACATGTAGGGGCGAATGAATTCGCCCCTACATGCGTAATGGTTGGGTGGGGGGAGTCAGGGCTGCCTGCCCAGCCTGATCAGGGCGTATTCCATGCTGTCAGACAGCGCGCGCCAACTGGCGTCGATGATGTTGGTGTTGGCGCCGACGGTGGTCCAGGATTCCTCGCCGCTCTGGAAGTCGATCAGTACACGGGTGTTGGCGGCGGTGCCGGTGGTGCCGGCGAGGATGCGGACCTTGTAGTCGGTCAGGCGCAGGGTGCGCAGGACCGGGTAGGCGTCCACCAGGGCGATCTGCAGGGCGGTGGCCAGGGCATTGACCGGGCCGTTGCCTTCGGCGGCGGTGAATTTCACCTCATCCCCCACTTTCACCTTGACGGTGGCCTCCGCCAGCAGGCCGCGGCCGTGGCGGCGCTCGGTGATGACGAAGTAGTCGAGCAGCTCGAACGGGCGCGCGTAGGCCGGATTCAGGCGGTGGAACATGAGTTCGACGCTGGCCTCGGCGGCCTCGAAGGTGAATCCTTCGTGTTCCAGGTGCTTGATATGGCCCAGCACCCGTTGCGCTTGCTCATTGTCCAGGTCCAACCCCAGGCGGCGTGCCTGCAAGACGATGTTGCCGCGCCCGGAGAGTTCGGAGGTCACCGAGCGCATTTCGTTGCCGACGAGTTCCGGGTCGATGTGCTGGTAGGTGTCGGGCGACTTGAGGATGGCGGCGACGTGGATGCCGCCCTTGTGGGCGAAGGCGGAGTGGCCGGTGTAGGGCTGGTGGTCGTCGTGCTTGAGGTTGGCCACTTCGGCGACGAAGCGCGACAGGCGGGTCAGGTCGCCCAGGCTTTCCGCCGGCAGGACCTCGAAGCCCATCTTCAATTGGAGGTTGGGCAGGATAGTGACCAGGTCGGCATTGCCGACGCGCTCGCCGTAGCCGTTGATGGTGCCCTGGATCATGGTGGCACCGGCGCGCACGCCGGCCAGGGAGTTGGCCACGGCGCAGCCGCTGTCGTTGTGGCAGTGCATGCCCAACTTCGCACCGGGCAGGCGCGCGGAAACCTCGCGGGTGATCGCTTCCACTTCCCAGGGCAGGCGGCCGCCGTTGGTCTCGCACAGCACCAGCCAATCGGCGCCCGCTTCATGGGCCGCTTTCAGGGTGGCGAGGGCGTATTCGGGATTGGCGAGGTAGCCGTCGTAGAAGTGTTCGGCGTCGAAGATCACCTCGCGGCCCTGGCCTTTGAGACAGGCCATGCTGTCGCCGATCATGGCCAGGTTTTCTTCCAGCGTGGTCTTCAGCACATGGGTGGCGTGGTAGTCCCAGGACTTGCCGACCACCGTCACCACCGGGGTGGCGGCGTCGATCAGGGCGCCCAGGTTGGTGTCGTCCTCGCAGCGGGAATGGGGGCGGCGGGTGCGGCCGAAGGCGGCCAGTTTCACCGGCAGCTTCATGCGGTTGGCGCGGGCGTAGAAGTCGGCGTCCTTGGGGTTGGAGCCGGGCCAGCCGCATTCGATGTAATGCATGCCGAAGCCCGCCAGGCGGTGGGCGATGGTGAGCTTGTCCTCGACCGAAAGGGAGATGTCCTCGCGCTGCGCGCCGTCGCGCAGGGTGGTGTCGTAGAGGAATATGGAGGGACGGACCATGTTTGTTATTTCAGCCTCTTTTCCGCGCGATGTTCGAGAGATTCTGTCGCAGCTACGTTGCGCGATCAAGAAGGCCACAATTATTTCGGACAGGCCAGGCCCCAGGCCGGATAATTGCGCATGACCGACAATATCCCCCCTTCGCTCCCCACCCCCGCCGGGCCTTCCTTCGACGAGCTGCCCTTGCCGCCCCATTTGCAGTCGGCGTTGCGGCAGCTTGAATACCTGACGATGACGCCGATTCAGGCCGCCAGCCTGCCGATTGCCCTGGCCGGGCACGACCTGATCGCGCAGGCGAAGACCGGCAGTGGCAAGACGGCGGCGTTTGCCCTGACCTTGCTCACCAACCTCAATCCGCGTTACTTCGCGGCGCAGGCCCTGGTGCTCTGTCCCACGCGCGAGCTGGCGGAGCAGGTGGCCCAGGAAATCCGCCGATTGGCGCGTTTCATGGCCAACATCAAG
The DNA here is from genome assembly GCA_018812525.1 of Gammaproteobacteria bacterium. Classification (GTDB taxonomy): domain Bacteria; phylum Pseudomonadota; class Gammaproteobacteria; order Chromatiales; family Chromatiaceae; genus YD12-FULL-61-37. The sequence goes on from JAHJDE010000180.1 coordinate 10,293, forward strand.
ATTCTCTCCCTGTGCGGTGGCGCTGCCATGGGTCCGCAGCGGACCAGCCTGGAGCACGGCGCGCATATCCTGGTGGGGACGCCGGGCCGCATCATGGACCATCTGGAGCGGGGTAGCCTCAAGCTCGACGGCCTCAATACCCTGGTGCTGGATGAGGCCGACCGCATGCTGGATATGGGGTTTTACGACGATATCGTCTACGTCGCCCAGCAATGTTCGGCCGAGCGCCAGACCCTGTTGTTTTCCGCTACCTATCCCGAGGGCATCGCCCGGCTGGCGAGCCAGTTTCTGCACAGGCCGCGGGAGGTGAAGCTGCTGGAGCGGCACGAGGGCAGCAAGATACGCCAGCGCTTCTACGAGGTAAAACCCGAGGAACGCCTGCAAGCCGTCGGCGTTCTGCTCAGGCACTACCGCCCGGTCAGCGCGCTGGCGTTCTGCAACACCAAGCAGCAGTGCCGCGATTTGCTGAAGGTGCTGCACACCCAGGGCTTTCACGCGCTGACCCTGAACGGCGACCTGGAACAACGGGAGCGGGATCAGGTGCTGATCCAATTCGCCAACCGCAGTTGTTCGGTGTTGGTGGCTACCGACGTGGCGGCGCGCGGCCTGGATATCGCTCAGCTCGAAGTGGTCATCAATGTCGATGTCACCCCCGATCCGGAAATTTACATCCACCGCATCGGCCGCACCGGCCGTGCCGACGAGGAAGGCTGGGCGCTCAGCCTGTGCAGCCCCTCCGACACCCACCGCGTCGCCGCCCTGGGTCCCCTCATGGGCGGCGAGCCGGAGTGGCTCCGCCTAAGCACGTTGCAAGGCGGCAACGACGAGCCCCCGGTGCCGCCCATGGCGACGCTCCAGATACTGGGCGGGCGCAAGGAAAAGCTCCGCCCCGGCGACGTGCTGGGGGCACTCACCGGCGAGGCGGGGTTCAAACGCGAACAGGTCGGCAAGATTACCGTCACAGACCAATCCACTTACGTGGCCGTGGACCGCGACATCGCGCGGGACGTGGTGCGTAAATTGGCGGCGGGCAAGATAAAGGGCAAGGCCGTGAAGGTGCGGCTGTTGGAGAATTGACCCGGCGGCCTGGAGGAGGCCAGGGTTTACTCGCAATTGCCCCGCGCCGGGGAATCAAGGGCCATCGTTTTCGAGTACGCAAACTGTCAATGCCATGCGACTGAATAAGTTCATCAGTGAATCCGGGTTGTGTTCACGGCGCGAAGCCGATGCGTTGATTGCGCGGCAGCGCGTGACATTGGACGGGGAAATCGCCACCACCGGCTCGAAATGGCTGGAAGGCAGTGTCGTCTGTGTAGATGGTAGCGAGATAAGGCTCAAGGCAACCCCGGACAACAGACGTAAACATGTCTATATCGCGCTGAACAAACCGGTCGGTATTACCTGCACCACCGACACGGCGGTGAAAGGCAATATCGTCGATTTCGTCGACCATCAGGAACGCATCTTTCCGGTTGGACGCCTGGACAAGGACTCGGAGGGCTTGATCCTGCTGACCAGCAATGGCGATATCGTCAACCAAATCCTCCGCTCGGAAAACAATCACGAAAAAGAATACCTGGTGGGCGTGAACAAGGCCGTCACCGATGAATTCCTGCGCGGCATGGCGCGTGGCGTGCGGATTCATCGGGAAATCACCAAGCCTTGCAAGGTGAGCCGATTGGCAAAGTTCGGTTTTCGAATCATTCTGACCCAGGGCCTGAACCGGCAAATCCGCCTGATGAGCGAGGCACTCGGCTATAAAGTGACCCAGCTACGCCGCGTCAGAATCATCAATGTCAAATTGGGCCAATTGAAACCCGGCGCCTGGCGCAATCTGACCAGCGCGGAATTGGCCGGCTTACTGCCGAATTTCAAGGATTGGTAGGGGTTGTTGTACGCGATTGCTACGACGCCGATTTGAAGAAATTTTGGCGCCAAGAAATCATTGGTTTGTAGGTCGGCCTTCAGGCCGACATGTCGGGCTAAAGCCCGACCTACGGGCCAATGGAAAATCCGGGTTGAAAAAAGGCCGCAATGACCAGGCCACGCCGAAAAAATGACGGTCTTGAGTTGCCGTTCGCACGGCCTGTGATACATTTACCCCAATCCGAATCGGGGAAATGCAGGCATGGCGACACCCACGGAATACCAGGAAAGCGACCGTCTCGTCGGCGGCTCACCCTTTCTCGCCCAAACGCGGGATAAAGTGGCCCCCATATTCCAGTGGACGAGGGATAAAGGCATCTACCTGTAGATGCTTTTCGCCGCATGGGGCGGCAGATGAATACAATGTTAGCGGTCAAAGAGAACAATGAAACTTCAATACCTTGGGGACTCCAAAGACAGCTTTAAATGGGATTATCATGATTATTTGACCAATTCTCTTGGCTTCGAGTTGCTGAACATTCTGCTTATGATGACGCCCGACGACAACACAACTGAGGGAAACACAAAACCTGACTGGTTCCCGGCGAGAATGGAAATTATTAAATTTTGCAAAGAGCTTCGTACTGAGAGAGATCTTTCTATTATTAAATCTCTCCCAACCAAAACAGGCGCATCGTATAAGATAAATCTCCACAATCCAGGAAATTATATTTCTCGAAATGACAGGAATTCATATTTCCATGGTTTATCGAATCATTGTGACCAGATAGTATTTCTTGACCCGGACAATGGATTAGAACCAGAAAAAAAATATAATGAAAAGCATCTGAGGTATTTGGAGATATCTTCGATGTTGGACCAAATTTCCAACGATTCAGTAATTTCTGTATTTCAACATTTCCGAAGAATTAAATTCACAAACGACTTCGCAAGCATAAAGGAAAGGCTTTTGTCGGTTGTTCCGTCAGTGGATGTGACAGGTGTTTTCTGGCATCAGCTTATGTTTGTTGTAATTAGCAAATCAATAACAACTATTGGCAAAATTCGTCAACTAAACAGCGACTACGCCAGAAGTCATCCTGTTGAAATAATATAAAAGAATCGTTAAAAATAGGTCAACCTGCCCGCCGGGAGCAGCTTTCTCTGAATCAAGTTCAGTGGTGGCGGCAGGTTACCTAAAGCGTTAGCGCGCCGCGAAGCGGGGCGCATCTGGTCGGGTGAAAGTCCCGGCATGGAAAGGGTTAACCACCCACCATTACCGAGTGTTGCGCCTCTGGCGGAGCGGTGAAGCGGCGCAAGTTGCGACACAGGCGAACAAGAGA
>JAHJDE010000181.1 GCA_018812525.1 Gammaproteobacteria bacterium
AAAACTGCAAGAACCTCTTGCGGTTCAGGGATGAACCGCCATATTCAATGGCCTAAGCCATTGAATATGAGGAAAACGAAAAATCGCATTTTTCGTTTTCGTCTTGCAAAATGGCCAGGAAGGCCATTTTGCAAGTTCCTCGCTATTTTCCGTTCGCATAGAAGGCGAATGGATTAGCGGAGATAATCCCGTGAATTCCTTCGCGTTCTTGGCGTCCTTCGCGGTTGAAAGAAGTTTTCTGGATAACGTCCCTCACAAACGATTTGACCCGCATGCAAGAAACCTATGATCCTGCCCTCGTCGAGGGCGAAGCTCAGCGCTATTGGAAAGAGAACCAGAGCTTCAAGGCCGTGCCGGACCTGGGCCGGGAGAAGTTCTACTGCCTCGCCATGTTCCCCTATCCCTCGGGCAAGCTGCACATGGGCCATGTGCGCAACTACAGCATCGGCGATGTGATCGCCCGCTATCAGCGCATGCTGGGCAAAAACGTCCTGCAGCCCATGGGCTGGGACGCCTTCGGCCTGCCGGCGGAAAACGCCGCCATCAAGCACGGCAAGCCGCCCGCCGAATGGACCCATGCCAACATCGATTACATGAAGGGCCAGCTCAATCGCCTGGGCTTCGGCTACGACTGGGACCGCGAGCTGGCCACCTGCGACCCCGATTACTACCAATGGGAGCAGTGGCTGTTTACCCGATTGGTGGAGAAGGGCCTGGCTTATAAGAAAATGGCGACCGTGAACTGGGACCCGGTCGATCAGACCGTCCTGGCCAACGAGCAGGTGATCGACGGCAAGGGCTGGCGTTCCGGCGCCCCGGTCGAAAAGCGCGACATCGAGCAGTGGTTCATCAAGATCACCGACTACGCCCAGGAACTGCTGGACGACCTGGATGAGCTCGCCGCCTGGCCGGAGCAGGTGCGCACCATGCAGCGCAACTGGATCGGCCGCTCCGAGGGGGTGCAGATGCAATTTGCCATCCAGGGTGGCAACGATATCTTGGATATCTACACCACCCGCCCCGACACCCTCATGGGCGTGACCTATGTGGCCGTAGCCGCCGAGCACCCCCTGGCCTTGAATGCCGCCGAGACCAATCCCGCCCTGGCCGAGTTCATCGCCGAATGCAAGCAGGGCGGCGTCTCCGAGGCAGCGCTGGAGACCATGGAAAAGAGGGGTATGCCGCTCGGTATCAACGCCCTCCATCCGGTCAGCGGAGAACCCGTCCCTATCTACGCCGCCAACTTCGTCCTCCTGGGCTACGGCACCGGCGCGGTCATGGCGGTCCCCGCCCACGACCAGCGCGATTGGGAGTTCGCGGAGAAGTACGGCATTCCGAAGCGACAGGTCATCTTTTCGGCCGACGGCAGCCTGTGCGGGATTGAACAAGCGGCCTATGTGGAAAAGGGTGTGTTGAAGAACGCCGGACCCTTCGAGGGCCTGACTTCCGAACAGGCCTTCGGCACTATCGCCGATTGGCTGGCGGCGCGGGGCAGGGGGGAACGGCGGGTCAACTTCCGCCTGCGTGACTGGGGGGTCTCCCGCCAGCGCTACTGGGGCTGCCCTATCCCCATGATCAAGACCGCCGAGGGCGATTCTGTTCCCGTCCCGGCCGATGAGCTGCCGGTCTGCCTGCCTGAGGATGTCATCGTCGACGGCGCGGGCTCGCCCCTGAAGCGGATGCCGGAATTCTACGACCTGGGCGGTGGCCGGGAGCGGGAGACCGACACCTTCGACACCTTTTTTGAATCGAGCTGGTACTACGCCCGCTACTGCTGTCCCCGCAACGACCAGGCCATGCTGGACGCGGAGGCCAACTACTGGCTGCCCGTGGACCAGTACGTCGGCGGCATCGAGCACGCGGTGTTGCATCTGCTTTATGCCCGCTTCTTCAACAAGCTAATGCGGGACGAGGGCCTAGTCGCCTGCGACGAACCCTTCACCCGCCTGCTCACCCAGGGCATGGTGGTGGCCGAGACCTACTACCGCCAGAACCCGGACGGCTCCAAGGCCTGGTTCAGCCCGGCCGAGGTCGCGGTGGAGCGGAACGAAAAGGGGCGTACCCTCAGTGCCTGCCTATTGAGCGACGGCGAGCCGGTGATCGCCGGCGGCATCGAGAAGATGTCCAAGTCGAAGAACAACGGCATAGATCCCCAGGGGCTGATCGACCGCTACGGCGCCGACACAGTGCGCCTCTACACCCTGTTCGCCGCCCCGCCTGACCAGTCCCTTGAGTGGTCCGACGAAGGGGTCGAGGGGGCATATAGGTTCCTCAAACGGCTTTGGGCACTGGCCCAGCGCCTGGGTGCCGCCCCCACGAACGAGCCAGCCCCTGACCTCGCACCCCTGCGCCGCGAGCTTCACGCCAGCCTCAAGAAGGCCCTGTTCGACTACGAACGCCAGCAGTTCAACACCGTGGTCTCCGCCTGCATGACCCTGGTCAACCTCCTCTACAAGCTGGGGACCAGCAGCGCCGAACAGGCCCTCCTGCGCGAGGGGTTCGATATCAGCCTGCGCCTGCTTGCCCCCATCGCGCCCCATGTCAGCCACCACCTCTGGCGGGGACTGGGTTACGGGACGGACATCCTGGACGCCAGCCTGCCCCAGGTGGACGAATCGGCCCTGGTCCAGGACAGTATCGAATACGTGGTCCAGGTCAACGGCAAGGTGCGCGGCAAGATCCTGGTCCCGGCCGGTGCCGATGGCAAGACCATCGAGGAGACGGCCAAGGGTAACGAAAACGTGCAACGATTCGTCGGTGATGCCACAATTCGCAAGATCGTGATTGTGCCGAACAAACTGGTCAACATCGTGGCCAACTAGCGCTATAAGCGCGAATATTCATGTCAGGAGCCCGGGATGAAAGCCGCCGTCCGATTCCTCTTTACGCTTGTCCTCGCCCTCTCCCTCTCGGCCTGCGAAGGCTTTCACCTGCGCGGTTACGGCGGGGGGGCATCCCTCGCCGCCATCAGCCCCCTCTACATTTCCGGTCTCGACGAGACGGATGAACTCTATCGGATACTGCGCGCCTACCTCCCCCAGTACGGCGTCACCCTCGTCGATAAGAGGGAGGCGGCGAAACAGGAGCTGACCATCTTCGATCGTCAGTCAAACAAGAAGGTCCACTCGGTCACGGGACGCGGCAAGGTCCTGGAATATGAACTGACCGAGGGCTTCGCCTATCATCTGGGCTCCACCCCCGATGCCGTGGAGCGTGACAGCGCCAACCGTCTGAGCGTCAGCCGTGTCTACACCAACCCCGAGACCGAGGTCCTGGGCCGGAGGAACGAGGAGACCCTGATCTGGCGCGACATGCGGCAGCAACTGGCAAGCCGTCTCGTCCGGCTGCTCTCCGTCCAGGCCAAGTAGAGGTGCGGCTGCGCGCCGATCAATTAACGGCCCGACTCGGCAAGCAGCTTGACCCGGTCTACCTGATCAGCGGAGACGAACCCCTCCAACTCAACGAATGCACCGACGGGGTGCGACGCGCCGCTGCCCTGAACGGCTATTCCGATCGCACCCTGCTCGATGTCCAGAGCGGGTTCCAGTGGGGCGACCTGGCCTACGAGGCCAACAACCTCTCCCTCTTCGCGGACAGGCGCCTCTTTGATCTGCGCCTCAAATCCAGCGCCATCGGCGCCGAGGGCAGCAAGGCCATCGCCGGTTACTGCGCCGCGCCGCCGCCCGATACCCTGCTGCTGATCACCGCCCCCAAGCTGGAGCGCAAGCAACTCACCACCAAATGGATCAAGGCCATTGAGGAGATCGGTGTCCTGGTGCAGATCTGGCCCATCGCCGGCGACCGCCTCCTGCCCTGGCTGGAGCAGCGCATGCGCAACAGGGGTCTGGCGCCGGAGGCCGGTGTGGTCGCCATGCTGGCCGAACGGGTGGAGGGCAACCTCCTGGCCGCCGCCCAGGAGATCGACAAACTCTTGCTGCTCAAGGGTCCCGGTATCCTCAGCGCCCAGGCTCTGGCCCAGGCCGTGGCCGACAGCGCCCGCTTCGATGTCTACGACCTGGTGGACAGGGCCCTGCTGGGGGAGGCGCCCCGCTGCATCCGCATCCTGGCCGGCCTGCGGGGGGAAGGGGTCGCCGCCCCCATTGTGCTCTGGGCGCTGGCGCGGGAGTTGCGCCTGCTCTCGACCCTGGCCGGCGCAATAGGGCAAGGCGCCCCGATGGAGACGGCCCTGGCCCGGGCCGGCGTCTGGGACAAACGCAAACCCATCGTCAGTGGCGCCCTGCGCCGCCTGCCGCCGGCCCAGATCCGGGGGCTCCTCCTCCTCTGCCGCGACGCGGACTGCCAGATCAAGGGTGTCGCCCCCGGCAACCCCTGGGACCTGTTCGAGCGCATCGTCCTGGGGCTGGGCAATCTGCCCCTCAGACTCGCCGCCTAGGCTGGGTTAGGACTTGTCCGCAAACAACCCGCCAAGGTTTTCTTCGTCCTCCTGCTGCTGCAACGCCCACATGCGGGCATAGATACCCTCCTGGGCCAGGAGCCGTCGGTGGCTGCCCTGTTCGACGATACGGCCCTGCTCCATGACCAGTATCAGATCCGCATCGACCACGGTGGAGAGGCGGTGGGCGATGACCAAGGTGGTGTGGTGTTCGGCCACCTCTTTCAAGGTCTCCTGAATCGCCTGTTCGGTCTTGCTGTCCAGGGAGGAAGTGGCCTCATCGAAGATGAGGATACGCGGCTGCTTGAGGATGGCGCGGGCGATGGCGACGCGCTGCTTTTCACCGCCGGAGAGCTTGAGACCGCGTTCGCCGACCAGGGTCTCCCACTGCTGGGGCAGGCTCTCGATAAAACCCCGGATGTGGGCCATCTCGGCGGCCCGCTCGATCTCTTCCCGGCTGGCATCCGGGCGGCCGTAGGCCAAGTTGTAGTGGATGCTGTCGTTGAACAGCACCGTGTCCTGGGGCACGATGCCGATGGCCTCGCGCAGGCTCGCCTGGGTCAGGTCGCGCAGGTCCTGGCCATCGATCAGGATGCGGCCGACGCTGATCTCATAGAAGCGGTAGAGCAAACGTGACAGGGTCGATTTGCCCGCCCCGCTGTGGCCAACCACGGCTACCTTTCGCCCCGCTTCGAGGGTGAAATCGACCCCAAACAGGATCTGGCGGTCCGGGTTGTAGCCAAAATCGACCTGCTCGAAACGGATCTCGCCCCGCTCCAGCCGCAGGGGCCTGGCACCCTCCCCGTCCTGGATCTCCGGCGCCTGTTCCAGCAACTTGAAGATGTTGTCCATGTCGGCCAGGGCGTACTTGATTTGGCGATAGACCACACCGAGAAAGTTGAGGGGGATGAAGAGCTGGAGCAGGAAGGCGTTGACAAGCACCAGGTCGCCGATGGTCATCTCGCCCTGCACCACGCCACGGGTGGCGAGGAACATGACCAGGGTGACGGCGACGGCGATGATGGCGCCCTGGCCGAAGTTGAGCAGGGCCATGGAGGTCTGGCTCTTGACCGCCGAATACTCCCATTGGGACAGGGTGTCGTCGTACCGTTTCAGCTCCCGTGCCTCGTTGCCGAAATACTTCACCGTCTCGTAGTTGATCAGGCTGTCCAGTGCCTGGGCATTGGACTCCGACTCCAGCCGGTTCATGCTGTGGCGGTACTCCATGCGCCACTCGGTGATGGCGAAGGTAAAGGCCACATAGACCACCACGGCGCCGAAGGTCGCCAGCGTAAAAAGGGGGTTGTAGTTAGTCAGCAGGATCAGTGCCACCAGGGCGAACTCCACCAGCATGGGCAGGATGCTGAAGGTCATGTAGTTGAGGATGGTGCTGACCGAACGGGCGCCGCGCTCCAGGTCGCGGCTGACCGCCCCGGTCTTGCGTTCCAGGTGAAAGCGCAGGGAAAGCTGGTGCAGATGATGGAGGACGCGGGTGGAGAGCCGGCGCATGGCGCGGTAGCGCACCTTGGCGAAGACCGCGTCGCGCAGCTCGTTGAAAAGGGTGCTCCCCAGCCGCAGCAGGCCGTAGGCGAGCAGCAGCGTCACCGGCATCAGCAGCATCGCCCTGCCCGTCTTTTCCAGGTAATCGACAATCTCCTTCATCACCAGGGGGATGCCCACATTGGCCCCCTTGGAAACCACCAAGCAACCCAGGGCAAAGAGGGCACGGCCCCGGTACTCCCAGAGAAAGGGCAGCATGGCCTTGAGATTGCGCCAATCGCGGCGGTCCTGGTGGGGGGATTCGGTACTGATGATGGGGTACATAGGTGATAGGATAAATCGCAAGGGTACTGATTGTACTAAAGGCGTTACCATCTCATATCCCATCACTGAAAGCCTTCTTCCATGACCGACCTCAACGAGATTCTCAAGGACAATCCGTGCAGCCTGCACGAGAACTATGCCGCCCAGGTCCTGGGCGACAGCATGGAGCCGGAGTTCCCGGACAAGTGCATTGTCATCATCCACCCCAGCGAGAGCGCCTATAACGGCGCCTATGTCTTTGCCGAGGTGGAGGGGGTGCGCTGGTTCCGCCAGTATATGAAGGACGCGGACGGGGAACGGCTGGTAGCCCTGAACGATCTCTATCCCGAGATCTATCTGGACAAGCTGGTGTGGAAGCTCCTGGGCGTCGTAGTGCAGCGCAACATCCGCCGCGAGATCAAGCACTACCATCCCGCCGTCCGGGATGCCGTCCCCGTCTCCCTGAACTGACTCCCCGATGAAACCGGCATCCGCCGCCCTGTTACTGATCCTCCCGGCCCTGCTCGGCGGCTGCGGCGACGGGCAGGACACAGGCGATACCGGGCAGCACAAGCGGCCCGTCCACCGGGTGGAGACCCTGACCGTTCGAAGCGAACCCGTCTCCCTGCAGCCTGAGCGGGCCGGCAGCCTCAAGATCCGCCGGCAGGTGCGCATCCACAGCCAGGAAGAGGGCCGCATCACCCAGCTCCCCTTTTTCGAGGGGGATGCGGTCAAGGAGGGTGAATTGCTGGCCGGCCTGGACGACAGCCTGCTGCGGGCCGAGCTGCAAAAGGCCGAGGCCAATCTGCACAAGGCGCGGCTGGATGCCGAACGGCTTGCCGGCCTGGCCGACAAGCGGCTGGTCTCGGAGGATGAAAGGGCGCGGGTCAGCACCTCGCTGGAGGTGGCGGAGGCGGAGGGCAACCTGCTCAAGACCCGGCTCGATCACACCCGCATCACCGCTCCCTTCGCCGGCTTGGTCAGCGAACGCCTAGTCGAGCCGGGCGACTTGGTGGCCCGGTTCGACCACCTGCTGACCCTGATCGACCCCGATTCGCTGATCGTCCAGGTCTCCATCTCCGAACTCCTGCTGCCGAGCCTGACGAGGGGCGCCCCGGTCGCGATCCGCATCGATGCCCTGCCAGGGGAAGGGTTCAGGGGGCGGATCCTGCGCATCCATCCCCGCCTGGACGCCGCCAGCCGTCAGGGAACGGTCGAGGTCAGCTTCGAGCAGGTCCCGCCCCTGGCCCGTGGTGGCCAACTGGCACGGGTCAGCTTCAGCATCCCGCCCCGTGACCGGCTCCTGGTCCCCTTTACCGCCATCCAGCGCGACCGGGAGGGGGAATATCTCTTCCTGGCGCGCCAGGGCAAGGCACATCGGGTCCGTATCGAGACCGGCCTGCGTATCGGCGAGGGGGTGGAGGTCCTGAGCGGCCTCGCCCCCGGCGATCAAGTCGTTACGCGCGGCTTCATGGGACTGACCGAGGGCAAGGAAATCGGGACCCATGAGTAATTCCCAAGGCGGCATCGCCGCCTGGTCGGTCGGCCACCCGGTCGGCGTGGTGATGATCACCCTGGCCCTCTCGGTGCTCGGCCTCTTCGCCCTGGAGCGGCTGGGGGTCGACCTGCTACCACAGATCATCTACCCCGAGGTGCGGGTGCGGGTGAACGACCCTGGCGTGCCGGCCTCCATTATGGAAGACCAGGTGACGCGGCAACTGGAGGAACAGCTTGCCATCACCGAGGACGCGGTCAGCATCCAGTCCACCACCACCGAGGGCAGCAGCTCCGTCGACCTCAGCTTTCAGTACGGCAAGGACATCGACATCGCCCTGCGCGATGCCTCCACCCGCCTCGACCGCGCCAAGCGCTTTCTGCCCGACAGCATCGATCCGCCCACCATCTATAAGCGAGACCCCTCCCAGGCCCCGGCGGTGGAATATGTGGTCGCCTCCAGCCTGCTCGGGCCGGTGGAGGTGCGGGACTGGACCGACTACAGCCTGGGCAAGTGGCTCCTGAACCTGCCCGGCGTCGCCGCCGCCGAGGTGGGGGGTGGCCTGGTGCGCGAGGTGGAGATCCGTGCCGACCAACTGCGGCTGGCGGGGCTGGGGCTCGATATCGACAATCTGGCCACCCAGATTGTGCAGGCCAACCGTGAGACACCCGCCGGACGGCTCCAGCTCGGCGCCGGCGAGATCAGCGGGCGCACCGCCGGTCGCTTCGAGAGCCTGGATGAGCTGCGCCACCTGCCCATCCCCGTGGCAGGGGCCACCCTCCCCCTGGGTGAACTGACCGAGATCATCGACGGCGCCGAGGAGGAGCGGGTCCGCATCCGCCTCAACGGCGAGCCGGGGGTCAAGCTTTCCATCCAGAAGCAGCCGAGGGCAAATACGGTTGCCGTGGTGGACAGCGTGGAGCGTCAGATGGCCGAACTCCAGGCCAAGGGCCTGGTCCCCCGAGAGATCAGCATCCACCCGGTGGACGATCAGGCCAGCTATGTGCGCCAGTCTCTGAGAAACGCCGTGCTGGCGGCGGTCGGCGGTGCCCTGCTGGCCATGCTGACCGTCTATCTCTTCCTCGGCGACCTGCGCCGCACCCTGATCATCGGCAGCGCCATCCCGGTCGCCATCCTGGTGACCTTCATTCTCATGGCGGCAGGCGGCCTGACACTCAACATCATGACCCTGGGTGGGCTGGCCCTGGGGGTCGGCATGTTGGTGGACAGCGCCATTGTCATGCTGGAAAACATCCAGCGGCATCAGCGCGAGGGCGATCCGGATGCCGCCCGGCGGGGCGCGGCCGAGGTCAACAGCGCCATCATCGCATCCACCACCACCAACCTGGCGGCGGTACTCCCCTTCCTCTTCATCGGCGGCCTGGTGGGCCTGCTGTTCCGGGAGCTGATTTTTACCATTTCCGCTTCTATCGTCGCGGCCATGCTGATCGCCCTCACCCTGACCCCTGCCCTGGCCGGGCGCATCGGCCGTGAGAACGATGACAACCCCCTGCGCCGGGCCATCGACGGGGGAATCGGCCGCCTGCAAGCGGCCTACGGGCGGTTGCTCGAATGGGTGCTGGGGCGGCCCTGGCGCGTCATCGCCCTGTTCGTGGCGGGGCTCCTTGTCGCCCTGCCCCGGTTCGACAATGCCAGGGAGGTATTCCTGCCCGACATGGACGAGGGGCGCGTCACTATCAGCCTGCGGGCCGACCGGGGCATCAATCTGGAGACCATGGACAACATCACCCGCCGGGTGGAGAAGCTCCTGGCCGAACAGCCCGAGACCGACAGCCTCTTTACCCTCGTGGGCGGCCGGGTCTACGGCCGCTCCCAGTACGAATCGGCCAATGAGGCCAGCATCAAGGTGCGGCTCAAACCCCTCGCCGGGCGGGGCGGCATCGGCAGCAAGGCCTGGATGGGCCGGATACAGAAGGCCATCGACAAACTGGGCATGGCGGGGGTCCGGGTCAGCTTGCGCACCCCCGGCATTCGCGGCATACGGTTGAGCCAGGGAGACGACGACCTGAGCCTGCGCATCCAGGGCACGGACCTGGACCGGCTGGAGTCCCTGGCCGATCAAGTGGCGGAGCGGCTGGGCCGGATCGCTGGCCTGGCCAATGTGGAGCACTCCGCCGAGGAACACAGCCTGGAGCTGGCGGTGCGGGTCGACCGGGAGCGGGCCGCCCGCTATGGCCTGGACGTGACCAGCATCGGCAAGGCGGTGCGCTTTGCCCTGGACGGCAGCCTGATCACCGACTACCTGGAGAAGGACCGCAGCCTCGATGTGCGGCTCAGGCTCGACCGGCGCGATGTGTCCAATCCGGAGGAGCTGAACGACCTGGTCCTGTTCAGCCGCACGGCGCCCCGTGTCCCGGTTCGGCTGGGCGAGCTGGCGAGAGTCGAGCTGGTGACGACGCCCGCCACCATCCGCCGGGATCGCCAGCAGCGCATCGTCGAGATTGGCGCAACCCTCACCGGCGAACGCCCCCTGGGGGAGGTGTACAAGGAGGTAAAGTCCCTCATTGCCGAGACCCCGCTGCCCCCCGGTTACACTCTCTACGAGGCCGGCAACATCGAATCCCTCCAGGCGGGCCGGCGCACGGGGCAGGCGCTGCTCGGGCTTGCCCTGTTCCTGGTCTTCGCCGTCATGGCGGTGCAGTACGAATCCGTGCGCAACCCGCTGGTGATCATCCTCGGCGTCCCCTTCGCCCTCACCGGCGTGGCCGCCGGGCTGCTGATCAGCGGCCTGCCGCTCTCCATGCCGGTCTGGTTGGGGCTCATCATGCTGGCCGGCATCCTGGTCAACAACGCCATCGTCCTGGTGGAGTACATCGAGATTCTGCGGCGGCGGGGGATGGAGAAGGGGCGAGCCATCATCGAGGGCGCCCGGCTCCGCCTGCGCCCCATCCTCATGGCCACCCTCACCACCCTGGTCGGCATGCTGCCGCTGGCCCTGGCATTGGGAGAAGGGTCCGAGATGCTGCAACCCCTGGCCGTCACCATCGTCTCGGGGCTCAGCTTTTCGCTGCTGGTGAGCCTGCTGCTGATCCCGGTGATCTATGGGGTCCTGGGGAAGAAGGGATAGGGGGAAATTGCCCGGCAGTGGCCTTGCGGCCACCACAACCCGAAGAAGGAACGATCACGGGGCGAAGGAGGATGTGTGTGAGTGGGGGAGCACCATCCTGCCCCGCGATCGTTACCAATAGTGGAACCTGTTTCCCATCCCGCCCTCGACCGCAGGCGGTCCCGGTTCGAAGGGGCCGGCCAGGACATCATCCAGCAGCCGGGAGGTGGCCGTGGGGGAGGTCTTGATCAGGGCGTCGCCGGAGAGACGATCCTTGTCACGCCAATACCTGAGCCATCGGAGCGAGACGGGACCCCTCAGGGCTCCGCGCAGCACAATATAGTATTGGCCCTTCAACATCGACGCTTCCTCAACGCAGGGGAAAGGTTCGGATACCTGATTTAACCATGGATATTCCAATCACCGCAATCGCTATTTAGGTTTCTTGCACTGACCTAATATAGACTGGCAAAGCGTCAACGATTTATACTTTGCCGATTTTCCGACAGCTGGCGGACCATCGCCAGTCACCGCCCCACCGATAATTCGCGGTATTCATCGCTTTCTTGACACCCTCGGACTTATTGACGCCCTGCGAGTGGCCCCGCCCCCATTATTACTTTCCGACCGGGGCATTAACTAGCGCTTGAAGCAGTATCCTATTGTCCTGACCGGTATGACTTTAGCCCTCTGAAACCGGCGAAGCTCCACCTCAGCCCGACGAGATGTGAATTACGCCGTCATACCGTAGGAGCGCCTTGCAGGCGCGATTGGGGTGGTGAAGATCGCGCCTGCAAGGCGCCCCTACGCGTTGCAGCAGAATTTGACTCAGTGGAATCCGGGAGGCGTGGACTCCGGAATTCGCTATCGATAGACGACCTTTGATCCGCGATCGGTGCGCAGCCTACGGGCTGCGAACGGTCAGGCATCTCTCGCTAACGCTTCCGTGGCAGGCCTTATGAGATGCAGCAGACCTATCTCCTGCATGGCGCCCTCCATCAGGGCGTGGACTGCCTTGGCATCCTCGCAGCGCAGGGCGGACATGACCAGATACTCGGCGAAGCCTAGATTGACCTGCCGCAGGATGTGCTTGACCCGCAGCAGGCTGCCGGCACTCATGCTCAATTTCCGGTAGCCCATGCCTACCAGCAGGAGGGCGGAGAGGGGATTGCCGGCCATTTCGCCGCAGACGCTGATCTCCTCCACATGGGGCTTGGCATCGCGCATGACCTGCATCAGGGCCTTGAGCACGGAGGGGTGCATGTCATCGAAGATGTCGGCCACGCTGGGGTTGTTGCGGTCCACCGCCAGCAGGTACTGGGTCAGGTCGTTGGTGCCCAGGGAGATGAAGTCCACCAGACGGGCCAGGGTGCCGGCCTGAAAGACGGCCGCCGGCACCTCGATCATGACCCCTATCATCGGCATCTGGACGGGATGCCCCTCCTGCACCAGTTCGTCATAAGCCTGCTGGATCAGGGTCTTGGCGTCCACCACTTCGCTGACTCGGCTGATCATGGGCAACATGATACGCAGGTTGTTGAAGCCAACGGCCGCGCGGAGCATGGCGCGCAATTGGGTGAGGAAGATTTCCGGGTGGTCGAGGGAGATGCGAATGCCGCGCCAGCCCAGAAAGGGGTTGGATTCATTGATGGGGAAATAGGGCAAGGGCTTGTCGCCGCCGATATCAAGGGTGCGCAGGATCACCGGACGGGGATGAAAGAGCTTCAGCACCCGTTGGTAATTGGACATTTGGACGTCTTCACTGGGGAAGCGGTCGCGCACCATGAAGGGTAATTCGGTGCGATAGAGCCCCACACCCTCGGCCTCATCCACCCCAAGCCCCCCCATTTCGAAGACCAGGCCGGTGTTGAGATAGAGCGGCACCCGGCAACCGTCGGCGGTCTGGGACGGCAGGCCCTTGACAAGCTCGATCTCGGCGCTCTGGGCCCGCACCTCCTCGGCCAGTTTCCGGTACTCGTCGAATACCGAGGGGGGCGGATCCAGAAATACCCGGCCACGATAGCCATCGACGATCAGCTCGCGTCCTTCGAGACGGCTGACCTGGAGGTCCGACACCCCCATGATGGCGGGCACACCGAAGGCGCGTGCCAGGATGGCGACGTGGGAGGAGCTGGAGCCCGTGGCGCTGACGATCCCAACCAGCCGGCCGGTCGGCACTTCCGCAATCTGCACGGCGCTCACCTCTTCGCCCACCAGAACAGTTTGCGCCGGATAATCCTCGCTCCAGCGCTCCTCCCGTTGCAGGTGCGAAAGGATGCGCCTGCCCAGCTCACGGATATCGGCGGCCCGCTCCCGCATATAGGGGTCTTCCATCTTGTCGAAGACCCGGCAGTGCTCCTCGATGGTCCTGCGCAGGGCAGAGGGCGCCCAACAGCCCTCCCGGATCAGCTTGAGCACGCTGTTCACCAGGGAGTCACTGCGCAACATCATCGACCAGGCGTCGAACAGCACCACCTCCTCTTCGGGCAGGCTGTCGCCGAGGCGTTCCTTCAACCGCATGATTTCATGCCGCGAAGACTCCACGGCCGTCAGGAAAGACTCCTCCTCCCGCTCCGGGTCGTCTGCCTTGCGGTCAGGGACCAGATGGAGTTCGGCGGATTTGAAGGCCACCACCGCCACCCCCATGCCCACACCCGGCGATCCCGAGCGACCCGACATGAACCGCCGCTGGCGGTGCTTCGCCCCCTCCATGGCCGCCAGTTCGCCGCTGGCCATGGCATGGGTGATGGCGCCGGCCAGTTGCGAAGCCAGGGTCATCAGAAAGGTCTCTTCCAGCTCTGCGAACTTGCGTGGCTTCTGCTGCCGCACCACCAGCACCCCGAGGACGCGGCGGTTCTGAATGATGGGTACACCGAGGAAACCGTGATAGGGCTGCTCCCCGGTCTCGGTGACGAAGTGGTAGCTGGGGTGGGCCGGGGCGTCAGCCAGATTGACCGGCTCGGCGCGGGCGCAGACGAACCCGATCAGACCCTTGCCCAGGGGCAGGCGGACCCTGTCGACGGCTTGGTGGCGCAGGCCGTCGGTGGCACGCAGGATGTGCTCCTGCTCATCGAAATCGGTGAGATAGACGGAACAGACATCTGCCCCTACGGCCTGCTTGACCCGACGGACGATAATCTCCAGCGCCGCCCGCAGATCGGGGGCATCGTTAACTTCTTGTACTATGCTCCGCAGGATTTCCAACATGGATCGAATCACACAATGTTTGTCTGCTAACGATCATGGGGCGAGTCGAGCCACCCCATGGGGATGAGAAGTGGCACAGGGATGTGCCGGTTACGGACCTAAGGAGCTGTCCGGGAATAACTTGTACATCTCATCTCATCTTCAGGCCATCTTTGGCCGATCTTCAATCGATCTATTTTCGCGGCAGAGCCGCTCCCACCGCCGTGGGAGCGGCTCTGCCGCGAAAATAGGCGGTTTTGCTCAATCAGATCGACCAAATCTGAC
>JAHJDE010000182.1 GCA_018812525.1 Gammaproteobacteria bacterium
GACGCAACCCGAAGAGAGAAGACCTGGGCGCGTGGAAGGCGACTCAACTGCCGGTTTTTGCGATACGAAGGGGGTCAAAATGGCCTCAGGGCGACGTTACTGCCCTTGCGCGGAGGCGGCTAATGGGTGACCCCGTTTCCCATGCCGGCTCAGGCAGGGCGCCCAGGGTGTGATACAAGGCCACTTCCAGTGTGTGATAGGTCCGAAAACCGAAGGCTTTTCGGGTGGTCAATTTCGCCTTGGTATTAAAACCCTCTACGACACCACTGGAAAGCCTGCCTTTGGCGCGGAACCAATTCAGTATCAGATCACGATGGTTACGCAACATCTGTGGTGGATAGCTCGGCAGTAGGCTCGGTGAGCCGTCGAATCGTCAGGGCGCAGCGTTGTTCAATCAGGGCAATGATTCGCTCGATCACAGAATGACCGGCAAAGCGGTGTCCTGGGTCGGATTGAAGCTTGCGCGCGGTGGGGGGCAGCGACTTCGCCAATTCCAGGATTCGCCTTTTGACCTGCGCCTTGGCAAGGCCTACGCCTTCTGCAAAATGATCCCAGTGTCGCTTCTCAAGTTCGCTGAACTTGTACTTGCTGCCGATCTTCATTGCCATCTTCGGCGTCAGTGTCGGATACACCGCGGTCGAAAGTGTGTCGTAGAACGGCGCCAGTACAGGTGTCTTGCCCGACTTTCCACCCAAATGCAGCAGTGAGAAATTCTTGGCGTGTGCATCATGATTGCCGATCAACGCATTGAAGATCACGTAGTCGAACAGCCGCAGCACCTGGGGCGCACTGGGCCGCGTGGTACGGCGTACCAGATCGAAGCATTGCGCCAGATCCGGGCCACCTTCGTTCTGGTATTTCATTTCGGGCGCCACGCCCAGCGCCTGGCAGAAATCCTCTTGATGCAGGCGTTGCCGGCGCCCCTGAGCATCCACGACTCGGTCGTAGCGCTCAACCAACAAGAACGGGCGGTTCAAGACGGCGTGAACCTGTGACCTCGCAGGCTTGAGTTGCATGGCCTCGGCCAGCGTCATGCAGAAGCCTTCGTTGAGCACGCTGTCTTCAACGGCATGGATAGCGGGCTTCAAGATGTGGGAGCTGGGCGTGCCATTGCGCGGCAGGCCGATGCGGGCACCATCAAAAACCACGGGCAGTTTGTCCTGGGCGCCCGCCAGGGAAAGTCGCAAGCCGTCAAAGCCTGCCAGCATGGGGCGACGCGGCAATTCATCAAGGATGGCCACGACTTCCGCGTCGCTCAGCCATTGAACATCGTCAGCGTGGGCAGGTGCCGACAAAACCTGCCCCGGCTCAAGGAACGTCACCGCCCCGGCGCATTCGCCGCCGATGTGGTCCAGCAGCGCAAAGTCGTTCTGACCTGAGACCTGGAAATGCTGCGCGATCAGGCGGCGCATCTGCCCCTCTGGCAGCAGACCGGCAAAGAAGGGGCGAGTCTTGTGATCGTCGAACGGCTCCCCTTGCAGGGGTAGCGAGGCAGACAGGGCAACGGCGTTCGGCAGCGATAGCCAGGCAGGTGCGTAACAAAAACTCAATCGGCCATCCACCAACGCCAAGGTGCCGACCCGGTCGGCGAATAGCCAGACTTCCAGCTCATGCGCCATGGTCGTTGCCCTGGTGTGTGTCTTCGGCAGTCGCGGATGGCAGCCCACTCAGTTGGAGCTCCCCACCCAGGGCATCAATGACCCGCAGCACGTTTTCCAGTCGCAAGGTGGGCTTGCCTGCTTCAAGATCGACGATGAAGCGCACGCCAACCCCCGCCGTCAGGGCCAACTGGGGCTGTGTCAGCCCGAGCTGCTTGCGGGCGGCACGAAGTGCCTCGCCAAGTTGTTGCGGTGAGCGAATGGACGTCATGGCCTTGTCAGTTTCCCGTTCGGGAAATTATTGGCCGGAAGCACTGCCAGTGCAAGCCATATTTCCCGATCGGGAGTTTTTGGCGGTTTTGAGTACCGTTGTTACGTAAGCATCCCGAGCGGAAAATTGCGGAAGCATGCCGAGAATGATGTCCACGATCTCCGCAAGAACTGCGGCGAATAGATCGGCGCAGCGACATCGTTTGGCTCAAATGCCGAACAGCGCCTTCATGAACTCCCACCAACTCGTTCGGAGTCCTGCATGGAAGTCATTCATCTCAACCAAAGAAACCTCGCCCAGCGCTGGCATGTCAGTGAGGCAACCCTTGAGCGCTGGCGCTGTGACCGGAAAAGGGAAGCGTCCCCTTTTTTGTTTCAGGATGGCGGTTGGCCACTTCACCAGAGGATGAGGGAAATCGGCTTGTAATACCGACCGCCAGAGCTGAAGTGCGGGGTCAAGTCTAACATTCCAACAAATGTTGGAATGTTAGACTTGACCCCATGTTTTCCTTGGGCCTTCGGTCTACTCGACCAAATGGAAAGGGTTTCACCAAGGCGATGGGGCACCCGTCCCGGTTTTCCAGGATAATGGCGCCCATTTCATCCTCACTGACTTGGCAGGAACCCGACGATGCAACAGCCTCCCCCTATGAAACTCAAACCCTTGTCCGCCATCCTGTTCGGCAGCCGTTGGCTGCAAATGCCGCTCTATCTGGGCCTGATCGTAGCTCAGGCGGTCTATGTCTACCTC
Organism: Gammaproteobacteria bacterium; assembly: GCA_018812525.1. Classification (GTDB taxonomy): domain Bacteria; phylum Pseudomonadota; class Gammaproteobacteria; order Chromatiales; family Chromatiaceae; genus YD12-FULL-61-37. Next base: position 2,620 of record JAHJDE010000182.1, read on the forward strand.
TTCTGGGTGGAACTGGCGCACCTGGTGCAGGAGACGCCTCACCTCACCGAGGAAAAGATCATGTTGGTGGTCCTGGGACTGATCGACGTGGTCATGATCTCCAACCTGCTCATCATGGTCATCGTCGGCGGCTACGAGACCTTCGTCTCGCGCCTGGGCCTGGAGGGCCATCCCGACGAGCCGGACTGGCTCTCCCACGTCAACGCCAACGTGCTCAAGGTCAAGCTCGCCACCGCCATCATCGGCATCTCATCCATCCACCTGCTGAAGACCTTCATCAACGCCCCCAATCTTGATGAGAAGACCATCAAGTGGCAGGTCCTAATCCATGTGGTCTTCGTGCTATCGGCCATCGGCATCGCCGCCATCGACCGGCTCATGACCCACCCCGTGGGCGTAGAGGAAGAGCATTGATAGACCTGGAATCCTTGGTTGACCGCTGTGTTGCCAGGGGAAGGCTTCGCAGTTGAGTCAGGTTTTCAGTCTCGCCCCCCTAGGGTTCTTGAGCGCCGGAATGCTTTGCATTTGAGTCAAATTCTGCTGCAAGGCGCTCCTACGGTATGGCAGCGTAATTCACGTCTTGTCGGTCTGAGGCGAAGCCTCGCTAATCATTGCCGAACCCCCTCCAGGCTCAGATAGATCTCCACCTCCTTGGAGGCCGGTCCCAGATTCCGGGTGATGCCGAAATCGGCCAGGGCGAATCGGGTCCTGCCTTCGAAACCCCGGCGATAGCCGCCCCAGGGGTCCGGGCCATGGCCGATGGGCGTGACGGCGATGCTGATGGGCCGGGTAATGCCGTGCAGGCTAAAGTCGCCGGTCAGCTCCGCCTTGCCATCCCCCAGCGGCTTGAAGCCGGTGCTGACGAAGCTGGCCTTGGGGTATTGGGCCACATCGAAAAAGTCAGCGCTCCGCAGGTGTTTGTCGCGCTCCGCGTGGTTGGAATCGACGCTGGCCGTGTCGATCTCCACGCGTACCCTGGCGGCGGCGGGATTCTGCTCGTCGTAGCTGAACTCGCCCGAGAAGCTGTTGAAACGCCCCAGCAGCCAACTGTAGCCCAGGTGGGCGATCTTGAACTGGATGAAGGCGTGGGCGCCCTTGGTGTCGATCAGATAGTCGGCGGCCGTCGCGCTGGCCGCGCCCAAGCTGAGCAACAGGGCGGCGGTAAGGCCGATCAGGGGATTCTTGTTCATGGCATTTCTCCTCACTCGATTCTCAGCATGCGGCTGAGGGTTTTGTCGCGGTCAATGAAATGGTGCTTGAGGGCGCCCAGGGCATGCACCCCGGAAACCCCCATCAGGCCCCAGGCCAGGGTGGCGTGGACTCTGCCCATGACCTCTTCCTGCCGATCGATGGCGGTAAAGAGGGCGGGTACCTCGAACCAGCCCAAGATGGAAACGCCCCGGCCATCGGCGGTGGAGATCAGATAGCCGCTCAGGACCATGGCGAAGGGCAGCAGGTAGAGCAGCGCATGGGCGATCCTTGCCAGGCGGGCCTCCCAGAGGCGGTGGTCCGGCAAGGCCAGGGGTGGCGGGCTCCAGAACCGCCAGGCGAGACGCAGCAGCAGGACGAAAGGGAGCAGGATGCCGATGGCGCGGTGCAGGTCCGGCCCCCGGTGGCGCCAGGGGTGGTAATAATCCAGTCCTGTCATCCAAAGCCCCAGCCCGAACAGGCCGATAACCGTCAGGGCCACCAGCCAGTGCAGCAGGATGGTCATTACCCCCCAGCCCTTTTCGCTGTTGCGCCATTGCACGCGGTCACGCCTCCCCGGTCGATTGGCTTGAAGTATAGAAGGCTGTGGGGATGGGTTCAGCAAACCCGGTGAAATGCAGGGTAGGCAGCCCCCGCCCCGCGCAGCGTCTTGGCCTGGCGGGCCGATTGGGTGGCATTGGTGAAAGCTGGGTCTGATGGCGCCGGAAGGCATCGCTGGGGAGGCTTGACTATATATTTGTCGTGCCATATATAATGGCGGCATGGAAACTAACTTGCTTTTCGACATCCTTGCAGATGAGAGCCGCAGAAGGCTACTCATGCTGCTGTTCAGCGGCGGCGAGCACTGTGTCTGTCACCTATACGGCGCTCTGAATATTTCACAGCCCAAGGCATCCCGTCACCTGGCGGTGATGCGGGAGGCGGGGCTGGTGACCGCCCGCCGCGAGGGGAAATGGATGCACTACCGACTGAACCCCCGGATGCCCCTCTGGTGCTATCGCATCCTGGAGGCGATGCGCGACGGCTACCCCGAGGCCGGGGCGCCGGGCGCGGCCTGCCAAATACCCGATCCCCTGGAGTCACCCATGAAGACCGTCCTGATCCTCTGTACCGGAAATTCCTGCCGATCCCAGATGGGCGAGGCCCTGCTCAACCACGACCTGGCCGGGCGGGTCCGCGCCTTCTCCGCAGGCATACGGCCCCAGCCCCAGGTGGCGGACGGGGCCATCGAGGCCCTGGCCCAGGCCGGTATCTCCACCGAGGGGCTGACCCCCAAGGACGTGGATCTGTTCCTGGACCGGGAGATCGACCTGGTGGTCACCGTCTGCGATAACGCCAAGGAGAGCTGCCCGGTCTTCCCCCGTCCGGTGCGCTCGATCCATCTCCCCTTCCACGACCCCCACGGCGAGCCGCTGGAGTCCTTCCTCCGGGTGCGCGACGACATCCGCGCCCGGCTCATCCCTGCGGTGGTCGAAGCGTTGGATCTCTAACCCATGAATACGCCCAATTTGCTGTCCATCCTCACCTGCCCCGAATGCGGCCACCAGCGCGAGGAGAGCATGCCCACCGACGCCTGTCAGTGGTATTACCAATGCCAGGGCTGTGGCGCGCTGCTGCGTCCCAAACCGGGAGACTGCTGTGTCTTCTGTTCCTACGGCACGGTCCCTTGCCCGCCGGTGCAGGCGCACGGCAAGACCGGCCACTGTTGCTGCTGAGCCCGCGAGGTTTCCTTCATGGGTTCTCGATGTGAAATCAGCGCCCAGGCCGCCGCTGGGGCGGAGCTGGGGTTCTTCGAACGCTGGCTGACCCTCTGGGTCTTCCTCTGCATCGGCGCCGGCATCCTGCTGGGCCAACTCGTCCCCGCGCCCTTCCAGGCGTTGGGGAGGATGGAGGTCGCCCAGGTCAACATCCCGGTGGGGCTGCTCATCTGGGTGATGATCGTCCCCATGCTGATGAAGATCGATTTCGGCGCCTTGCACGAGGTGCGCCGCCACGCCCGTGGCATCGGCGTGACCCTGTTCGTCAACTGGGCGGTGAAGCCCTTCTCCATGGCGCTCTTGGCCTGGGTCTTCATCCGCCAGCTCTTCGCCCCCTGGCTGCCCGCCGAACAGCTCGACTCCTACGTGGCCGGGCTGATCCTGCTGGCCGCCGCCCCCTGCACGGCCATGGTCTTCGTCTGGAGCCACCTCACCAAGGGCGAGCCCCTGTTCACCCTGACCCAGGTGGCCCTGAACGACAGCATCATGATCTTCGCCTTCGCCCCCCTCGTCGGGCTGCTGCTGGGCATCTCCGCCATCACCGTGCCCTGGGCGACGCTGTTCCTGTCGGTGGTGCTCTACATCCTCATCCCGGTGGCCATCGCCCAGGCGGCCCGCGCCTGGCTGTTGCTAGGCGGCCAGGCCGGATTCGATCGCGCAATGGCGACGCTCCATCCCTGGTCGCTCTCCGCGCTGCTGCTCACGCTGGTGCTGCTGTTCGCCTTCCAGGGGCGGGCGATCATCGACCAGCCGCTCATCATCGCCCTGCTGGCGGTGCCGATCCTGCTCCAGGTCTTCTTCAACTCGGGGCTGGCCTATTGGCTCAATCGCAAGCTGGGCGTCGAACACTGCGTCGCCGGCCCATCGGCCCTCATCGGCGCCTCCAACTTCTTCGAGCTGGCGGTGGCCACGGCCATCTCCCTGTTCGGCTTCGAGTCCGGCGCGGCCCTGGCCACCGTGGTGGGCGTGCTCATCGAGGTGCCGGTGATGTTGCTGGTGGTGCGGGTGGTGAATGGGAGCAAGGGGTGGTATGAAGGCGGGCTTCTCTGAACAGACCACCCCCAAAAACTCCGCTTCGCTCCGTTTTTGACGCTTGTCAAAATCCCTGCATCAGCAGGTCGATGGCGGCGACGATATCGGTATGACGGTGTTCGAGCGTCGTCACCGGTTTCCTCAGGATCGCCACCGGCACGGCGGCCATGAACTGCGTCACCATGACCAGCCTTTCGCCATCGATCTCGAAGACCGGGTTCAGTATCCGCGCCGGCAGCGGTGCTTGTTCCACTGGCAGAAGGGGCACGACCACCCGCGTATTGAGATGGTCGAGAAGCCCCGACTGCACGACGAGCAGGTAGCCCCCGGAACCGGGGTTCTGAAATACATCGAAGCGGGCCATCAGAAGGCGCGGAAATCGGCCAGCGGCAACCCGTGGCACTCGACGAAGGCATTGGAACTGTCGAGGGCGGCCCTGTTCTCGCTCAGCCAGCGCTCGGCCTTGCTGTCCGCGATGGCTTGGGCGATGCCCTCCTCCGCCGCAAGGGAAATATCCACATCCAGGGACTTTGCCTCGACCAGCAATGCTTCGTCGATGGCCAGCTCGGCGGCCTGCCGCGTGGCGGAAACAGATCTGGACGTGGCATGGCGCATGTTCGGCTCCCAAGGAAGGGGTGAAATTCGATTCCCTGCCTCGAAGTATCTGGCTCGCCCCGGCACCCGTCAAGAAAGGAGCGCCACCGATGTCAGCCCCTGAAACGAATCCCCTCACAGCCTGGTGGGCACGGCTGCGCCAATCCCTGCGTGACAACCCCGCCGAGATCCGCTGGCTGGCCGGGATATTCGGCCTCTTCCTGCTGACCTTCTTCCTGCCCGTTGGCACCCCGCGCTTCGACAACGCGGTGCTGGAGGGCTTGGCCCTGCTGCACTGGTATGCCCGCGAGCATGTGATCCTCTGCCTGATCCCGGCCTTTTTCATCGCCGGGGCCATCGCGGTCTTCGTCAGCCGCGATGCGGTGATGAAATACCTGGGGCCCGGCGCCAACAAGATCGCGGCCTACGGGGTGGCCTCGGTCTCCGGCTCGATCCTGGCGGTCTGCTCCTGCACCGTGCTGCCGCTCTTCGGCGGCATCTACCGGCGCGGGGCGGGGCTGGGACCGGCGGTCGCCTTTCTCTACGCCGGCCCGGCCATCAACGTCCTGGCCCTGGTGCTGACGGCCAAGGTCCTCGGCGTCGAACTGGGCATCGCCCGCGCCCTGGGGGCGGTGGCCTTCTCCCTGGTGATCGGCGGGATCATGCACGGGCTCTATCGACGCGAAGAGGCTGCGCGGGCAGGGGCGCAGAAGGGTTTCGCCCCCGGCGATGACGCCGGGCGTCCCCTGGGCGAGACCGCTGTCTTTTTCGCCTTGCTGATCGCCGTGCTGGTATTCGCCAACTGGGCGGCCGCCAGTCCCGAGGAGAGCGCCTTCTGGCATGGGGTCTACGCCGCGAAATGGCCCTTGACCGCGCTGGCGGCCTTCGGCCTGGCCGGGTTGCTGATCTTCCGCTGGCATTGGCGGTGGCAGCCCCTCGCTGCCACCGCCGCGCTAGTTGCCCTGTTGGCCGGCCTGTTTCCCCAATACCCGGAACTGGCCTTCGCCGCCGGTCTGCTCGGTCTGACCCTGGCCGCCAGCGCGGAGCCCAATGAAGGCGAGGAGTGGCTGGGCCAAAGTTGGGGTTTCGCCAAGCTGATCCTGCCGCTGCTGTTGGGGGGCGTGTTGCTGGCCGGGTTCCTGCTGGGGCGGCCCGGCCACGAGGGGATCATCCCCTCGGCGTGGGTGAACGCGGCAGTGGGGGGCAATGGACTGGGGGCCAACTTCCTGGCCGCGCTGGCGGGGGCCTTCATGTACTTCGCTACCCTCACCGAGGTCCCCATCGTCCAAGGTCTGATGGGCGCGGGCATGGGCAAGGGACCGGCCCTGGCGCTGCTGCTGGCCGGCCCCGCCCTGTCGCTGCCCAGCATATTGGTGATTCGCAGCATCCTGGGTACAGAAAAGACCCTCGTTTACTGCGCCCTGGTGGTGGTCATGGCGACCATTTCCGGCCTTCTGTTCGGCACCTTCTATCCTTGAGGTACAAACCATGATCAAGATCCAGGTCTACGGCACCGGGTGCGCCAAATGCACCCAGCTCGCCCAGCATGCCGAGGCTGCCGCCCAGGCCCTGGGGTTGGAATGCCAGATCGAAAAGATCACCGACATCAACACCATCATCGACGCCGGGGTGATGTCCACCCCTGGGCTGGGGCTGGATGGCGAGATCAAGAGCAGCGGCAAGGTCCTGACGGTCGAGTCCATCAAGGCCCTGTTGCAGCAGCGCCCGGACCCCTTCGCCGGCATCGGCATAGCGACCGGCGGGGGCTGTTGCTGAATGGACGGCCTCGAATCCGACGCCATCCGACAGGCGGTTCGCACTTTCTACGCCGGAACCGCCCAGGCAGCGCCCGCCGAGGGCGGCGGTTGCTGCTCCGGTAGCAACTGTTGCGCCCCCGCTCCGGCCCTCTCCAGCGCCCTGGGCTACAGCGCCGAAGAGCTGGCCGCCGTGCCCGAGGGGGCGAATCTGGGCCTGGGTTGCGGCAATCCGCAAGCCATCGCCGCCCTGCGCCCCGGCGAGGTGGTGCTGGACCTGGGCAGCGGCGCGGGCTTCGACTGCTTCCTTGCCGCCCGCGCGGTCGGTGAGACCGGGCGCGTCATCGGCGTGGACATGACCCCGGAGATGCTGGCCAAGGCCCGCGCCAACGCGGCCAAATCGGGCCTCGGCAACGTCGAGTTCCGTCTGGGCGAGATCGAGCACCTGCCCCTGGCCGATGCCTCGGTGGATGTCGTTATTTCCAACTGCGTCATCAACCTCTCGCCGGACAAGCCCCAGGTCTTCGCCGAGGCCTTCCGCGTGCTCCGCCCCGGCGGGCGGCTGGCGGTCTCCGACGTGGTCGCGCTGGTCGAGCTGCCCGAGGTGATGCGCCAGGACCTCGCCCTCTACACCGGCTGCATGGGCGGGGCCTCGCGCATCGAGGAGGTGGGGGCGATGTTGAAGGCGGCAGGTTTCATCGAGGTGCGGGTGATCCCGAAAGCGGAGAGCCGCGACTTCATCCGCGACTGGGCGCCGGGCCGGCCGGTGACCGATTATCTGGTTTCAGCCAGCATCGAGGGGAGCAAACCCGTTTGAGCCGCGTACGTTCGCTTTGTATGGCCGGTTCTGGCCGCCCGGTGCCCACGGCACGATCAACTTGCGACCTTCAACCTCCTCAAGGCTCAATATCGGGAAATACGGCGGCTGGATCAACTGGCAATGTGCCAGCAGTTCCCGCTGGATCTTGTCCAGTTGGTTGTCCGGCAAACCCACCGGGGGGAAATACCGGCTGGCCGTTGGCATCGCAATCCTGCCCGATCACCACGTAACCGCCGCCGAGGTTTTCGAAGTCGTTGGCAAAGGCGCAAAGGGCACGGATGATCGCGTCCGGGTTCCATCCAGTCTTGTACTCGATACGCTCGCCCTCGACCGTGTTGATGTAGTCGATACGGAACGGCAGCACATTCTTGTCGTTGATGGCGTCGACAATCGTGTAGGTGTGCAGCTTGTCGCCAAAGGCCTGTTCCGTGGTGCGCCGCAGCGGGGTTGCCGCTGGTACCCGCGTTGTCGGCGAAGATCGGCGTGCCGGTGAAACCGAACAGGTGGTAGCGCTTGAACACACGGGTGATTTCGGCGTGCATGTCGCCAAACTGGCTGCGATGGCATTCGTCGAAAATCACCACCACATGCTGGTCATAGACCGGATGCTTCTTGTTCTTGGCCACGAAGCGGGAAAGCTTCTGGATGGTGGTGATGATGATGCGCGCGTTGGGGTCTTCCAGTTGCCGTTGCAGCACCGCCGTCGAGGTATTGGAGTTGGCCGCCCCTTTCTCGAAGCGTTCGTATTCACGCATGGTCTGATAATCCAGATCCTTGCGGTCCACCATGAACAGCACTTTATCGATCTCCGGCAGGCCCCGCGCCAGCTGCGCCGCCTTGAAGCTGGTCAGCGTCTTGCCGCTGCCGGTGGTGTGCCAGATGGTGCCGCCCGCTGCGACGGTGCCCAACTGCTTGTGGTTGGTGGCGGTGACTATGCGTTGCAGGATGCGTTCCGCCGCGACGATCTGATAGGGCCGCATCACCAGCAGCTTGCGATCCACGTCGAAAACGCAGTAACGGGTCAGGACGTTGAGCAGCGAGTGCTTGGCGAAAAAGGTCTTGGTGAAACCGGTCAGCTCGGTGATTGGCTGATTCTTCGCGTCGGCCCACCAGCTGGTGAACGAAAAGCTGTTCGAGGTCTTGCTCTTGCTGCGTTTGCTACGCTGCTCCGCCAGATGGCCGTCGCGCACGGTGTTGCTGTAATACTTGGTCAGCGTGCCGTTGCTGATGACGAATAGCTGCACGTATTCGAACAGGCCACAACCCGCCCAGAAACTGCCGCACTGGTAGCGGTTGATCTGGTTGAAGGCCTCGCGGATATCCACGCCCCGCCGCTTCAGCTCGATGTGCACCATCGGCAGCCATTGACCAGCACGGTAACATCGAAGCGGGTAGCACGCGCAGAAAATTCCCCTCCACTGGAGGGGTGCCCGGAGGGCGGGGTGGTCATGTACTGGTTGATGACTTGCAGGCTGTTGTTGTGGATATGCTGCTTGTCGATCAGGTAGATGTTCTTGATGCTGCCGTCGTCACGCTTGAGCACCTGGATGTGGTCTTCCTGGATGCGCGCGGTTTTTTCGATGATGCCCTCAAAGCTACCGGCAATGCAGGTGCTGAAGAACCGATTCCGAGGTAATGGGCAGGTATTCATAGGCCTGTACCTGCAACTGCTTGATGAAGGCCTTTTCTAGCTCTGCTTCGGATTGATAGGCGGCTTCCCGAACGCCAAGGAAATCGGGCAGAAATTCGGCGACAACGGTGCTCTCGTTGGACAGCGCAATCGGTTCGTAGCGGCAAGATTTGAGGCCTTCGCTCATAAATTCCCCTCCTGTGGAGGGGTGCCCGATAGGGCGGGGTGGTTTTTCAAGGACGCCACGACCCCTTCCATGTTCTGCAAAATATCCCTGACCGCTATTCGGATCACCACCAGCCCCAAACCATTCAGATAGGCATCCCGATTTGCATCGTCATCTTGCCGCCCAATGTGCGAAGCGCCATCGGCTTCGATCACGACGCCTTTCTCGGCACAGAAAAAATCCACGATGTAGTTTCCGATGATTTTCTGCCGATCGAAATCCAATCCGTTGAGGCTTTTCCGTTTGAGCTGATTCCATAGCAAGGCTTCGTGCAGCATTCCAGCTTTACGAAGCTCTTTGGCACGTTCTTTCAATGCCGGATTGAAGGGTAGGGCCATGTAGGCTGTTGTATTTCTCATTGATACCACCCCGTCAGGCTTCGCCTGCCACCCCTCCAAAGGAGGGGAATTCGTTAAAGGTCAGCAACCGGTCGCGGTAGTGTTCGTATTGCTGGCGGCGAGCCTTGATTTCGGCGGGCAGGCCGATGGAGATGTCGTTCACCAGGGCATCGAAGCTGTCGAGGATGGCGACAATGCGTTCCTGTTCTTCATCCGAGGGGACCGGAATTCGAACCTTCGCAAGACTTGCGCCGGAGATGCGGCGCACTTTGGTTCCTGTAATGTGCGGCTTCTTCTGCGACTGGAAAAACTCCGTCTGGAAGAAATAGGAAACGTATTTCGGATTGAGCGTGTGCCGGAAGATGTAGGCATCGGTGCTAACCGCTACATCCTCATCACCTAGCCATGCCACAGCCTTTGCCACGGCTTCGTCGTCCTCGCTCGTGGTGGCAATGACCAGATCACCCGTGTGAGCCTTGCGCAAGCGCCCTGCAAATTCAGGACTGACGAAAGACTTGGTTTCATCTGCCCATGTGCCGTAGTGCGTGTGAATCTGGCCGTAGTGGATACAGCCCACGCCGGTTTCGGTGAAGTCCGATTTTTGTATTCCAGTACCGCGCATGAAACTTCCAATCTCACCGAGGGTCGCCCACCTTACGTTGCGCGCCGCAAAATTCCCCTCCTGTGGAGGGGTGGCAGGCGAAGCCTGACGGGGTGGTATCTTTTCCTCCACCAAACCACCCCGCCCTTCGGGCACCCCTCCACAGGAGGGGAATTCGTAATTCAAAAGTGCGTCGCGGTAGTACTGGTACTGCCGCCGACGCGCCTCCAGCTCCGCCTCCAGCTTTGTGAAAGTGTCCAGCACTTTCACGATTTCACGTTGTACTTCGACGGGTGGGACGGGAATTCGGATCTTTGCGAGCGAATCGCCGGATACGCGCCGAACCTTCGTACCGGTGATATGCCGCGTCTTCTGGTCCTGAAGCTGTTCGGATTGGAAAAAATAGGCGACATACTTCGGCTCAAGCGAGTGACGATAGACGTATGCATCGCCGCTGACGGCAACTTCGGCGTTGCCCACCCATGCCACGGCTTTTGCTACCGCTTCATCGTCCTCGCTGGTTGTGGCGATCACAAGATCACCGGGGCAGGCTTTTCGCAGCTTCGCGGCAAGGAACTCGCTTACAAATGACTTCGTTTCTGTTGCCCAAGTACCGTAGTGCGTGTGAATCTGCCCATAGTGAATTGCGCCGACACCGATTTCTTTGAGGTCGCTCTTCTGAAGTCCGTTGCCACGAATGAATTCGCCGACTTGGCCAAGTGTCTTGAACTCCACCCCCTCCGGACAAAGCTCGGCAATCAACCCATCGATCCGGCTCATGGTGTTTCCTCACTGTCTGTTGAGCCGGTCAGGCTTTGTGCCTTCTCCTCCAGTGCCAGAAATCGGTCGAAATCGCTTTCAAACAAGCGATCCTGCGCGATGCGGTATTTTTCGAACTCGGTTTCGGCGTGCAGTTTGGCTTGCTCGTGCGAGATCTTGCCGGGGCCGGTGAGAATTTCGTTGCCGTTGAATTCGAGAAAGCCATCCAGGCGTTTGGCCCAGTCTTCCATGCTCATGGGGATTTTGCGTTCGGCCTGAAACTCGGCAAAGTCGAGGTAGAGAGAGACGATTCTTTCCAGGTAATTCATCTCCTCGTCGTTCAGGTAGTTCTTGGCGATAGCCACATCGGCCTTGATGATCTTGCCCGAGGGGGCCGCCTCCCATGTGCTCAGCCCCATGTGCTGTCTGGCGGCATCGGCGCGTGTCATGATCAGCTCGGCAGCGGTATGGCGATGGGTAGCCCAATGCAGCTTGTTCTGCACCAGGGCGAAGAATTCGCGCGTGGTTGGGGCACTGGCATCGTAGTCGAAGGCCGTGGCGTAGAGATCGGTCACCTTTTGATAGAACTTGCGCTCGGACAGGCGGATTTCACGGATGTACGCCAGTTGCCGATCAAAGTATTCATCAGTGAACATGTGGCCCTTTTTAAGGCGCTCAACGTCCATTGCCCAGCCCTGAATGGTGTAATCCTTGACGATCTGTCCGGCCCATTTGCGAAACTGGACTGCGCGCGGGTTGTTGATCTTGAATCCCACGGCGACGATGGCTTGCAGGTTGTAATGCTTGGTGTTGTAGCTTTTGCCGTCGCTGGCAGTTATTAAGTAATCCTTAATAACTGCCTCGGGCAATAGCTCGCCATCGTCAAAAATGCGCTTGAGGTGCTGGTTGATTGCCGCGACCGTTACGTCGTACAGCGCTGCCATCATTTTCTGCGTCAGCCAGATATTTTCATCCTGGTAGCGCATTTCAATGCTTTGCTCGCCCTCTCCCGTAGCGGCGATAAAGGTCAGATACTCGGCTGCCGAGGAGCGAGCGATATCCACTTTTTGGTCGGATTTCTTCTTGCTCATGCCTCTTCCCCCTCCAGATCCGCCACGATGGCATCGATCTGCGTCCGCAATTCCGCCTGCCGCGCCACGATGCGGGCGATTTTGGTGTTGAGCGCGGTGATGTCGATGGCCTCGCGGGTGTCGGCCTGTTCGACGTAGCTGGACACGGCGATGTTGTAGCCGTTGGCGGCAATGTCACCGTTGTCCACCAGCCGTGCGAAGTGGGCGATGTTCTTGCGCCCGGTGTAGGCATCGAGGATTTTTTGATGGTGTGCGGGGAGCAGCTTGACCAGTTTTTCATTGCGCTTGGCCACGGTGGGGCCAAATTTCGAACTGTTCACGTCGAGGTCGTCGAACAGCCCCTTGATGTCGTTCTCCGAGTCGCTGCCGGTGGCCGAGCCTTCGATGTCGGCAAAGATCCTGGAGAGGGTTTCGTTGAGGTTGGCGTCATGCCGGGCGCGGGCACGCACGTTGGCAAATAGCTCGGAAGGCAGGATGTAAAGGCCCTTTTCCTTCACCGTCTCGGCTCGGCCGAATTCGGCGTCGGCATCGCTCAAGCGCGCGTAGTCGAAATCCGGGCTGCCTGCCTTGCGTTCCTGTTCGTTGAGGTAGCTGGTCAGGTTATCCGAGATGAAGCGATAGAACAGCATGCCGAGCACATAGGTCTTGAAGTCCCAGCCGTCCACGCTGCCGCGCAGATCGTTGGCGATGCGCCAGATGGTCTTGTGCAGTTCCGCCCGCTCGTTTTCTTTGTTGTTGTTGGCCATCTCACCCTTCAATCATTCTTGCTCCGCGACCTTTGTGCCGCCTCGCTTCGCTCGTGACGGCATCCCGCTACGCGGGACCGCCCTTCGGGCGTCCTTCGCCTGCGGCTTGTGCCGGCAGGAACAGTAGCAGCGGATTGTCCGGTGCGACCTCGAAACCGAAACGGCAATAGTAGCCGGCTGCCTGCTCATTGAGCGCATCGACAAACAGACCAATACCGCCCGCCTCGGCATGGATGCGCCGCGCCCGCGTCAGGGCATCGACCAGCAACAGCTCGCCCAGCCCCTTGCCCTGGTATTGCCGGTCGACCGCCAGCCGGCCCAGCCGCACGCCGGGAATGCGGCGCGGCAGTTTCTTGCGCCAGGCATCCGGCAGATGCCGGTTTTCGAGTTCGGCCAAGGTCAGCGCGTAGTAGGCGCAAATGCGGGCCGGTTCGTCCTCACGGATGGCGACGAAGGTTTTCGACAGCCCCTTGTTCTGGTGTTGGCGCGCGACCCGCCGCAGCCAGTCGTTCAGTTCCTGACGACCACAGTCGAACCCCAGCCGGTCATGGCTCCCAGTTAAAGGCAGTACCTGCATCGTCTCGCTTGGCCTTCTGATAACGCTTCAGGGCAGCCTTCAACTTGGCGTTAGGCTTGGGCGGGTTCTCCATCAAGTCGAGCAGCCAGTTCCAATCGCGTGGGCTGAGGCGGATGACCTCCTCACGCTCGATGACTGCCTGGGCCTCTTTGAGTGCTGCCTGCACCAGAAACTGATTGACCGTCGCGCCGGTCAGCTCGGCGGCACGGCAAAGCGTCTCGTACACCTCATGCGGAACCCGAGCGCCGATGCGGTCTTGCTTGGCAACCGAGGTACCCATATGAACCTCCTACAATGATCTAAGCGACCAGTCTATCACTGTCGCCATTTTGACATCACCATGTCGTGGCAATCAGAAATAGCTTGGCTTACCTGTAGAGCAGCGCGTTTTCGGCAATGTCGAGTTCCGCCTGGGCGAGATCGAGCACCTGCCCCTGGCCGATGGCTCGGTGGATGTCGTCATTTCCAACTGCGTCATCAACCTCTCGCAGGGCAAGCCCCAGGTCTTCGCCGAGGCCTTCCGTGTGCTCCGCCCCGGCGGGCGGCTGGCGGTCTCCGACGTGGTCGCCCTGGCCGATCTGCCCGAGGCGATGCGCCAGGACCTCGCCCTCTACACCGGCTGCATGGCCGGGGCCTCGCGCATCGAGGAGGTGGGGGCGATGTTGAAGGCGGCGCGGTTCATCGAGGTGCGGGTGATCCCGAAAGCGGAGAGCCGCGACTTCATCCGCGACTGGGCGCCGGGCCGGCCGGTGACCGATTATCTGGTCTCGGCGAGCATCGAGGGCATCAGGCCAGGTCCGTAGATGCGGTTTGCTACCGCTCACCACATCCGTATGAATTATCACGACAGAATCACCGTTGAACCCGGCAAACGTGGCGGCAGGCCTTGCATTAGGGGCTTGCGAATCACGGTCTACGATGTGCTGGAGATGCTTGCTGGCGGCATGGTCGTCGATGAAATTCTCGCAGACTTCCCAGAACTGGAGTCGGCCGATATCCAGGCCTGCCTGGCCCTTGCCGCCGACCGCGAGCGCCGGCGGGTCATCACCCACTGATGAAACTGCTGTTCGACGAGAATCTCTCCCGTCGCCTGGTTCCCTTTCTGCAAACCGCCTACCCCGGCAGCACCCAGGTCGCGCTTATCGGTCTTGAATGCGCGGATGATCGGTCGATCTGGCAATACGCAAGGGAACAAGGGTTCGTGACCGTCACCAAGGAGCTGTCCGCCTATTTTGCGGCAGAGCCGCTCCCACCGCCGTGGGAGCGGCTCTGCCGCGAAAAGAGATCGTGATCTGGCTCCAGCTCGGCAATGCCGACAAGGCAGCGGTTCTGAATAAGCTGCTGGAAAATCAATCCATGATCGAGGCCGGTTTTGCCCAGGGTCTAACCTGCGTTGAAATCCTGATGTAATTCCACCGGGGCCTTCAGCCAATCGGCCAACGCCGCCCGCCACTCCTCGCGCGGGCTCAGGGCGGAGATCGCCTCCGGCTCAACTCCCTCGAACAGGCCGTCGTTGAAGGTGACGAGCCAGGCGATCTGGAACGATCCGGGGCAGCGATATTACTAAATGGTTACGTACCGCAAGGCAAGCTGTTACCCTATCGTCACATACAATGACCAAGCGTTTCGAAATGGCGATATTTCCCCTGTCGAGAAGGCGTTTCTGCACGGCACTGGCCCTGTGCGGACTGGCGCCACGCGCGCTTGCCGGGGAGCCGGCGCCGTTGCGGCTCGGGCTGACGCCGGTCTTCCTCGACGATCAGTCCCGTTTTCTGGAGGCCTGGCGCCTCTATCTGACCGAGCGGTTGCAGCGCCCGGTGGTCTTCGTGCAGCGGGGCAGTTACCGGGAGATCGTGGAGCTGCTGGCCCAGGACCAGCTTGAGGCGGCCTGGCTGTGCGGTTTTCCGTTCGTGAAAAACGAACGGCGGTTGCGGCTGCTGGCGGTGCCGCTGTTTCAAGGCAGGCCGCTCTACCGCTCTTACCTGATCGTCCCCGCCGGGGATACCCGCACCGAGACCCTGCTCGATCTGCGCGGCAAGGTCTTTGCCTATTCCGATCCCGATTCCAACTCCGGCTTCCTTTATACCCAGCATGCCCTGTCCCAAATAGGGGAACGGTCGGACCGCTTTTTCGCCCGGACCTTCTTTGCCTGGGCGCACCGCAAGGTGGTCGAGGCCGTCGCCGTCGAGCTGGCCCAGGGCGGGGCGGTGGATGGCTATGTCTGGGAGACCCTGAAACGTTTCTATCCCCAGGTGACCGCCAAGACGCGGGTGCTGGAGCAGTCGCCGGAATTCGGCTTTCCCCCTTTCGCCGCCCGCGCCTCCCTTCCGGAGGCCGATTTCGCCGCGCTGCGCCAGGTCCTCATCGCCATGGGCGGTGATGCGGAGGGCAAGGCGTTATTGGCCCAGCTCAACCTGGACGGTTTCGTGCCAGGGGAACGGGGGCTTTTTGACGGCATCGGCCGGATGGCCAGGCAAGTCGAGAAACAGCCATGAAATACTTCATGCGCGACCTCAGTCTGCGCTACAAGATCCCGCTGCGGGTGCTTCTGCTCGCCAGCCTTACCGCCATCCTGGTGACAGCCTCCATCCTGTTCCGGGTCTACGACGAGACCCGCAACGACCTGTTGCGGCACGCCCAGAGCATGGGCCGGGTGCTGGCCAATACCCTGGTCGGTCCCCTGACCCACGACGACGCCTGGCGCGCCTTCGAGATCATCAACTCCCCCTTCCAGAGCGAAGAGGCCGACCGCTCCGAACTCGCCGAGACCATCCTGGTGCTGGATGGCAAGGGCCAGGTCTATGTCTCCACCCGCCCGGCCCAGTTCCCCATGCTGTCCGACCCGGTCCGGCTCGATCCGGAGTTCGCGGCCATCCGCGAGGCCACGGCGGGGCGCGATGGCCGCAACCCGGTGGTCAGGGCCCAGCCCGGTTCCAACCGCTTGTTCGTGGGGATACCGATCATCTCCGATGGGGCGCGCCTGGGCACTTTGATCATGACCTACACCAAGGGTCCCTTCATCCCCCGCTTCATCGGCATCGCCCAGCGCGCCGCCCTGATGACCCTGCTGGCGCTGGCGGTGCTGCTGCCCATCGCCTGGTACTGGGGCAACCGCATGGCCGGCCCCCTGGTGCGGCTGGCGGGCTGCATGGACCAGATCGGCCCCCAGGTGCCGGAGGGGTTGCGTTGCGACCTGTTCGAATCCAACGACGAGATCGGCCGCGCCGGGGCCTCCTTCAAGCGCATGCTGAAGGAACTGCGGGAGAAGGCGCGGCTGGAACAGCAAATCATGGCCACCGAACGGCTGGCGGCGATAGGCCGGCTCTCGGCCGGGATCGCCCATGAGATCAACAACCCCCTGGGCGGCATGCTGAATGCCATCAACACCTTCAAACGTCACGGCAGCGACGATCCCCTCACCTTGAAGACCCTGTCGCTGCTGGAGCGCGGGCTCGGCCAGATCAAGGACACCGTGGCCGCGCTCCTGATCGAGGCACGGGTGGAGAGCCGTCACGCCCTGTCGCGCCGCGATATCGAGGATACCCGCACCCTGGTGGCCGCCGAGGCCGCCAGCAAGGGGATCGAGCTGGCCTGGGACAACCACGTCACCGCCGATCTGCCGCTGCCCTCCACCCTGGTGCGGCAGATTCTGCTAAACCTGCTGCTCAACGCCATCCGCGCCGCTGAAAAGCAGGTCGAGTGCCAGGTCTACCGCGACAGCCGCAGCCTCACCCTGGCGGTAAGGAACGACGGCATCCATATCCCCGACGAGGACATGCCCTACCTGTTCGAGCCCTTTTCCCGCCTCTCCCGCAACGGCCACGGCCTGGGGCTCTGGATCACCTATCAGATCACCCGTCAATTGAACGGCGGCATCCTGGTGGAGAGCGATCCGGGCCAGACCCGTTTCGCGGTAACCCTGCCCCTGCCGGAGGAACCATGCATGACCTGACCAGACCCCGCCTCTGCCTGATCGAAGACGACGCGATCATGGGCGAATCCCTCTTCGACCGCTTCGAGCTGGAGGGCTATCGGGTGGATTGGTGCCGCACGGCCCAATCGGCCCTGGCCGCCATCATCGGTGGCGACTATGCCCTGGTGGTCAGCGACATCCGCCTGCCGGACGGCAACGGCGAGGAGATCTTCATCCGCCTGCTGGAACGCGGGATCGGCCTGCCGCCCTTCATCTTCATCACCGGCCAGGGCTCCATCGACCGCGCCGTGGCACTGCTGAAATTGGGCGCGGCCGACTACATCACCAAGCCCTTCGACCTGGACGACCTGGTGGAAAAGGTGGACGCCCTTTGCGGCAACCGCGTCCCGGCCTGTCCGGAAGGCGGCTGCATCCTGGGCATCTCCCCGGCCATGCGCCAGATCGCCCGGACCCTGCCGCGCCTGGCGCAACATGCCCCGACCATCCTCATCACCGGGGAGTCCGGCGTGGGCAAGGAGGTCATCGCCCGGCAGATCCATCGCCTCGACCCCGCCGGGGGGGAGAAACCCTTCATCGCCGTCAATTGCGCGGCCCTGACCGAGTCCCTGCTGGAGGCGGAGCTGTTCGGCCATGAAAAAGGCGCCTTCACCGGCGCTGCCCGCCAACGCAAGGGGGTGTTCGAGCAGGCCGACGGCGGCACCCTGTTCCTGGACGAGATCGGCGACACCCCGCTCTCCATGCAGGTCAAGCTGCTGCGCGCCATCCAGGAGCGCAAGATCGTCCGGGTCGGCGGCGATACCGAGATCCCCATCAACCTGCGCCTGATCTGCGCCACCCACCGGGACCTGCGCCAGCAGGTGGAGGACGGCGCCTTCCGCGAGGACCTCTACTACCGCGTCCATGTCATCCAGATCAAGGTGCCGCCCCTGCGGGAGCGGCGCGAGGACATCCTCTGGTTCGCCCAGCGCTTCCTGGAGGAACAGCCCATCAAGGGCGAGCGCAAGCAACTCTCCCGCGCGGCGGAAAAGGCCCTGATCGCCCACGCCTGGCCGGGCAACGTGCGGGAACTGCGCCACGCCATCGAGCGCGCCGCGATCCTGACCCCGGCCCCGTTGCTGGAACCGGAGGCGCTGTTCGACGAGGGCGACGACTCCCTGGACAAGGAAGAGACACTGGAACTCAACAGCTACCTCCAGTCATGCGAGGCTGGCTTCATCCGCGAGGCCCTGGCCCGCAACAACGGGCACCTGGGCCATACCGCCGAGGCCCTCGGCATCAGCCGCAAGAATCTGTGGGAGAAGATGCGCAAGCTGGGGATCGACAAGGAGCCTTCTGCGAGGCAGTAATGGTGCGAGGGGAGCGGATTAACTTCCCACGCGCGAGACCCTGATCTTCAGGATGCATGTGTCATTCAAGAAACAACCCCTTGTTTTTGAACTGGGGCGCCCCGACTGATGTAGGGCAACACAAACAGGAAGGCCAGCTCAGGCGCCCCCCTTTTCGATATCCAGCGGCCCGCAAACGCCCCGCCGACGCATTTTCATTTCCCCGGTCAGCCACCCGTCGAGGACATAAAGCGGACTATCTTTTCTGGGACCTCCAGGAAGTCATGGCGTAAGGGCTTGAGCCTGACGCCTTTGACCAGGGCCGTCTCCAGCTCCCTCTCGGAACAACCGCCGCGGAGCAGCGACCTTAGATCCACACGCCCATTGTCCCCGAGGCAGGGGTAGAGCATGCCATCCACGCCCATGCGCACCCGGTTGCAGGTCTCGCAGAAGTGTTGCGACAGGGGGGTGATGAACCCAAGACTAAAGCGCCCGTCCGGCGAAATCAGATACCTGGCCGGTCCGCCGCCGGGTATCAGGCCATGCACCAAGCCAAGGCGTTCGCGCAACCGTTCCTGGATGGGGCCGAGCGCCATGAATCCGGCGCTTCTCCCCGTGCTGCCCACCGGCATGGTCTCGATCAGCCGCAGCACGAAACCCCGTTCGATACAAAAATCGGCCATGGCGTCGATCTCTTGGTCGTTGACGCCAGCCATGACCACCGTGTTGATCTTGATGGGGCTGAACCCCGCCGCCTTTGCCGCCGCCAGGCCATTCAGCACGGCGGGGAGGGCGTCGCGCTTGGTGATGGCGGCAAACCGGTCCCGGTCCAGGGAGTCGAGGCTGACGTTGAGCCGCGCGATCCCCGCCCCGCGCAGCGCCTCGGCCTGGCGGGTCAATTGGGTGGCATTGGTGGAAAGGGAGAGGTCGCTGATGCCGGGCAGAGCCGAAAGGCGGCGGGCGAGTCCGGCCAGATCCCGCCGCAACAGGGGCTCTCCCCAGGTCAGACGCACCCGCTGGACGCCAAGGCGGGCAAAGGCCGCCACCACCCGCTCGATCTCGTCGAAGCTCAGCCAATGGGCGGCCTCCTCGTAGCCCTTGAACCCCTCCGGCATGCAGTAGGCGCAACGCATATCGCAGCGGTCGGTCACGGAAAGCCGCAGATAGTCGATCCTCCGCCCGTGGTTGTCTCGCAGCACCGGTGTTTTCCTCGTTGTTATCGTGGAAATAGAGAAACCAAGGTTCTGAGTCGGCCCTTTTCGTTATCGGGAACATGTCAGCCAAAGATCGCCGCCATGTCCTGCCCATCGCCATCGCAAGTGGGGCAGAATCCCTCCTTCCCCGTGGCGATGAAGAGGCGGTCGCAGCGGCCGCAGCGGCGTTTGTCCAATCCCTGCAAAAGAACCCCGTCCTTTACCCGCCCCAGGGCCAGCGGGGCCTTATCGGCAAAAGAGAGCGCGTCCGGCTGGCAGGCCTCCAGACAGACGCCGCAGCCGACGCAGCGGCTGAATTGGAACCGCAGCTCCCAGCGGCGCTGGCCCTCCCGGATGGCGAGGGCGCCGGTCGGGCAGGCGCGGGCGCAGGCCTCGCAGGCGTTACAGCCCGGCCCCAGCCGGATTTCGGCCAGGGGGAGACTGCCGTCCAGGGCGATCTCGCCCTCGCCCTCCGCCGGCCAGATGGCCTGCACCAGTTCGCGGCGCACGGTGGAAAGGGGCGCGGCGACCCGCACGGCCTTGAGCGGGGCGGGGTCTTGTTCAGCCCCCGTAAACACATGGCCGGCGAAGCGGCGGAACAGTTGGCGGCGGGCGGAATCGACCGGCGGGGCCTCTCCCCTGCCCTCCTTCCAGGCCAGCACCGGAGGCGGCCAGTCCCCGTTGCCCAGGGCATCCCCCAGCCACGCCGATCCTTCCAGGGCCAGCCCCAGTAGGGCCGCGCCCCTGGCCCCATGGGGGCAGTCGCCGCAATGACCGCTGCCCTTGAGTTCGACCGAAACACCACGTCCGGCGAGATAGGCCAGGAGACTGGCATCCAGCGCCCCCAGGCAGGGGACCCGCGCGTCGCCCTCCTCCTGGGACGGGGTGCAGGCGAACGAGAACGCCGCGCGGCCCAAGGTCTGCTTGAGGAGATCGATACGCGGCAGGCCCTCCGCGTTCCAGGCCTCCGTTGGGCAGGCCGCCGCGCACAGGGCGCAATTCTGGCACAGGGCCGGATCGATGACCGCGCCCTCGTCCGAGAGCGACACCGCCCCCTGGGGACAGGCCTCCCGGCAGCGATCGCAGGCGCTGTAGCGGTACCGGTAGCGGGTGCAGCGTTCGCGGCGGAATTGGGGGACGGGGTTCATGTTATGGGCACCTCTAAAAATTCAATTTTCTAAGCCAGGCAAGGCGCGAGCAAAAAATTGCGACGCGCATATGAATGATATGTAAGGAGTAATTTTTTGTGAGCAACACAGCATGGCAACGAAAATTGGATTTTTAGAGGTGCCCTTATTTTTTGTATTCCTGTAGCGGCTTCCCCTGCTGGCAGGTGTTGTGGGGGATGACGAAGTTGAACGGGACGGCGGAGGGTGATTTCTTCCGTTCGTCCAGGATCTCCTGCCAGGCCACCGGGCCGCCGCTCAGGGCGTAAACGGCCTGCCCGTCCGGTTGGGCGAGGGCCGTCGCCACCGCCATCGCCTGCTCGTCGTTGTCGGCCACCACCACGACCATGCCGGGGATCCGCTTCATGCCCGGCACGTAGGGGGTCGCCCCTTGCAGGGGCTGCTGGCGGACGGCATCCAGGCCGCGCGCATCCACCAGCAACACGCCTGGCGCCATGGCGATCACCGGCCCCAGCGCGGTGGGCGTCTTGAGGCTGACGTCGGCTTGGGCCAGTGGCGAGATAGCGAGGGCCAGCCAGAGAATGACCAGAGTTTTTCTCATGCGGGTAGCTCCTCTTCGGGCTGTGGCTGTTCGAGGGACAGTGTCATCCCCGGCGGCAAGACGAAGCGCGAGGCGCCGCCGAACCGGTGCCACCCCTCCGCCCCCCAGTCCGCTGCCGGCTGGGAGAGGGGGGCGATCCAGAGCAGGTCGCCCTGCTTTTCGACCAGGGCGCTGCAAAGGTTGTGGTCGATATCGTCCTCGAAATCGACCGATACCAGCATCAGGCCGGCGCCCCGTTCCCGCATCTTCTCCAGCCACCAGGCCGCGTCGGTGCCGGTGGCCGTGCCGTCGGCGCGAGTCACCTCCCAGCCCGGCTCGCCCAGGCTGGGGGTCAGGCAGCGGAAGTCGGCGTTGCTGACCCTATCCAGGCCCCAGGAGATCGCCTTGCGGCGCAGGGGCAGCCAGACGCCGATGCGATCGGAGCCGAAGCGTTGCACCATGCGCCGGACCAGCTCGCTGTCCCCCAGGGCCGCGTCGGCGAACAGCACCCGCCCGGCGCCCCGGCCCAGGAGTTCGGTGGCGCGGGCCTCGCCGGCGCTCGGCAATAGGATGTTGAGGGATGACAGATCCTCCGGCAGGTCTTCGCTGTCATGCAGGAACAGTGGTCCTGCCTCGGGCACGTCCGGGGCGAGACCCCAGCGACCGATTTCGATTAGTGCTGATGCATCGCTCATCCTGACCTCATCATTTCTCGCGCAATCTGTATGAAGATTCAGCCGCATGGAAACCTCCCGGCGTAGTTCAGCGGGTTGCAGGTGAAGGGTTGCAGGGGACAATCGGCCTCGTTTTCCAGGCCGACGATCAGCGGGCGGAGTTCCTCCAAGGAGGAGAGCATCGGCCCCACCGCGAGGCCGTGGCGTTCGGGGGCGAAGGCCGGCAGCACCCGCAGTGCGTCGTCCAGCAGCAACAGGGCTCCCTCCTGGTTGTGGTTCTGGGTGAAATGGAAGGCCAGGGCAGCAAAGGCCAAGCCCTGAAGAAAGCGGGCATCCGGGTCTTCCTCTCCCGAGGGCAGGGTCTGGATCAAATAATTCCAGCGTTCGCCCAGCCAGTCGTGGACCGGGCCGAAGCCGTTGCCGTCCCAGAGGGGGGCCAGGTCGGACCAGGTAAAGAGATCTGCTCGCATGGACGTTCTCTCAATCGTTATGGAGGCTGGGTTTTTCTCCCTGCCCTCCCTCTCCCCTCCTGACGGAAGGAAGTGAATTCGAAGAAACGAGGGTGGCGCCACGCCACCCTCAAAAGCCCCGCAGGGTTTATCCCGTCATGAGGGAGACGGGGACCTCGCTGGCTACAGGGTCGTGACTCATTGGATTACCGCCGCAGGTCAGGCCCTCCGTCTCCGGCTGGGGCTGCTCGACGATACTGCCGTCGGCATCCTCCACCCTGATTCCTAAACGGCTGATCTCATCCTCGGCAAACCCGAGCAACAAGCGGGCCATCTCCCGGTAGAAGGAGTGATCGGCGGCCCGTTCCACCAGCCGGCCGAAGCCCCGCGCCCAGCGGCCCAGGTGGAGGCTCCAGAACCGCTTGATCTCCTTCTCCAGCCGCCGCAGCTCTCGCCCCTCGGCGGCCTCCGCTGCCGCGGCCGATTGCCCCAGCAGCTCCGCCAGGAAGGCCAGCTCCACCCCCAGATGGTCGTGGAAGATGGCGAAGCGGCCTGGCCGGACCTCGAATCCCAACCGCCGGTAATCGGCCTGGACCTCGTAATAGGGCTCCTGCTGGGTACGGCCGGTCAGCCGGGCCGACTCCACCGGCAGGCAGCCGCCGGGGGAGGCGAACAGGCTGGCGTACTCGCAGGCCAGGGTCTCCTCCAGTTGATCGAGCGGGGGATCGGTAAAGTCCCTGTCGAGGCTGATCCCCATCTCGGCCAGCCCCGCCAGGGCCTCCGGTTGCCGCAGCCCGGCCAGAAAGCCGGCGCCGGGCTCGCCGCCGAAGGCGCTGGAGAGTAGACGGTAGATACCGGCCCTGGCCAGGAGGTCTTCCTTCAGCTCCTGGGGATCGAAAGACGCCTCGCCGTGAACGGGGACGGAGACTAAGGCTTGCATCGGGATAACCTCTCTATATCAATCAAACAAAACCGCAACAGATCTCGCGCAGAGGCGCAAAGTCGCTAAGAAAACCGAGAGGAATGGTCACTCATTCACAAACATCGGCTCCCTGTATTCCTTGGCGTCTTCGCGCCTTTGCGCGAGCAATTGCTTCTCAAGATCAATGCCCGCCGGCCGGCTTGTGCTTGACGCTCTCCGGTCCGACCCAGGCGCTCATCTCGGGATGCATCTTGCGGTGCAGGTCGCCGGTGTAGGCATAGCGCAGGGTCTCCTTGAAGGCCTCCTGGTGCTTGTCCCAGTCGCCTTTCACGTCGCCGTACTTGTCGTTGGGTCCGGCCTTGGTCACCTTGACCACCGTGTCGTACCAGCCCTGGGAACCGCCGATGGGGTCGGCCACCACGGGGATGATGGCATTGGGATGCACACCCTTGTCGTCCCACCAGACGTTCTTCAGATCCGGGTCGTCCTGGGCACCGAAGGCCCCGCCCTTCTCCTTCAGCTTGAGCGTGGCCAGGCGGCCGTACTCCCAGTGGCCGAAGGCGGTGGGGATGGCCACTACCTTGGGATGAATGCCCTCGAAGACGTAGGCCTTGGTCACCAGATGGCCCACGGCGCTCTCCACCCGCACCAGGTCGCCGGTCTTGACCCCCATCTTTTCGCCCGTGACGGTATTCATCCACACCGGGTTGGAGTGCATGATCTCCGCCAGCCACTTGACCGCCGCCGAGCGCGACTGCTTGTGGACGTTGATCTTGTAGGTGGTGAGGACCAGCTCGTCGTCCTTCATGGTCTCGTGCCAGGGGATGCGCTTGAAGGTGGGCATGGGGTTGAAGCCGTACTCGGCCCACTGGTCCACCCGCACGTTGATCAGCCGGTTGCCGGTGGGGAAGCCGACATGGTTCTTGCCGTTGCGCTGAACGCCGATGGCCTTGCCGTTCTTCATGATGACGCCGTTGGCCTCGATGGTGGTCCCGGCCATTTCGGCCTCCGGGATCTCCTTCTTGTGCAGGCCGTACTCGGGCACGATCTCGCGTCCGGTCTTATCGACGATCTTGCCGGTGGCCGGGTCGAGCTTGCCGTAGATGGGCCAGACGCCGTGCTTCTTGAGGAAATCGAGACCCCCGGCCTCCTTCAGCCCCGGTACGTTGTCGAAGTGATGGCGCAGGTAGTCCTCGCCGTCCTTGAAGTTCCAGTACTGCTTCATGCCGCGCGAGCCGTCCGGGTCGAGCTTGTGGATGATGTCGCGCAGGATGATGCGGTTCTCGCGCGCCTCGCCCAGGGGCTTGATGACCGGCTGGCGGATGCCCAGCCAGGGCCAGAGGGAGTTGGGCATGGACTCCGGTTCCCAGCGTTCCAGGTAGGGACAGTCCGGCAGGATGATGTCGGCCAGGGCCGTCTCCTCGCCCATGAAGGGGCTCATGGAGACGTAGAAGGGGATCAGCTTCTCGTCACGGAACAGCTTGCCCCAGACCGCCTGGGCGCCCGGATTGGTATAGACCGGGTTGTCCTGGTAGGTGAAGTAGACGTTGATCTTCTGCTTACCCTCGGCGATCCAGAAGGGGGTGAGGTGGCTGACCTTGTGCCCGGCCAGGGGGTACTCGTCCGGGTGGGAGAGATACGACGGCTTGGCCGGCTTGGGCGGTTGCGGCTCCGGCTGGGGCCAGCCCATGCCGCGTGGCATGCAGTAGCCGCCGCGCGTCTCGATGTTGCCGGTCATGATGGGCAGCATCATGCAGGCCTTCTCGTTGTAGGAACCGTACAGGTGCTTGGCTGGGCCGCGGTAGGTGTAGGTGGTGGCCGGCTTGGTGGTGGCGAACTCGCGGGCGATGCGTTCGATGGTGGCTGCGGGCACGCCGGAGAGCTTCTCGGCCCATTCCGGGGTGTAGGACTGGTAGTGGGCCTTCAACTCCTGCACCGTGACGTTGGTCCAGGTATTGATGAAGTCGCTGTCCTGGAGGTCGTCGCGCAGGATGACGTGGCCGATGGCCAGGGCCACGGCGCCATCGGTGCCGGGGAAGACCGGAATCCACTCATCGGAACGCCCGGCGGTGTTGGACAACCGCACGTCGAAGGTCACCAGCTTGGCCTTGTTCTCCGCCGTTCCCTCGACGATGCGTTGGGAGTAAGGGTTATGGAAGTAGGCCGCCTCGTAGATGTTGGAGCCGAAGTTGAGGATGTACTTGCTGTTGGCAAAGTTCGGGGTCTCGATGTCCGGCCCCCAGGTGGGCTCCATGCCGATCTTCTTCGACGATTCGCACACCGAGGTGTGGTTGACGAGGGTGGCCGATCCCAGGGTGTGCATGAAGCGGTCGATGGCCCCGCCGGTACGGTTGCGGCCGTATTTCAGCATCACGGTGTTGGGGTCCTCCTTGATGGCCGCGTCCAGCTTCTGGGCGATCTCGGCCAGGGCCTCGTCCCAGGTGATGCGCTTCCACTTGCCCTCGCCCCGCGCCCCGACCCGCTTCAGGGGATAGAGGATGCGATCCGGGTCGTAGCTGTACCACATCCCGGCGTTGCCCTTGGCGCAGAGGCGGCCACGGGTGGAGACGTGCTCCGGGTTGCCCTCCAGCTTGACCACCCGGCCGTTCTCCACGAAGGCGATGGCGCCGTCCTGGATGTTGCAGAAGTGGCAGGTGATGGGGATGGCCTGGCGCTCGCCGTAGGTGACGGGGGAAAAGTCCTTGCCGCCCAGTTCCGTCTCCATCGCCTTCAGCAGGCTGGGGGCCGTGGCGACCGCCGCGGCCGTTCCACCGCTGACCTTGATGAAGTTTCTCCGATTCATTTTCAGCATGTCTCTCTCCCGATTCAGAAGTAGGTTTGCACGATCTGACCGCCGATGAGGATGGCGTAGCGCAGGGCCATGCCTCCCACCAGGATCAGGACGGCGGCGGACAGGATGCCGGTCTGACGGTGGCCAAAGGGGGTCACCAGCAGGGCGATGGGGGCTGCGGTGCCGAGTAGGATGCCGAGACCGATGAAGATGCCGCCCAGGGCGCCGCTGGTCAGGAACATGAAGGTCTGTTCCGCCCCCACGCCGCCATAGGCCGTGGTGCCGAGCAGCGAGATCAGCATGGCGCCGACCCCGCCCGCTGACCAGAGCATGAAACGGCGCAGCATGACTTGCAGTTGCTCGTTCTTGCCCGCCAGGAAGGAGGCGACCGCCGCGCCGGAGACCAGGGAGAGGGCGACGAACAGCACCGGCATCAGCGGCGAGTTCCAGACCGGCCGGTTCTGATGCACGGTCAAGTCGAAGCCGGTGTAGATGGGCAGGCCCACCGCCAGCAGGGAGCCGATGACTCCCAGCAGGCGGCCGGTGGGCTCGTTGTTCGAGCGCAACATGAAGAAATAGGCCACCGACACCAGGCCGAAGGAGATCAGGTTCAGCCCGCCCCAGGCCAGGGGCGAAGCGAAGTTGAGATAGGCCGGGTTCAGGATGTTGAGGAAACGGCCCGGCTGGGTCAGATCACCAATCAGCAGCAGCCCGCCCAGGCCCAGCAACAGGAAGGAGAGGTAAAACGCGCTGGCCCGGATGGGCTTGAACTCCGCCTGGTACCAGGAGAGGGTGGAGAAGAAGAACAGCGCGGCGGAGATGCCGATGACGAAGAAGTAGATCGCATAACTCCCCGACCAAGGCATCTGATGGAAAATGTTGAAATCACCCATGGTAGTGCTCCCGATTAGGCCTTGTGGTTATCGAACGCCTGGCGATCCCGTTCCAGGACCTCCGGCGGGTTGTAGACCGCGCGCCCGTGCTCGGTGAGATTGCGGTCGGCGCCGATGTAGAACACGTTCGGCTTGGTGCCCTCCTCGGGGCGCAGCACCTGGGTCGGCAGGGTGGCGACCAGACGGGCCACCTCGGAGCTGGGATCGTTGAGGTCGCCGAAGATGCGCGCCCGGCCGATGCAGGTCTGGACGCAGGCCGGCGCCATGCCTTGGACCACCCGGTGGTGGCAGAAGGTACACTTGTCCACCACGCCGGTGATGTCGGTGCTGGTGCGGTTCTTGGGCAGCAGGAAGCGGGCGTTGTAGGGGCAGGAGGCCATGCAGGCCTTGCAGCCGATGCAGCGGTCGTAGTGCTGGAGCACGAAGCCGCCGTCCTCGACCTTGTAGGTCGCCCCCACCGGACAGGAGCGCACGCAGGGCGGGTCATCGCAGTGATTACAGAGACGGGGCAGGAACTGCTTGCGGACATTGGGATAGGTACCCACCACGCGGTAGGGCACCCAGGTGCGCCACACCCCGAGCGGGACATCGTATTCGGCCTTACAGGCCACCATGCAGGCGTCGCAGCCGATGCAACGCCGCAGGTCGATGACCATGGCGTAGCGTTTTTTTCCCGGCACGCCGCGGGTTTCGATGGAAGACAGGCGTAATTCGCTCATGTTTTTGGGTCTCCTCCGGAATTCCAGCCAGGCCCGGTTCGACGCCTTCATCAAGCACCGCCGGACAGCCTCGACCCGGTTACTGCCTGGGTCGAAGGATTCATTGCACCTGCCATGCCAGATCATAACGCTCTGTTTGTTATGTCTTTTCCTGTATTGCTGTGGAGAGGGGATAACCGGACGGTTACAAACCGAGTGGATTAACGTTACTGTTTGGTAAGCATTGCATTACAGAACGGGGGGCGAACCGGCCTGGAATACCGATGGGGTTACTTGCCAGGCCCAGAGCCGTTACGCAGAATGAGGGAGGATAGCGATGGCTTTCCGATTGCGTCTGATATCAACAGCCGGCCAGGAAAACGAAATGCCCGACAATAAAGGGGAAATGACGCCCAACAAGGCAAAGGCGTTGATGATCGCCAAGCGCCAGTTGGCCGAATTCGTTTATGACGCGGTAAATCTGGAAGGCATCCCCTTCACCCTGCCGGAGATCCAGACCCTGCTGGATGGCATAACCGTTGGCGGGCACAAGCTATCGGACCAACAAATCGCCATCAATCAGAAAAACGCCTGGGTCAGATTGTTCGAATGGGTCGCCGCCGGCGAATTCAGGATATCCAAGGAAAATGCCTGCGAACTCCACGCCATCGCGGCCAAGGAAGAGGCTCTGGTGTGGGGGAGCTTCCGCTCAGGCGGCGTCTATATCGCAGGCACCCCCTATACGCCGCCACATCCGGCAGAACTGGACGGCATTTTCTCGCGCATGAAGGAGGGGCTCGCGTCCCTTGACGATGTCTACGATCAAGCCATCCATCTCTTTCTGGTCATGGCGCGCAGCCAGTTCTTCTACGATGTCAACAAACGCCTGGGCCGCTTCATGATGAACGGCCACCTACTGGCACACGGCTATCCGGCGATCAACCTCCCCGCGAAGCGGCAATTGGAATTCAACCAATACATGCTCGCCTTTTACGAGAGCGGCGATGAGACCGAAATGAACCAATTCCTCCGCTCCTGCCTGGACCCGAGAATCATCGACATCATGAAAGAAGAATCGCCGGATCGGAAAGAGCAGAGTTGAACGATGCCTGGGGTCGAATCAAAAACATGCTGGATAGACTTTTCCGATATCTCGGCCTCCGTCAATCGCTATGCCGGTGAAGTCGGTGGCACCAATAGGCCTTGATGGCGACGGACGCAGAGTTGCAACCATTGAACCATCCCTGAATGTATTGGGCGTTCGGTAGAGCCGCTATTGAGCTGAAAAGTCAAGTCGGTCCATCTTTTGGAAACAACTTCAATAACCGAGCCGAGGAAGCAATCGGAACAGCGCATGACCTATGGACAGCTTACCGTGAAGGAGCATTCGGGAAACAGCCTCGCCCGTTTGTAGGTTGGCTCATGATGGTTGAAGATGCACCGAAATCACGAAGTCCTGTGCGGGATTCATCGCCGCACTTTCCGGTTTTTGAGGGAGTTTAAGGGGGCTTCGTACCTTGAAAGATACGACTTGCTCTGTCAGCGACTCTTACGAGAACAGCTAGGCGTCGAGCAAAAATAACTTCAGATTTCCTGATCCCTACCGGGATTTTGCGGTCTGAACCGGAAACGCTACGGCACTTATTTTTCGCTGGAATTAGGTGGTGCTGCTGCAAAATCGAGACATTGATCCATCGCGATCATGAACAGCGAGGCGC
>JAHJDE010000021.1 GCA_018812525.1 Gammaproteobacteria bacterium
CACCATCGAGGAGAAGATCGTCAAACTCCACCAACACAAACGCGACCTGGCCGACAGCCTGCTCGAAGGCAGCGACCTCAGCGGCAAAATGTCCGCCAGGGAGATGCTGGAGATGATTCGGGGGTAGGGATGGATTAAGGACCGTAGGATTCGGTGAGGAACGAACCGCATCGATCAAGGAAAAGGTCACGCGAACGATGCGGTTCGCTACCGCTCACCGCATCCTACGAGCTGCAAGTGGAAATGATCGACCGCTTCGGCCTGCTGCCGCCCCCGGCGCGCAATCTGTTCGACACCACCCGCCTGCGCCTGCGCGCCCAGGCCATCGGCATCAAAAAACTCGAAGCCCACGCCAAGGGCGGTCGCATCCTCTTCAACGACAAGCCCAATATCGACCCCGTCCGGCTGATCCAGATGATCCAGACCAAACCCCAACAGTTCAAACTCGACGGCCCCGACAAACTCCGCTTCTTTGCCAAGCTTGAAGAACCGGAGAAACGGGCGGAGTATTTGGAACGGGTGTTGGGGGAGTTGGTTGGGCGGTAGGTAGGGCAACGCCGGGAGCGGTAGCCGGCGACTGCACGGTAGCCGGGGCTTGAGCTCAACTTCACGCCCCAGGCGGCGACCCACCCCGAAATGCGGTATCTTTCCCCCATCGTGAGTACGGAAAGGAGGGGGGACCATGCAGACCTACAACCGCAGCCTGCCGCTGGACGAATGTATCGGCGGTCGCTACCGGGTTCAAGGGGTTCTGGGGGAAGGCGGCTTCGGTATCACCTACCGGGCCTGGGACGAAAAGCTCAAGCGGCCGATCGTCATCAAGGAATACTTGCCAGGTGAGCTTGGGGTGAGGGACCAAGCCAGCCTGAGCGTCCTCCCCCGCAGCAATCACGAGGCCGACTACCGCTTCGGCCTGCAAAAATACCTGGAAGAGGCCGTCACCCTCGCCCGATTCAACCACCCCCACATCGTCCCCATCCTCGACCACCTCGAAGCCAACGGCACGGCGTATATCGTCATGAAATTCGAAGAAGGCGAGACCCTGGCCCAGCGGCTCAAGCGGAACAAAAGCCCCTGGAGCGAGGCCGCCCTGCTCGACCTCATCACCCCCATTCTTCGCGGCCTGCAACAAGTCCACCAAGCGGGCCTGCTGCACCGCGACATCAAGCCCGGCAACCTCTTTCTCAGAAAAACCGGCGGCCCGCTGCTCATCGACTTCGGCTCCGCCCGGCACGCGCTGGGCGAACACAGCAAAAGCCTCAGCGCCATCGTGAGCCTTGGCTACGCCCCGCCCGAGCAATACAGCACGAGGGGCAAACAAGGCCCCTGGACCGACCTCTATGGCCTTGGCGCCGTGCTTTACGAACTCATCAGCGGCCAGACCCCGGTCGAATCCATCAGCCGCAGCCACGCCCTGGCCGATGACGAACCCGACCCCCTCACCCCCGCCATCCGGGTGGGTCAAGACAAATACCCCGCCTGGCTCCTCCAGCTCACCGACCGGCTCCTCGCCCCCAAGGCCAAGGAACGGCCCCAAAGCTGCGACGAAGTCCTCCAGACCATCCAACAACGCGCCCTCAGCGACCCGGCCACCATCCAGATCACCCCGGTCATCCCCAAGACCCGCCTCATCGATGAAGCCGAACGCTGGGACGACCCTGCCGCCAAGACCCCGCAGGGCACCCGCCGGGTTGCCGAATCAGAACGCTTCCCTGGAAAGACCCGCTATTGGCCCTGGGCCATCCTCGCCTTGGTCAGCCTCACCAGTGGCGCAGCCTGGCTTGCCACCCAAGACGCCCCTGTAACCCGGAAGGAACCGAGCGAAACCCAGCAAACCAAACCCACCGCCCCACCACCCGCCGCGACCGCGCAGGCAACCCATCGACCCCCAGCCGCCGAACCGGCCAAGGCCACCCCGCCGGCGCAGCCGCCCATCCCCCTGACCGGCCAACTCCAACTCAACGTCGACGCCCCCAACGCCCGCGTCTGGCTTGACGGCAGCGAGATCGGCAGCGCTGGCCCCGGAAGCCCCCTCAACAAAGAAGGCATCACCACCGGGCGCCACCGAATCCGCATCGAAGCCGAAGGGCGCCAACCCTGGGAAGGAGAAGCGGAGATCAACCGGGGCCAATGGCAACAAATCGCGGCCCAACTCAAGCCGGAGGAAGAGAAGGCCTACCGAGAGCCCACGACCGGGATGGAATTCAAGATCAAGAAAATGGAGAAAGAAGAGATTGCGACGCCTATACGATTTCCCCCCCCCACTGTTGAACCGTTGAAGCCGGGCGTCGAATTCCAAGACTGTGATGCCTGCCCGCGCATGGTGGTCATTCCTGCTGGCAGGTTCACGATGGGTTCAAGCGCGAGCGACAAGGAACGCTCGGAAGCAGAAGGACCGCAGCATGAGGTGATAATCCCGCGTCCCTTCGCCGTGGGCAAGTTCGAGGTCACGGTCGACGAGTGGAACGCCTGCCTGAACGAGGGCGGTTGCGATCCGCTCAAATTCGATCGTGCCGGGCACGACGGTAAGATGCCGCAAACGAATGCCTCATGGCATCAGGCCAAGAAATATGTCTCGTGGCTGACGCGCAAGACCGGCAAATCCTATCGCCTGCCGAGCGAGGCCGAATGGGAGTATGCGGCGCGGGCCGGAACAACGACGCCCTATGCCTTCACCTTGCGCTCCTACAATCTCCGACGGGATCGCGTAGAACCCGAGCATGAACAGCTGTGCGAGCACGCCAACGGCGCCGACCGCAGCGCCGCTGGCTTGTCTGCGGACAAGAAGAACCAGCACTGCGACGACCACTTCGCCACGACGGCGCCGGTCGGCAGTTTCCCGGCCAATGGTTTCGGTCTGCACGACATGGCCGGCAACGTGTGGGAATGGGTCGAGGATTGCTGGCACGAGTCGTATGACGAATGGAGGTCGACAAACAAGCCGCCAACCGACGGTTCAGCTTGGGTGGAATACAAAATAGACGACCTAAACTCCTGGGCCGAGGTGCGAAATTGCTTTGTTCGCCGTAAGCAAGAAAAGAAAGTGTATTTTGTCCATCAGAAAGCTGTCATGCGCGGCGGCTCCTGGGCGACGATCCCACGTGCCTTGCGCTCCACCTTCCGCGCCGGCATCAAGTCCGACTACCGCGACGACGACGCGGGATTCCGCATGGCGAGGGACTTGGAGTGATTGCTGCGCTCTGTTATTTTGCCGCGATGTCAGCAAGCTTTGTCTTGGCCGGATAGATATACCAAAGAGGTGTCAGGAGATAATCATACCCCCCTTCATGCAATCGTCTTGTGATCCCTGTAAAACGTCTCTTGTCCTTCTCAACATCAACCATTTCGTTCAACTTCCAATACGGAACTTTGCTGGGATCATCGTAGAGCACTGGGCGCCCAAATGTATGAATTCCGCTATATATGAAGGGCCTATCATTATCCATATAGGTTTCATAAACCAAGTCACCATCCATTTCTTCGCCACGGAAAAATATTCCCATCTGGAATGCGCCACGGCGCTCAAATTCGCTAAGACCCTTGGCGTAAGCGTCACTGTATTGCCATACATCATTAGACTTGCTTAATTCCGACAGAGACCTATCACCTCCCCAAACAAGCAGTTTTTTGTATGCCGCCCAATAGATATCTTCCCTCGATAGCCTCCGTGGCGCCTTGTATCCAACAAGATCGACGCCGAGCCAGCCCGCTATATCGACGGTGTCAATCATCAGCAGCTCGTCGCGGCCCATTCTCATTGCGCGCGAGATGAAACGCTTTGGAACGAAGTTGTTTACATTCTCAACCTCCCTTTTCTGCGCCAACAAGCCGAGGAATTTGCCGAATGCCTGAAGCGCAGCGATGCGGGCTGTTTCGACATCTCTTGCGGTGTACTGCTTCTCCCCCATCACAAGATAGGGGGCGTGGAAGCCGACTTTCGCCGTGACATGCATGGTGCGATTGGGCAGACGAAACCATTCCGCGGTGAGGAAATCCTCCTCGACACTACCTTTCTTGACGACTCTCGATTTTCGGGCGCCCGCCAGAAACACGATGGCGCAAGCTGACTTGCATTGCTGGCCGGCGCCGACATAGGTGCCAACGAAATGGTCCATAACATACTCGGCGATCTTGACTCCTTCCATCCATGAGCCACCGGGTGAATTCAAGCAGAGCCCCTGGTTGCCGGCGCTGGCGGCGACAGAAGCGAAGCGGTCGTAGTCGCCGACTTCAATGTCACCGGACAGTGAAACCCCGCATTCCGGCCTTTCGGTGAGTTTGATGTCTGCCGCCTGGCCGGGGGCCGGCGAAAGCAAGAGCACAGCGACGGCGATCATCGCTCGGCGGATAGGACTTGATGAATGTGTAGGCATTTCCACGTCTCCGGTCACTCAATGGCTTTGCAGGTCGGCGTTTCCTTATACTCCTCCCTGTCTCCTTTGCCCCAGACCGCCATCCAGCAACCTCCCTTGGACAAATGGTATTCGATCTTCATGTCCTCCAAATCCTTGCCTCTCGTAACGGGGATGAGTTCCCCCGGCTTCGACGCAAGAACGCGGGAAAGGAAATCATAAGGAATAAAGCTGACGCCACTCGGATCCCAAAAGCGATCAAAGCTGATTGACAGAAGTTCCGATATGACCTCAACTGACTGCGTATACGATATCTCCAAATCATCTCGCGATGCGTTTCTCTGCGGATCATCAGACAGGGGTGGGAGGCCGAACGCCAACACACCCTCCTCGTGCAGTGCCCTATTTATGCGGAACCGATCTTCCTCACCCAATGAAGCGCCACCCAGAAAGGCAATTGCGCAGGCGTATTGGCATGTCATGCCCTTGTCAACGACAGTACCAATTGGATCATAGGAAGTCCTATCTATAAGGGTTTTCATGATCTTTACGGCCTCCCCATACGAGCCACCCGGGCTATCGAGGCAGAGCGCACGTTTTTCCCAGTCAATGTTCTGATCGCTAAAGATACGAGCGACCTTCTTTGCATCTCCTTTCTCGATGACGCCGTGCAACACGGCGTGGCAGTATTTGGTCTCTACAACGCGCACTTCTGCGGCGTGCGAACGGAAGGCCATGACGGTGAGCGCGGCAACGGCTGCCAAGATCGCGAGACCAAAGGTTCTGTAATGGTTATGGTTTTTGGAATGCATTTCAGTCTCCCGAGTGATGGATACCAAAGCAAACGTCAACAGGTGCTAGTCTTTTGCAATGTCCACCAACTTCGTCTTCGCCGGATAGGCCTGCCAGATTGGCGTGAGGAGGTGCT
Source organism: Gammaproteobacteria bacterium (assembly GCA_018812525.1). Taxonomy (GTDB): domain Bacteria; phylum Pseudomonadota; class Gammaproteobacteria; order Chromatiales; family Chromatiaceae; genus YD12-FULL-61-37. The sequence continues at coordinate 5,281 of JAHJDE010000021.1, forward strand.
CGTGCCCCGCTTTCCGAAGGCGCTCGATCATGCCCGGCTTGACCCCCATCAGCCGACGTTTGTCGGATGCCTCGGTCACTACCTCAACCGGATATCCGTTCGCCCCTTCGGCATACTGGCCGAACGCATAGAAATGTGTGTACAGCAAGGGGTTTGTTGCCGCTGTCGTGTCCAGCTCGACGTAGAAGTCTGGGGAAGATTCCGTATCATTAAGATAGACGTTGTAGATGGCGCGTGTCAGGTTGCTCTTGTTGCTGTAATGTGTTGGTTTCTCGTATTTAATAGGTTGGCCCGGAGTACTCATCTTGGCGAAGAATTCCTCGGCGAGCGAGTCGCGATACTTCCAGACCTGTTGCCTGGCCGGCACCCAGAACAGCTCATGCTTGGTGATCTTTTTCGGCAGGCGATAGCCGTCGAGATCGACGCCGAGCCAGCCTGCTGTGTCGACGGTGTCGACCGTCATCAGTTCATCGCGCTTCATTTTCATTGCTCGGGCGACGAAACGCTTGGGAATGAAATTGAAGGCGTTGGGGATGTCCTTCTCCTGCCCCATCATGCCGAGAAACCGCGCATAAGCCTTGAGCGCGGCGATGCGCGATGTCTGCACGTCGCCGGCGCTATAGGTCTCCTCCTTCAGCGTCAGGTAAGGGGCATGGAAGCCGATCTTTGCCGTCACGTGCATGGTACGGTTGGGGATGCGGAAGTATTCCGCGGTGTGGAAATCCTCGTCGAAGCGACCATTCTTATCGGTGTTGATTGTCCGCGATTTGCGGGCCCCCGCGAGAAAGACGATGGCGCAGGCGGAGCTGCATTCCTTACCGGCGCCAACATAGGTGCCCAGAAAACTGTCCATGACATATTCGGCGATCCTGACGCCCTCGGTCCACGAGCCGCCGGGCGAACTGAGGCAAACCCGCCTGTTGCTCGCACCGCGTGCCGCTGCGACGAACCGATCGTAGTCGCCCGCTTCGATGTCGCCAGACAGCGAAATCCCGCATTCAGGTCTGTCGGCAGGGCGGATGTCGGCCGCCTGGCTGACGCCGGACGAGAGCACAAGCCCGCAAATGACGATCATCGCGCTTCTGAACCTCGGACCTGAGAATTTTATTGGCATGCCCATGTCTCCGCTTACTCGGCATTCATATTGCAGGTCGGCTCTTCCCGATACTCATGTATGCCTTTGGAATTGTTCCATAAGTACATCCAGCAGCTGCCGCTGTTGCGAACATAGGCTATCTGCATTGCTTCCAGATCCGTGCCCATCTCGATGCGGACAAGTTCCCCCTCTTTCGACGCCAGGACACGCGAAAGGAAGCGGTAGGGAATGAAACCGTTGGAGGCGTTCAGCAGATAGATGGACAGCAGGTCGGCCATGGTCAGGATCGATTCTTCATAGGCCTGTTCCAAATCACTGCGGGACACACTTCCCGTTGCCTGTTCGAGTGGGGGAATTCCGAAAGCAAGAATGCCGTCTTCATGCAATTTCCGGTCTGGACCGAATTGCATCTCTCCTACATTGTAAGAACCGCCAAGAAACACGATGGCGCAGGCATATTGACAGGACATCCCGGCATCGATCCGGGTGCCGATCCAATTGTACGTTTCCTCCCCATCCAGATTACTCATCAGGAGTCTCATGATCCGCACAGCTTCGGGGTAGGAGCCGCCGGGGCTATCGAGGCAGAGCACGCGCTTTTCCCAATCGATATTATCAGCGCTGTAGACTCGCTGAACCTTCTCCGCATCCCCTTTCTCAATGACGCCGCGAAGCACTGCGTGGCAGTATTTGTGGTCGGTCAGCACCTGCACCTCGGCAGCTTGCGCGTGTACCGCAGCGAACGCGGTGAAGAGCGCAAACACCGCCGCGAGACGTCTCGCCCAACACATCTTCGGTTGTCTCATGCCCCATCCCCTACCGCGACGACTGCCCGACTTCCGACACCATATTCACCACCTGTACCCGGCGGTTCTCGGCGGCTTCGGGGGTGTATCGGTTCTTGAGCTGCTCTTCGCCATAGCCGACGGCGATGAGGCTGCGGGGTGCGATATCAAAATTCGAGACGAGGAAATCCTTCACCGCCTGCGCCCGCCGTTGCGAAAGTCGCTGGTTGTAGTCGTCGGCGCCGCGGGCGTCGGTGTGGCCGGCAACCATGAAGGTGTCGCTGGCAAGCCGTGTATCGGCCAGAGCCCGCCCGAGACGGATCAGCAGTCCGGTCGCTTCCGGGGTGATGGTGGCGCTGTCATAGGTGAAGGTGACCTCCATGTCGGCGTTTGGCCGATCACGCGCGATATCAGCAAGACGGTTGCGGTCTTCTACGGTGATGTCGCGACCACTGCCCGCCTGTTCGACGAAGATGCGGTTTCTGGTTTGCGCCTGCAATTGCTCTGGCGTGAGCGAAGTTTCAGTCGCTGGCACCTTATTCTGCAACATGTTGAGGAAATCCTCGGTGGTCAGCGTCTTCTGCGCCGTTGCCGGGTGGGACAGCAGGGTAGCGCCCAGGATCGCGGCAAGAGTGGTCCGAATCGGAAACAGGCGATTGCGCGCCGATCGGCTCTTGGGATGGAGTGTCGTCATCGTCATTCACCTCATTTCAGTGTGTTGAGGGGTGTGGCCGGGGGGTAGTAAAACCACCAAGGCGGGTCGAGAAAATTGAGGTTCAGGCTGCTCTGCTGGCTCTCAATCAGCTCGGCGGCATACTGGATCGGGTTGGCTGCATCGCCGGTTTTCATGAGTACGCAGTACATCAATCCTTCAGCGCCATAGCCGCCAGTGTTGTCGCCGATGCCGCCATCGCCGCTGAACAGGTACTTTCCTTTCAGGGTTTTCCAGTGCTTGGAGCAATTTGTTGTTCGGGTGGGCTCGTCGACCCAACTTGCGTATTGCTTGCTGGTGTGCGCCGCGCCGCAGATGTCGTCGTACTCGCAGGCGCCGATCCGCTGCGGCCGGTCTGCGCCGAACAGATCGATCGAATGGACCACCGCCTTGCCGACCCGGTCGATGAAGTAGAGATCATCCTCTCCGTGCGCAAGCATTTCGGTGATGAGCTTCTGGGGAAGGAGCGAGGGATCGTCGGCCTGACCGCCATTATTGACCTTCTCGCCGAGCCTGACCAGTTCGCGCACGGCGAGTGCGCCTTCGCGGAATGCTTTCTTCACGGTATCGGCGGTGTAGGTCTCGCTGGCCGAAGCGGGAAAAGCCAGGTAGGGCGAGTGAAAGCCGAGCTTGCCGCGCACATGCAGATGGCGCTCGGAATAAGGGCCGATCATCTCGTCGACGATATAGATATTTCCGGCCATGAAGATGATGGCGCAGGCCGAATAGCATTCATCGCCATCTCCGACGACGGTCCAGGTGCGTAGCGGCCCGGTCAGGGAGTCCTCGTCTTCCTCGGTCTGCGGCTTGCCGAGCATCGCCTTGGCGATGCGGATCGCCTCCATGTATGAGCCGCCGCGACTGGCGAGACAGAGTCCCACATGGTTGGGCAGATCGGGGTTGTCGCCACGTTTGGCGCGGAACTGCGATAGAGCCTGCTTCAGGCGATTGAGATCGCCCTCGACAATGTCACCTTGCATACGGATCTGGCACGGCGTTGCCGCATTGCGGCCGGTGAGGATTGGGTTGTCGAAACCCGACTCGGCATCCTTGGTCTGCGGCCCCGTTTCCGAGACGACTGTGAACTCCGCCGCGCTCACCGTACTGTTTGCCGTGAGTAGAAATAGGATCAGCGACAGGATTACCGCCGAAAACACAAAAACGCGCATGCTCATGGTGTGCCGTAACATGATCAATCTCCCCTTGCCAATTCCGCTAAAGACGTACCGGGTGGATAAAAGGCCCAATAATCTACGGGCGCCAGCATTTGACCGTAGGGAGTCAAGCCTTCATTGGAGTCGTTCGACGACGACCCGGAAAAATGCCCCGTATAGGTATTGACCTCAAATATTGTGGGTGCGTCGGTGATATCGATGTGACAGACTTTCGGAGTGCCTGGGCCATATTCTATGACAACCCGATATCCTCTTATGGTTTGGGCCAACACCGTCTCATTGATCGACTGAATGCCATCATATGTGCCACCCGCAGTGAAATCGAAGCCGGAACTGTATGTGTCCACCCCCCACGACAGAATATTGCTGCACGCCCTATTGAACATGGCGCGCGTGAACTTCTTTGGTCTGGCATGCCCATCCAATTGGATCTCAATGCGGCCGACCTTATCGATCGTGTCGATCAGAAGCATTTCGTTTGGCCCACGATCCAGCATTTCCGATAACAGACTGAATCTTATCGCGCGCATTCCATGGTAGTGCCGGGCGCCCATGATCTTGATCAGCTTGTTGATTGCCTGGACACCGGCCATGTGCGCCGCATCGAGTGTTGCGTGATCGGGAGCGGCTTGGTCGGTCTTGAGATAGGGGGCATGAAACCCGAGTTTGCCCTTGATGTGCAGCACCCTGTCGATCGAATAGAGATCCGCACTTCCGCCGTGGTAATTGCCGGCCATGAATACGATGGCGCAGGCGGAGTAGCATTCAGCGTTCTCGTCGATGCGGGTGCCGATTGCAGCGTCAAGCAGGAACTCGGAAATCTTTAGCGCCTCGACGTAGTTGCCGCCTTGACTGTCGAGATGCAGCGTTGCGAGTTCGTTGATGTTGTAGGCCTCATCCGGCAGCACTACACGCAGCTTGGCGAGGTCGCCGGGCTCGATCTCGCCGCGCAGCAGGACATGCAGCGTCTTGGTCCCTTGGTCCCTTGCTCCATTTCCGAACGAAGAAGGCTGAACTCGGCTGCGAAGGCGGTGCTGAGTGGCGCCATGAGGATTAAAAGCACAAGCCCTGTGAAAAACAGAAAAAGCGCGGTGGCAGGTCTTGCATTGTGGTTTTCGCCACAAAGCGAGACCTGCTGTGGTAGCCCCGTAACCATGGCCTCGTAACCCCCATTTTGGTTTTAATGAAACTCTATCTTGATGGGGTCCATTCGCCCCACGTAGGCAGATGCCGCCACTCTACCGACCGGGGTATAAATCTCTATTTCACCCGCTTCTGAGACCATCCACACCTCTTCTGCACCCTGACTGAAATAGAGCCTACGCTTTTCTTCCATTTCCACTGCGCCATTCGAGGGGGAGACGATCTCTACACAGATTTCCGGCGCACGGGTATAGGGCGTTTCCAGCCCGTGTTGCTTCAGGAACTCCTTGGAACACCAGGCCACATCCGCAACCTTCACCCCTTTGTCGGTCTGGACCGAGCATTCGGTCAAGACGGTCCCGAAGGCTATACCCATACGCAGTAGATAGAGTACCTGCCCCTGTAGCCAACCGTGGAGATTGGATGCGGGACTCATCAGGATACAGCCGTATTCGTTGAGTTCGATTTTGTACGGTAAATCCCGCAGGGATTTGTCATCGATGACCTCTTGCCATTTCATTGCCAACTCACTCCCAAGGGATAAGGTAACTGGCCCCCCCTTTCAGTATCGAACCTCGCCCTTTATCCGTCAAACCGCTGTGGATACAAAAACGCCGATGCCCGGTCTCCCGGACCGAGGTGGCCATGCGCTCCGCCTTCATGGCTGCGCAGGGGGGGGGGCGCCAGGTGGCCATCCTGGCCCCGACCACGCTGCTGGTGCAGCAGCATTTCCAGCAAAAGGGGTCTGACCCCTGCCGTAGGCGTTTCAAATGGAAATATTCTATGGTTTACCATGATCTGCCCACGCGAAAATCTCAAGTCCGGCTTGATAAACCCTGTTTATCAATTCGGTTGATCTTCGCGTTTCGGCGATCATTGCGAATCTTCC
>JAHJDE010000022.1 GCA_018812525.1 Gammaproteobacteria bacterium
GCTGACCAGCCCAGGACAGGGGCGCGGCCAGCAGCAGGACGAGGAGCATCAGCAGGCTTGGATAGCGTCTTTCATGCTTCATGGCGATGGGCTCCCGTTTCGATGTTTCCTGATGGCCCTATGTTACCTGTGGATAGGCCGGTGGGGTTAGGGGCGCGGACCCCCCGGATTTTCCATGGTGAAACTCCGGTTGGGAGATGTGGATCAGCCCTTGAAGACCTCTTCCAGGCTTTGGGCATCGAGGATGTTATCCGTCCAGCGCTCCAATTGTTCGAGCCCGGCCTGTTCCAGGCGGGCCAGGGTGGCGGCGTCAAGGGGACCGAAGCGGCGAGCGAGCAGGCGCCGCAGCATGTGGCGGGCCTCTTCCCGCTTGCCCTGCTGCATGCCCTGCTGCATGCCCTGCTGCATGCCTTGCTGCATGCCTTGCTGCATGCCTTGCTGCATGCCTTGCTGCATGCCTTGCCTCAGCCACTGCTGGGTCCAGCTTTCCACTCGTTCGGCGATCATGCTGTTTACCTCCGATAGGTCTTGTAGTTCGGGGAGTTCCCCCGCCGGGGCGAAGCGCCGCAGGATCAGGCGTTTGATCCAGACGGTGAAGGCCCGCCGCAGGCTGCGGTATTCGGGGGACCGGAGCTTTTCGGTCAATTGGGCCACGGCCTGGGCGATGGCTTGGGGACTGGCGCTGCGTTCGATCTGAACCAGGCTGGCGATGCTGTTGTCGGGCTGGTCGAGGTCGCTCTCGGGCACCCGGCCTTCGTCCAGAAGAAAATACCGCAGTCGGGGACGATAGGCGGCGAGGCTGGCGGGGCCGGTCTCGATGAGTTCGGCGATGTCGAGGGCGGCGGTCCAGGGCCTTTCGCCGTGGTAGAGCACCAGGGGGAAGACGGCGGGGAGCTTGTCGGCCTTGGCCACCTGGCCGCCCTTGATGAGGTCCTGGTAGAGCAGGCCCAGGTAGGTGAGGATGCGCACGGCCATCTGGGGATCGACGCTACTCTGGAATTCGAGCAACAGGTAGACGTAGAGCCAGTCGCCGTCGTCGCTCCCCTGTAATCGCAGGCGCCAGACGATGTCGTCCTCCCGGTCGCGCAGGTCGTCGCTGACGTAGCTGCCGCCCATCTTTTCGAGACTGGCGAAGTTCAGTTGCCCGACCCAGTCTTCGTGAACGAAGCCGCGCAACAGGTCTTCCACCGCCTTGGGATGGGAGAAGAGGTGCTTGTAAGCGTTGTCGTGCGGGGGATGGTCTGTCATGGCGTCTGCTGGGGCCGGTTTCGGGGAGACTATACCGCAGTTGTGTATCCCCTGGCCCCGTAGCCCGGATGAAACGGAGTGGGGAATGCCGCCCGCGACGCTCTGCGTCGCAATTCGGGACGCAGAGCGTCCCTCCCTGCATTCCCACGCCGGAGCGTGGGAACGATAAATAAATGCCGGAGCGTGGGAACGATAAATTCGGTGGCAACGAAGGCCGCTCACCGCGCCCGCAAGAGCTGGCGGATGCTTTCGCCCACCTCGCTCTCGTGACCGCCTTCCGCCCCCGGTTCCCGGCCGGTCCCTTCGCTCTTGCCCTTGGGTAGCCATTGGCGGATCTCGGGGATGATCCGGCCCATGAGGACGCCTTCGTTGTACCGGCCGGAGACGCCCACGTGGTGCAGGGCGATCACCTGATCGCTGCCCTGGAGAAAGACGGGCGAGCCGGAGGAGCCGCCTTCGGTGTCGGCCAGGTAGTGAACCACCGTCGGATCGGTCTTGAGGATGTTGGCGTTCTGCCGGGCGACTTCCTTGGAACGCCCCTGGGGGTGCTGGATGACGGTCACGTTGCCCGAGGCGGGGGGCTGCCCTTCCTGCAAGCGCAGCCAGCCGTACTGGACACCCAGTTCCCGCTCCAGTTGCAGCAGGGCGTAGTCGAGCCCCTGGTCCATCTTGAGGATCTTGTGGACCTTGGAGGAGACGGGACCTTTGTTCTCGTCGAAGAGGTAGTCCATGTAGACCTGGTAGCTTTGCTCGGGGCGCGGGGCGCTCCTGTTTTCGTCCCATACGCAGTGGTGGTTGGTCAGGAAGAGGTCCGGCCCCACGAGGAACCCGCTGCACAGGGCATCGCCCAATTCGATGTGGCCGATCTTGCGGCTGAGGTTGGCCTCGGGTTCGTTCCAGTTCAGGGCGCGGACCTTTTCGAAGTCCGCCGTGCCCTGCACGGCGCGCCCCATGGCCGATTCCTGGGGCGGGACGATGAAGCGGCCCTCGGGGAAGCGGGCATCCTGCCCAGGGGCAACGCGGCCCGTTTTCTTCGTATCCGTGGCGAGATAGCCCGAGAGGACGCCGGAGAGGTCGGTCCCGCCCTTGTTCCCTCCCTGTCCAAAGGCCAGGGAGCAGGTCAGCAGGCCCGCCAGTAACAGGAGTGATCGCTGCTTTTTCATGGCTGCTTCTCCCTTATTTGGCCTTGAAGCGCACCAGTTTGGCGTCATAGGCATGCCAAACCGGCTCGTCGCCAGCGCGGGCCAGGAAGCGGCCGTTGTGCCAATGGCCGTCCTGGACGGTTGTCCAGGCCGCGCCATCGGCCGAGGCTACCTCGGCGGCCAGGCCGGCGCCGGCCTCGCGCAACTGCAATTTCACCACCTGCGCGGCGATGGCCTTGCCGCCGTTCAGCGGGGTGACCCAGACCTTGACCGGCAGGCTTTCCATGAAGGCGGGGTCTTTCACCACCACGGGCCAGAGGTAGCCATCCTTTTGCGGCAGGAGGAATTCCCGCGCGCCCTGGGTGATCATCTCCATCAGTTGGCTCTCCCGCGCCGGACCCGATTCAGGCAAAGGCGCGCATTCGGCCTTGGCCGGGGCGGTCTCCTGCGGTTGAGGGGCGGGGGCCGCGGGCTTAGGCGCTTCCCCGGCGAGGGTTTGGCCTTGCGCCGCGAGCAGCAGCAGGGCCGTCAGGGACAGGGTTCGGACGATCGGATTTTTCATGGTGCATTCTCCCAAGGGTGAAAATCGATGGATGGCGGTCGTTCTACAGTAACGGATGGCGATGACCAAAATGACAGAATTTACGGCGCCGCGTGTCCCGGCCGGATTCCGGTGGTACATTTTTCACGCGCTTGGCGCCCCGTTTTTGTCAGATTGGGGTATGACTTCCGTTCCATGAATCAAACCCGGATCGATATTTTTGATTCGCCCCTGTAAACCAACACAAGGAATCGAACAATGCGCCGCTCCCTCTTGGCCCTTGCCTGTTTATCCCTGAATACACCCGCCGCGTTCGCCCTGGACCACACCCTGCCGCTGGATTTCCTGAACCAGCCCGCCGGAAAGGAGCGGCCCAAGGGGGATCGCAATCACGAGGTGATCTATGGCGAGGATGATCGCCATGAGGTCTATGACGTAGAAGATGCCTACCGTCAGGCCGCCGCCAGCACGGTGGCGCTGATCAATACGGCGCTGTTGAAGCAGAAGGGGAAGTTCTTGAAGCTTCCCGCCTCCCCCACGGGGGTGGATCGCCAGTGGTGCAGCAGCGAACGCTTTTATGAACAGCCCTCGCCGGCCTTCTGCTCCGGTTTTCTGGTGGCCAAGGATCTGATCGTGACCGCCGGCCACTGCGTGGAGGGGGAGCCCGGCCAGAGCTGCGACGAGATCGCCTTTGTCTTCGGTTTCGATATGGAATCCGCCCAGTCCCCCCGCCTGGACATCCCAGCCGAGGATATCGTGCAATGCAAGCAGATCGTCGGTAAGCAGCTCGACCCCGATTCGAAGATGGATTTCGCCCTGCTCAGGATCGATCCCGTGGAGGGCCGCAAGCCGCTCAAGCTCCGGAGGGATGGGGCCATCGGCGACGGGGAATCGGTGACGGTCATCGGTCATCCCTCCGGCCTGCCCACCAAGGTCACCAAGGCGGGCAAGGTCAGGGGCAACCAGAATCCGGTCTTCTTCACCACGGATCTAGACACCTACGGCGGCAACTCGGGTTCCGCCGTCTTCAACACGGAGAGCATCCTGGCCGGCGACCCGGTGGTGGAGGGCATCCTCGTGCGCGGCGCCCTGGACTTCGTCCAGGGCAAGCGCAAATGGGATAAGGCGGCCGGCTGCCTAGTCAGTAATAGGTGCGGCGATATCGGCGGCGCGGCCTGCCGGGGCGAGGAAGTCACGCGCATCGGCGCGATCAGTCAGCAGATCTCGGAACTCGGCGGAAGCGATGACGCCAATGCCCCACCGCCATCCCCCCAGGAACCGGACGAAGACGGCGTCTCCGGCACGGACCGGGAAGGCGACCCCGCCCTGCAAAACATCCTGGATGGGATCAAGGCCCAGAGCAGGTAACAGCCTTGCCCCCTCTCCCTCTGGGGGTGTCGCAAAACTGAAAATGTAGGGTGGATAAGCGGAGCGCATCCACCAAGAATCAATCACCTGCCGGATGCGTTTCACTTAGGCGAACGGCAAAATATATTGCCCCAATATTCTACACAGAGCAGCCATTCGATTGATCCTGGAAACCACAGTTGACCCCGTCGTAGGAGCGGGCTTCCCCGCGATACTGCTGCGATTTTCGCGACAAGTAGGGGCGGGTTTTAAACCCGCCCCTACTCCTACCCTGCTTTTGCTAATAGTTGGAATGCTATTTTATTGCCGTTTGCCTTATCCGGCCGTAACTATTCAGCTCCCCCTCCCTCTGGGAGGGGGTTGGGGGGAGGGCCGGGCGTAAACCAAGCACTCATGCTCGGTTCGACCCTTTTCCCTCTCCCCAACCCTCCCCCAGTGGGGGAGGGAGATAACTTCCGAATTGAGCTGAATAGTTACATCCGGCCTACATTCACCGCGTTTTGCGACAGCCTCTCCGGGGGAGGGGGAAGGATCAGCTCGTAGGATGCCGGTGAGCGGTAGCGGTTCCTCCGTCACCGTACCGGGCTATCCGCTGGGTCGTGATGTTGGGCTCAAACCCCGGCAACCGCTCCCGGCGTTGCCCTACCTCCCGCATCCATGCAGTCGCCGGCCCAACCTTCCTCGGGGGCGATCAGTCTTTGAAGACCGCTTCTAGGCTCATTGCGTCAAGGATGTTGTCGGTCCAGTGCTCCAGTTGTTCGAGCCCCGCCTGCTCCAGGCGGGCCAGGGTTGCGGCATCGAGGGGACCGAAGCGGCGGACGAGCAGCCGCAGCAGCATCCGGGAGGCCTCTTCCCGCTTGCCTTCTTGGCGGCCCTGCTGGCGGCCCTCCTGGCGGCCCTGCTGTATGCCTTGCCTGAGCCACTGCTGGGTCCAGCTTTCCACACGTTCAGCGATCATGCTGTTTACCTCCGATAGGTCTTGTAGTTCGGGGAGTTCCCCCGCCGGGGCGAAGCGCCGCAGGATCAGTCGCTTGATCCAGACGGTGAAGGCCCGCCGCAGGCTGCGGTATTCCGGGGATTGGAGCTTTTCGGTCAATTGGGCCACGGCCTGGGCGATGGCCTGGGGACTGGCGCTGCGTTCGATCTGGACCAGGCTGGCGATGCTATTGTCGGGCTGGTCGAGGTCGCTCTCGGGCACCCGGCCTTCGTCCAGGAGGAAATAGCGCAAACGCGGGCGGTAGGCGGCCAGGCTGGCGGGGCCGGTCTCGATGAGTTCGGCGATGTCGAGGGCGGCGGTCCAGGGCCGTTCACCGTGGTAGAGCACCAGGGGGAAGACGGCGGGGAGCTTGTCGGCCTTGGCCACCTGGCCGCCCTTGATGAGGTCCTGGTAGAGCAGGCCCAGGTAGGTGAGGATACGCACGGCCATCTGGGGATCGACGCTGCTCTGGAATTCGAGCAACAGGTAGACGTAGAGCCAGTCGCCGTCGTCGCTCCCCTGTAAACGCAGGCGCCAGACGATGTCGTCCTCGCGGTCGCGCAGGTCGTCGCTGACGTAGCTGCCGCTCATCTTTTCGAGGCTTCCGAAGTCCAGTTGCCCGACCCAGTCTTCGTGAACGAAGCCGCGCAGCAGATCTTCCACCGCCTTGGGGTGGGAGAAAAGGTGTTTGTAGGCGTTGTCGTGGGGCGGGTGGTCGGCCATGGTCAGACTATACCGCATGTGCCGCTCGTAGGATGCCGGTGAGCGATGGCGAACCGCATCGATCCATGGGTGCGGTTCCCCCGTCACCGTACCGGTTTTTTTGTAGGTTGGGTTAGGCGGCATTTCCGCCGAAAAAACCGCCGGGAGCGGTTTTTCGCGAAAGCCCCGGAGGGGTGAGGTGCAGGATGCATCGAACAAACCCAACAGGCGGCGCGGCGGCGTCATGTTGGGCTCCGGTTCTGGCAGAGCGCCCAGGGCGTGATAGGTCCGAAAACCGAAGGCTTTTCGGGTAGTGGATGATCGTTCCCACGCTCCGCGTGGGAATGCCGCCAGCGACGCTCCAGCGTCGCGGGTTGCCGGATACCGGAGGCATGGGCCGGTCTCGGGACGCGGGAGCGTCCGGGGATGCATTCCCACGCCGGAGCGTGGGAACGATCTGGAACCGCATCGTTCGTGCCGGTATCGCCCGCGATCGGTGCGGTTCGTGCCTCACCGCACCCTACGGCCCTCGAACAGAAGACACGGAGCAAGACCTGACCCCGTCTCTTCCCCTGACCCCGTCTCTTCCCGTCTCTTCCGGCGAACAGAAGACACGGAGCAAGACCTGACCCCGTCTCTTCCGCTCCTACAATGGGGGCTTACCAGGAGCCCTTCCCGGTGGTGGCATCCCCTGACGTTCGATGGAAAATCCGGGATTATTCAAACCCTACCTCCGCGATGGGGGTGTCGGCGAAGCGCGTCCCCGGATAGACCTCGCGGATCTCCAGGCGCACCCAGTCGGCCGCCTGGGGTTCGCTGAGCTGGAAGCGCTGCCGGTCTGGGGCGTCGCGCAGTTCCAGGTCGCTGGCCGCGCCATTGGAAAAGACGGCCCGCACCCGTTTCAGCCGGTCGTTCTTCTTGCCCTTGTATTCGCCGATCAAACTGACGGACCGGATTAGCACCTGTTGCCGGAAATTGGCCTGCCACCATTCGCCGATGCCGCTCTCGGCGGCGCCTTCGACCCAGGCGGTGCCGGGGTCGCCGTCCATGGCATTGCGGGGCTGGTAACTGTGGCCGCGGCCTTTGGAATCCCGCTGGGATTGTAACTGGGATGAGGCGGTAATCTCCTGGAGCAGGGCGGGACTGTAGGGGACAGCGCCCTTGGGCTGGGGCTGCGGGGCCGAAGGAGGCGCGGGGATTGGAGAGGGAACCGGATTCGGAGCCGGAGCCGCCGGGCCACCCGGCAGGAAGTGGAATTCGTTCAGCAGCACCCCTTCCTTCCAGGGGTATTGCTGCTGGCCGCTCTCTTGATAGACCCCTTTCACCACTTCGGTGAAGGCGGTCTCCACATTGAGCCCCGCCGTTTTGAGCGCCCGCCGCAGGTGTTTGGTGAAGAGGCCGTTCCTTTCCTGGGGGTTGTCGTCGGCGGTCTGGCCGGGCTTGGTGGCATAGAGGATCAGGGTGCTCTCGGGCGCCTCGACCCGCGCCAGCCCCCGGTTGCTTGTGCCGCGCGTAGTGGCGAAGGGATTGTCCCGGCAGGCGTCCAGGATCACTAGGTTGACGGAGCCCGGACCGCGTCCGCCCATGGGGCCGAGGGCATCGTCCAGGGCGAAGGCCTCGTACTTGATGCGGCCCTTGTTTTTCAATTCCACGTCGATGGGCGCCAGGTAGTTGCGCCCGTCCACCTGGATGCCGTGACCCGAGTAGTAGAAGAGCCCAACCCCGCCGGTTTGGTGCAACTGGGTGGCGAATTTCTCGACGCTGTCGATGAGGGTGGCGAGATCGGCGTCCTGGACCTCGGTCACCTGAAAACCGGCCTGGCGCAGGTCGGCGGCAATATCCCTGGCGTCGTTCAAGGTGTTGACCAGGGGCGCCACATGGCGATAGGCCGCGTTGCCGATCACCAGCGCCAGACGCGGCTGATCGGCCGTTATTGCCGCCGACCAGGGGGAAAGGAGCAGCAGCAGGAGGAGGGGGTTCCAAGGATTGAGCCGAATCACCGATCAGATCCTCCAGAGGGGGTATTCGGGGATTTTAGCGGCAGATGATCGTTCCGGTATCGGCTGATCGCCGGTGGGCTGATTCAGGGCAGTGGAATTTTGGAATTGCCTGCCTTCGGCAGCGACTGTTTTTCGGAACGGGGGGCCGGGGGCTGGAGATAGGCTAACAGCGCCTGCACGATGGCATCGGCGATGGCCTTGCGGTAGGCGGGAAGGGAGACACGACGCTCTTCCCAGCGATTGACGATGATGCCGCATTCCAGCAGGACGGCGGGCATGCTGGCCCCCTTTAAGACCGCCAAGCCATCGTAACGGTAGAGGCCAAGCCTTTCGTCCAGCAGTTCTCGATTTTCACCGGAGATCGGTTCCGCATGATGCAGGGTCGGCTTCAAGCCCTTTTGCCGCAGCCGTTCACCCAGCAGGCGGGCAAATTGCAGACTCCTTCCAGCATTCCCGTTTCGCTTGGAGACAAACAAAGAGTGGCCGCTGAAGCGATCACAATATCTGTGCTTCTCGCCTTTAGGTGACCACTCTTTCAAGTACTGGGGCTGAACCGAGTCATGGTGCAGAGAGAGCAGCAGATCAGCCTTTGCTGCCAGCGCGGCGCTTGGTCTGCCGGCCAGTGAGATGCGGGCGCCTTCTTCGTTGATGATGTAGGCCGTCAAGCCCTTGTGGCCGCGCATCGCGTCCCGAAGTGCCAAGGCCATCGCCCGGTTGAATTGGTATTCGGGTTCGCCCCTGGCACTGCGGGCGCCGGGGTTGCGGGGGGTATGACCAATGTCGATAGCCAGCACAAAGGGATCAGCGGCACCGGCGCCGAAGGGAAACAGTACCAATAGGATCCATATCAGCAGCCGAGGCGTTCTCGATAACATCAGTATTTCCTACGGGTCAGGACATTCTGCTTTTCTGCGACGACATACCACTGCCCTCCCATTTTTCTTATTTTGAAGGTGTTGTTCGCCGTTCCTGACACCCCTTTACGGGTACTGGGGCTGTAGACGTTGAATTCTGTGGTGAAAGTTGCCGTTACTTCGCCGGGAATGCCTGTCGTATAAAGCGAGGGCCTGTCGATCAGCCGGTTCTGAGCCGAGGGCCAACGCTTGAAATAGCCCGCCTTGTCCCGAAGGATGTAACTTTTCGATACGAACCCGCGATCGAAATAGTCGACCTGGTCGGCATAGATAGCGATCAAAGTGTCGGCGCTGCCGGAGTTGAGCCGCACCAACAACTGCTCGATAAAGGCCATGACATCATTTTCCGGAATGCTAGTCGTCTGTTCAGGCACAACCGGCGGTGCCGGTGCCGGCGGTGGCTGCTGCTTCTCCTTGATATTCAGGCGAGCCATGGTGGCAAATTGGCCGCTGGGATATTGATTCAGATATTGGCGA
Source organism: Gammaproteobacteria bacterium (assembly GCA_018812525.1). Lineage (GTDB taxonomy): Bacteria > Pseudomonadota > Gammaproteobacteria > Chromatiales > Chromatiaceae > YD12-FULL-61-37. The sequence goes on from JAHJDE010000022.1 coordinate 9,369, forward strand.
TAGGATTCGGTCGTATCCTTTTCCTTGGCCCAATTCCATACCTCCAGTTCGGTCAGGCGCTCCACGTCCACGTTGTACTGGGGCGGGGCGCTCTCCTGCACCGGTGGCGGCGATACAGTGGTACTCCCTCCCTGCCCAGAAGCGGGGTTGAAATAGAAATGGCCAAGAATGACCCCCTCCTGCCAGGGGATCTGCTTACCAGCCGAGGCACTGTTTACGTCTAGCGCCGTCTGCTTGAACACCTCTTCCGCCTTCAAGCCCGGTGTGTCCAGCGACTTCAACAGCTTCTCGGTGAAGAGGCCATTGCGGCCCTGGCCGTCCTGGGCCACATCGCCCGGCTGGGTGGCATAGAGGATCAGGGTACCGGCAGGGGCATCCATCCGCGCCAGCCCCCGCGAGGCACTTCGAAAACTGCGGGCATAGGGATTGTTGCGGCAGGCATCGAGCACCACCAGATTGAGGCCATTATTCGCCTGCTTCAACTCGGACAACAGCCGCCCGGCGTTAATCGCTTCGTATTCCACATCCGCCTCGCCCTGGATGTCGGCGTTGACAGGTATCAGGTAATTATTCCCCGACACCTCGATGCCATGGCCTGCAAAATAGAAGAGTCCGACCGTATCCTTGTTCAGCTTACGGGAGAAGTCGCGAATGCCCTCCTTCAACTTGCGCCGATCCGCGTCGAGCAGCAGGCTGACATCGAATCCCAACCGCCGCAGCCGAGCGCCAAAGTCATTGGCGTCATTGACCGGATTGCGCAGGGGTGCGTCTTTGTAAGCCGCATTGCCCACCACCAGGGCGATGCGGGGTTGGGGGGATGCGAATGGAACACTGGTAAAACCAATGCACCCAACGATGACTAACAGACCTAAAATACGCGATTTCATATTGGTGCCCTCCATCATCACAGTTCCGTAGCCGGATGAAGCAAATAGCGGGATCCGGGCCATGCGCTCAGGACAGGCCTGATCGCTCCCCCTCCCCAACGCTCAAATGGGGGAGGGGGCAAACGCGCGCTTCGCGACTTTCACGGTAAGGCTAACTGATGCCCCCTCGATGGGCATGTTGCCAAAGGCTTAGAGGGGACCTTCAACCCCTGTTAATCCGACAACTTCCCTTCCCCCACAATCCAGGCCCCGACCATGGCCAATGCCATGGAAGTAAAGCCGATCGCCAGCATGTGGCTGTTGCCGCTGGAGAGCCAGCTCATGGGCTGGCCCATGACCGGCAGCAGGCCCAGCACATTGCCCCAGGAGATGGCCCAATGGGTAATCTGCATCCAGGCCAAACCGGTCAAGACCCCGCCGAGCCAATAGCGGCTGCGGTACTCCTCAAACTCGCCCGGTATCGACATCAAACGATCGGCGATGCGCAGCAGGGCGGTAAACCAGAGGGCCTGTACCGCCACCAACAGCAGCGCAGCGAAGGCGCCGAAGCGGTTGATCAGAAAGGCGGCGATGAAGTCATCCTGCACCGCCGGCAGGTTCATGACCTTGCCATTGCCGCCGAACCAATCGGAGACCCCGCTCCAGCCGCCCTCCCGCACCCGCAAGAGAGATTGAATGACCTGATCACCGCTGAGCCGGTGCGCCCAGGGGTTGCTCCAGATGCGCAGACGCTCCGCCTGGGGAAAACTGCTCAGATAATCGGGTGGGTGCTTATACAGGTAGTAGGCGGTGAGAACGATACCGCCCAACAGCAACAGCAGCATTCCTCGCAAACCCCACACGGTGGCGACCCGCTTCAACAGGCGTCCGTCACGCAACAGACCGGCATTGTGATCCCTCTCCCCCTGGGTCAGCTCCACGTGCGGATCGGCAAAGGCCAGCCAGAGAAAGGGCAGCATCAGGGTAAGCACGATCACTATCGGCGAGTAGTCATTGACGCCCAGCATCAATACCCCAGCGGCCAGGAAGAAGACGATGACGACCCAGACACCGGCGGCGATCCAGCGCAGCCGGTTCTCCCGGTAGTCGCGGCTCTCCACGATCCGCAGCCAGCGCAAATGGGTCAGGGTCGTCGCCAGCATGAAGACCAGGATCAGCTTGACGAACTCGACGGGCTGTATCCAACCCAGCCCCTTCTCATCCCCCGTGACGAATTGATAGAAGGCCAGGCCGATCACCATCAGGACAAAGCCCCCCTTGATCAGCTTGACCAGAAGGCTTCGGCTGCCGATGAAATTGGCGGCAAGCCGACGCAGCACCTGCGGCGGCAGTCTGCCGAGCAACGCGACGGCGGCGGCCATACCGGTCAATACGGCCAGATGACCCGAGGCATAACCCAGCCATTTGGTGTTATAGGCACCCGCAGCCAGTTGAGTGAGATTCAGGGCGCCGATGCCGGCCAGCAGGGTCAACAACAGCCAAAGCAGACCGGCAGGCCCCCTCAGCCGGCCCCCCTGGAGTAACTGGAGCGTGGCGATCAGCCAGGCCAGGGCACAAGGCAACAGTCCCCAGGCCAGATTATTGTTGAGAACGCTCCAGCCCACCAGGGCAAAGCCCAACAGGCCCCAGGCCGGCAACAGGGCCAGCCAGGCCAGGACCCTGGATCTCCCGTATTGCCCCATCTGTCTGTCAATGGCATGGAGCAGGGCGGCAGCGGGCAAGGAAAGGAAGATGAAAAATACCAACAGGCCAGCCCGCCATGGGCTCAGCGAAGCGAAAGGATTGTCCCCGATCCAGCGCTGGGAACGGGTCTCGACCATCAAGCCCGGCGTATCCCCCTGAGCAGGAGGCGGCTCGAACACCACGGGAATGTTCCGCTCCGGTTCCAGCGCCAGGCGGTCCGGGCCGCCCGACACGCGAAAATGGGTACGTCCCAGCACCAGCCGATTGACAAGCCCCTCGGCCCCATCCAAGGGCAGCCATTGGCCGGCGAGCCTGACCCCGGTCGCGGCACCCTTCGGCACGACCTGCTCCCGCACCGTCCTATCGACGCTCCCCAGCAGGAAACGCCCATCCCGCCAATAGATCTGGGCAGTGGTGGTCGGGACCCCGGACAGGCGCCACCGGTCGAGGCACTGCACCCGCCCCCCCAGGGAGAAGAGCGTCAACTCCTGTTCGCGATTCTTGTCGCGCAGCCACCAACGCAGATCCCGCGCCTGCCGCTTGAACCAGGCCATGCCGCAGGATTTGAAGGGCGGATATCGCTGCGACAGGAGCCTTCCGCCCTCCCATACCACCCGGTCGCCCTGGTCCTCGGCCAGCACCAAACGCCCACCGGGATCGGCCTCGACCACCTGGATGACCCGCGCGCCCAGGTGGATGCTATCCCCGCTGGAAAGGGGCAGCCGTTTGATGAAGCGGGTCTTGAACCGCTCCGTCCTGGCATCCACCCGGTGCAGGGGCGAGATATTGAAAAAACGGATACCGCTCTTCAAATCCTTCTGGTCGCCGCCATCGCGCGTGATTTGCAGATGACGGGAAGCGGTGGTCCGGTCGTGGGCGGTCAGGCCCAGCGTGGTCCGGCCAAGCTCGATGGACTGGCCGGGTGAGGGCGAGATGAGCAGCCGTTCCGTCAGCCACACCTGTGGCGCGTTCAAGATCAACTGATGACCCAGCAACACAAACAGCGCCCAGAGACCCAGTGTGATCAACGGCAGGGTTCTTGCCTTGTTGCCCATCTCCACCTCAGCGATCCCATTCTTTCAGAATACGCGCCATCAGATACCCACAGAGCCCCCCGCCCGTCCCCCCATCCGAATGGGTCATGACGCAGGCAAAGGCGATGTCGGGCTCCTGTTTGCTGTTGTCGCGCCAGCCGATGAACCAGCCCGAATTGAGAAAGTGTTTGGGGCCAATCTGCCGCGTCTGCGCCGTCCCGGTCTTGCCATAGGTCCGGCAACTGTCGGCCAGGTTTTCCGAACGAAAGGCCTCCTCGGCGGTTCCGGCCTCGGGCACCGCCTTCATGCCCTGGCGCAAGCGATCCAACAGGTCCCCATCCAGCTCCAGATCGACCGCCTCCGGCGGCTCGACCGGCCTTCCCTCCCAGGATTGCAGCAAGGTCGGCTGGGGCACGCGCCCGGTCGCCACCGCCGCCGCCACGCGCGCCATCTGCAACGGCGTGACCTGGACGCCTTGGCCAAAGCTATTCTGCGAGAGACGCTGCATGGGGACCTTCATCTTCGGATCGAACAGATCGAGCCTGCCGCTCATGGCGCTCAGGACACTGCCGCGTCCGGGGCCATCGAGCGCGTCGCCGCCAATACCGCCGATCTCGGGGAAGAGAGCAAACCGTTGTCCGAAACCCAGGGTCTTGGCCTCTTTTGCCAGAAAGGTATCCCCCCCGCCGCTGGCTAGGTTTCCCCTATCCATGACCTCCGCCAAGCGCACGAACCAGACATTGAGCGAATCGCGCACCGCCTCGCGCAGACCCAGGCTGTCGCTATGGTCCGGCCGCTTCTGGCAGGTGCCGCGGCGTAACGCCTTATGAAAGGCGCCGGCAATGCTGCCATTTCTGAAGTTGCACACTTCCGAAGCCCCTCGGGGTTCGTAGCAAGCCGTTCCGGGAGAGATCCCCGCCTTCCGCTCGAAACGGCTCGAACCCCAGCCCTCCAGCATATCCGCCACATCCCCCCTGCCCTCGCCGGCTGCCTTGATGGCCGCGAGCGCGGTCACCACCTTGAAGGTGGAGCCCGGCGTCATATGGACATCGGTGCCGATCCAGGGCGTGAAACGGAAGGGATCGCGATTGGGCCAGGTCACGGAAAAGGCCGCCCGGTCCCAGCGGCGGGTATGGGCCGGCGGACTGGGGTGATTGGCAGCGGCCAGGATGGCCCCGCTCTGCGCATCCAAAATCACCACGGCGGCCCGCCGCTCGATAGCGTCATCCGGGTTTCGAACCGCCACCTCCTTCAGGCGGCGCTCCAGCTCGGCCTGGGCCACTGCCTGCAACTTGCCATCCAGCGTCAGACGCACCTCGCCGGCCTCCGCAAGGACTGCCTGGGCCAGGGTGCCGGAGAGGGCATTGCCATACTCCGGTCCAAATCCCACCAATGCCGCCAGGCCATTCTTCACCGTGAAAGGCGTGGGCCGGCCCTTGCCATCCTCCGTGGTCAGGGCCGTGCCGTCGGCGGTACGCGCCACGAAGGTCGCCGGCGGGCGGGAGGCGATGAGATTCCGGGAATAGCGCTCGCGCAGAGGCACCCATTCGATCCGCCCGCCCACCAAGGCCAGCGGCAGGTCGCGGTCATCCGGGCGCGGATTACGGATCGGCTTCGCCGGCAGGCGCAGGTGGTGTTCCCCAGCCGGTAAAGAGAGATGGATTTGATAGGCCTGGGCCTGATCGGAGTCGCTCCCGGAACAGTTGGAGCGGCCAGGGGAGACCTTGGGAAGGCAGGCCAGCAGACCGTGCCGGGGCAAATGGGAGGTATTGGGCTTGCCGATCACATGCAGGCTGATCCGGGCCGCCTTCTTCAGCCGGATCGTCGAACGCCACTCCACCTCCTCCGCCGGCGCCACCGACCAATCCCCAAAACCCTGGGGCAAGACGCCGTCCATCACATAGCCGAACTCCAACGGCACCCGCCCATATTGGCTCAAGGCCATGCCGGAGGGATCGTAGGGAACCCATTCGGATTCCGCCCCATCCGGCCGGTTATCCCGTACCGCGCTCATCACCCGTCCCCGGTTCCATTGCGCGATCCAATCCTGCAAGGTCCTGCCGGGCCCCTCCCCGTAGAAGATCTTCAGCAGTCGATCCTGGTCCTTCAGTTGGGCGCTGTCCTTTTCGCCGGGACGCTGCAACTCGGCTAGAAAGTAATCCTTGGGCTCGACCTCGATCCGCTGCTCGGAATCGAGCGCCAGCAGCCCCTGATCCCGTAACGCCGCGAACAAGAGTTCCGCCTCGGTCGCCTTCGCGCCGGAGATCTGCGCCTCCAGATCCAGCGTCTGCAAATCGACGATCCGCCAAACCAGGATGACCGCTGCCAAGCAGGCAAACCAGACCATTTTCGACGACAAGAACGAGGGATTGCTTGGCTGCATTTCTACCCTTCCCCAAGGAAAGACCCCAGACCCGGACGAGGGTACAACATACCACCGCAGTTATGTTTCAATCCGCGCCCAGCCTCATCCGCCAGGCGAAAATCCGCCAGCGGATAGAGGCTTGCGGATTGAGCCCCGTCGTGAACGGCGGGGTTACCGAAAGGATAACGAGGCGCAGTCCTCGTTGTCCAGTTCAACAAATCCCCCTGTTACCATGAACATACGCGGAGCTCGATTGCCCCTCCCCCTTTGGGAGGGTTGGGGAGGGGGAACGATCAGGGGCGAGGCGACATTTTATCGTTCCCAGGCTCCGGCGTGGGAATGCATCCCCGGACGCTCCAGCGTCCCGAGATCGGCGCAAGCCCTTCGCGTCCAGCAAGCCGCGACGCCGGAGCGTCGCAGGCGGCATTCCCACGCGGAGCGTGGGAACGATGGGCGCAGGACCAGCGGTGCTGGCGGTGGAACGGCGGCGGGACCATAATGAAGCCGGGGCGCGGGCCGGATCGGCAACCGTGCGTTGCGGGGCGGTTTCTGGAACAACAAACCGAGGAACGTCCGGTCGGCGAACCGCAACAACAACATTGGTTTCCGCCTCCTCCAGGCTACCCGTGCAAAAATCGTAGGGTGGATAAGCGATAGCGCATCCACCAACGGGCGACCCAACGGCCCGTGTCTTGCCGGAGCCGTCGCGTCCAAGGATGCGGCGGGCGTGCCCACGGGAATCCATGAGCCCGCGCCCCGTGCCTCGCAAGGAAGGGAGTGCCGAATAGCCTTGCCAGGGACGACCGGCGCGGGGGTTGGTAGCCACGGCGAAGACCCCCGCGTTTTTTGGCGGTATTGATCCTGTGATTCAAATCGGAAGCCCCCATGACGGTCGAAATTGATTTGCTCCGGTTACGACAAAGCGTGGCGGCGGGCCAACTCCTCTGGCGGCAACACGGCCTGACCCGCATGGTGGAACGCGGCATCACGCGAAAGGAGGTGGTGGCGGTTTTGCTCAGGGGCGAACCGATCGAATTTTATGGTCATGACAAACCCTACCCGAGCTGCCTATTGCACCTCGCGGAGGGGGAGCCGCTGCATGTGGTGGCGGCCTTCGACCCCGATCCACCCCGATGCCACATTATTACCGCCTATCGCCCGGACCTCGACCATTTCGAGGATGATTTGAAAATGCGGAGGATCAAGAGATGAGAGACGAAAATGGCGCCTGCCCGTTGTGCGGCGGCCACAAGGAGCCCGGCCGGACCACGGTCAGTTTCGACCTGGAGTTCGGCGTGGTCGTCGTGCGCCATGTCCCTGCCCTCGTCTGCGATCAGTGCGGGGAGAACTGGCTTGAGGATCGCGTCGCCGGGCAGCTTGAGGACCTGGTCCGGCGGGCGCGGGAGAATCATTCGATGGTGGAGGTGGCCGATTGGGACGAGATGGTAAAGGCCGCCTGAACGCGCGGCCAGCCTTATCCATCCATGAAACGCATCGGCTCCCTCTGGCCTCAAGTCATCGCCTTCGATAATCTGCTGTCGGCCTACCGCAAGGCCCGCCGGGGCAAGCGGGACCGGCCGGAGGTGGCGCGGTTCGCGTTCGGCCCGGAACGAGAGTTGCTGTCGCTGCAAGAGGAGTTGCTTTCCGGCGCCTACCGGCCGGGGGACTACCGCCTCTTCACCCTCTACGAGCGCAAGCCGCGCCTGATCGCGGCGGCGCCTTTCCGTGACCGGGTGGTGCATCACGCGGTGATGAATGGCATCGAACCGCCCATCGACCGGCGCTTTATCTTCGACTGCTGGGCCTGCCGTCGGGGCAAGGGGGTCCACGGCGCAGTGCGGCGTTATCAAACCTGGGCACGGCGTTATCCCTATGTGTTGAAGACGGACATCAGGGCCTATTTCCCCTCCATCGACCATGCCCTGCTGAAGGAACGGCTGCGGCGCTACCTCAAGGACCGGGAGGTGTTGGGGCTGTTGGACCGGATCATCGACCGGGGGCCGGAGGTGGCGGGGCCGGATTTCTTCTTTCCCGGCGATGATTTGCTAACCCCGCTGGAACGGCGCCGGGGCATCCCCATCGGCAATCTCACCAGCCAGTTCTTCGCCAATCTCTATCTGGACGGCTTCGATCATTTGATCGTTCCCACGCTCCGCGTGGGAACGATCAGGAATTCGTAGGATGCCGGTGAGCGAGAGCGAACCGCATCGTTCGTGCCGGTATCGCCCGCGATCGGTGCGGTTCGTACCTCACCGCACCCTACGGTCCTACGGTCCTCTTGATCGTTCCCACGCTCCGCGTGGGAATGCCGCCTGCGACGCTCCAGCGTCGCGGGTTGGCGGATACCGGCGGCAGACGCGGGTCTCGGGACGCTGGAGCGTCCCAGGATGCATTCCCACGCCGGAGCGTGGGAACGATCAA
>JAHJDE010000183.1 GCA_018812525.1 Gammaproteobacteria bacterium
AAATGGCCATCCTGGCCATTTTGCAAGGCGAAAACGAAAAATGCGATTTTTCGTTTTCTTCATTTTCAATGGCTTAGGCCATTGAAAATGGCGGTTCATCCCTGAACCGCAAGAGGTTCTTGCAGTTTTGCAAGAACCTCCTCTATATGTTAGTGGTTCCCTGAATCCCAGTTCTCCATAACGCCTTTCAGGAGGGGAGTGATGTCCATAGCCTTGAGTGCACTCAACCAGGCCTTCGGCAGGTCCAATCGCATGCTCCCCACTAGGACCTTGAGCGAAGCGAAGTCCAAGCGTCAGCAAACCGCCTTTCTCTCCCATGCGCCCAGGGACAAGGAAATCGCCCGGGGGTTGCAGGTGTTGTTCGCCGAGAATGGATGGAATATCTACATGGACTGGGAAAGGGTCCATATGACAGGCGAGCCGGACCAGCGGATAGCGGCCCAGATCAAGGAGCAGATCGTCACCTTGGACTGGTTTATATTTCTGGGCACGCCGAACGCCATCGGCTCACACTGGCTCCCCTGGGAACTGGGATTTGCAGAGGGAAAAAAATCGCAAGAGAAGATCATCGTCGTCTCCACCACGGACGAGACCGGGCGATGCTACGGCGATGAATATACCCGGCTCTACCGTCATGTCGATCAAACCAAGACGGGTACCCTGGCGGCCTATAACGCAGGCATGACAACGGGAGGCGGATTCCTGCGTTACCTCTAGCCGGGCATCCCACATTTGCCTTAACTCAAGTATTGGATTGAGCCGGGATGCTATTTCATGCAGCTATGCCCATGGAATCGGTTCCCCGCATGAAAAGAGTTGTTCTCCATTTTTGTCTGCTGACGGGACTTCTGCTCCCCTGCCGGGGGTTCGGCCACCCGCCGTTGCAGTTGTATGTCACCCTTACCCCCAGCGGCGGCGTTCACAAACCGGAGCCGGGGATCTACTCCGGACCGGTAGTAATAGACCGCCCCATGACCCTGGACGGAGGCGGCAAGGTCACCCTGGATGGGGGCGGAAATGGAACGGTTGTTACAATCAAGGCAGACGGCGTGACTCTGCGCGGCCTGCGCATTACCCATTCCGGCGAATCCCACGACCAGGTGGACGCGGGAATCCTGCTGGATGGGGCCAATAAGGCCCTCATCGAAGACAACAGCCTGGATGACGTACTGTTCGGCGTCCATTTGAAAAAGGCCTACGACAATGTAATTCAGGCCAATCGCATCAGCTCGAAACCCAACGAACCTACCCTGCGCGGCGAGGGGGTTCGCCTCTGGTACAGCAGCGACAATCTCATCAAAGGAAACCGGATCGATCGGGTGAGGGACTTGGTGTTCGCCAATTCTCCCGACAACGACATTATCGATAACAGCATCAGCGATAGCCGGGTGGGGATGGAGTTCGTCTTCTCACCGGGCAACCGGGTCGAAGGGAATACCCTCGATGGCAATGCCACCGGCCTCATGGTGGTGTACTCACCGGACCTGATCATCCGGGGCAACCGGCTGCGCCACATGCGCAACTTCACCAGCTCGGCCCTGGCCGTCAAGGAGAGCTCCCAGGTGGTGATCGAGGGCAACGAGATCCTGCATTGCGCCCTGGGCCTGACGGCCAACTCGCCGATCCACCCGGAGAACATTTTTTACCTCAGGGACAACCACTTCGCCTACAACGACATCGCCCTCTATTTCTACGGTGAGAAGGGCGGTCACGTCATCCAGGGCAACCGTTTCAAGGAAAACCTGCAACAGGTCGCGGTCAGCGGCCCCACCAGCGCCCTCCTGCACGATTGGCGCGGCAACTTCTGGGACGACTACCAGGGCTTCGACCGGAACGGGGATGGCCAGGGCGACCAGCCCCATGAGATCCACCTCTTCGCCGACCGGCTTTGGATGGACCGGCCCAAGGCCCGCTTCTTCCGCAGTTCCCCCATGCTCGAATTCATCGACTTCATCGAGCGCCTGGCCCCCTTCTCCAAACCCGTCCTCGTCCTGCGCGATCCCGCCCCGCGGATGCGGTGATCGTCGAGCAGAGCTTCATCTCCGCCAACCAGCTCAAAGCCGCTCGTGCCTACATCGTCTACCGCGAGCAGCACACCCGCCTGCGACGACCGGCGCACCCTGGGGACGTGGAGACCTCCATCAATGAGCCCGTAGGTGCCGGTGAGCAATAGCGAACAGCATCCGGGCTGTTACCAATTCGTCACTGCATCCGCATCCCTTGCGTGGTGAAGGGCCCGTGCGATGAGGATTCCTTTGACCTCAACGAAATAAAACAAAACGTAGGGGGTTTTGGTTGGCCAGCTCCGAAGTCCCTCCGCGAGTTCGGGACGTTGGCGCCCCATTTTTGGCTGCGAAAGCAGATTCCGGGCTTCCTGGGCTATGGCGTCGAGAACGCGGTCGGCCGCCTCCGGATTCTCTTCCGCGATGAATAGCCAGGCTTCGAGGAGATCGTTTTCGGCGCTATGGGTATAACGCAGGGAATCCATCAGGCTGTCGGGGCGCTGGAAGCCTTTACCGCGCGGCCACGTTGTTTGATGGATTCAATGTCAACCGCTTTGACGCGGCCGGCCTCTCTGTCGGCGACGCCTCGATCGATATCGGCCTTGAGCGCCGCCAGATTCGCCGCGCGAACATCTTGGTAGATCTCGAACAAGCGCAAGGCCTCTCGAATCACCTCGCTAGCGGAACCATAGAGGCCAGACTCGACATGACGGAGTACCCGGCTTTCGAGTTCCGGCGGCAAGGATACGTTAAGGGACATGGGGGCTCCGGTGCAGGATGTCAGTTTTTGACATTGTAGTCGTTGGCCATTCCCCTTACTACGCTACGGCCCCCGTTGGATGCCGCTGAATGTGGTAAGCGACAGCAATCCGCATCCTTCGCGCGTGAGCATACACCGCCCATTCGTCGAGAAAGTCTGCCGCCGCCGCCAGCGACACCGATTCCCAGAATCGCTGGAATTCCTCTTTGAGCAGGTAGCTTCGCACCGTCTTCAAATTGTGCCGCAACAGTTCCGCCAGGCTGCTGGTCTGCTTCTCGCTCAGACGTTGCGATTACGGTGACACTTTGCTAAATGCACTTAATTAGCAATTAAGTGCATTTAGCAAAGTGTCACCGTAATCCGACCGTAATCCGAAGGGAGAAGGGATGCGGCCATGGGTCCCTGTGTAGGGTTCCGCACCGGATTCAGCCTCCTTTGACTTTGATCAAACCAGAGGCATTCCCAATGCGTATCCTTGCCCCTGTTGCACTATATGTAGTGCATTAGATCTAAATGAAGCACTATATGATGTGCATCACAGGCAATCCGGGAGACAGACCATGTCGGTTCCGACACTTCAGGCAGCCAGGCCACCCCGCTCGGTACGGCGAAGGGACGGGGGAACGGGACCCTTCGATGACAGGCGCATAGGGTCAGCGATCCGTCGTGCCGGTGAGGCCACTGGTGAGTTTGGCGAGGAGGAGGCGCGCCTCCTGACCGCCCAGGTGGTCAAGGTCCTGGCCCATGGCCATTTCCCCGATGGCATGCCGGAGATCGAACGTATCCAGGATATCGTCGAGCAGTGCCTGATCTCCGCGAATCACCTCAAGACCGCCCGTGCCTACATCGTCTACCGCGAGCAGCACAGCCGGCTGCGCGCCGACCGGCGCACCCTGGTGGACGTGGCGACCTCCATCAATGAATACCTGGACCAGGCCGACTGGCGCGTGAATGCCAACGCCAACCAAGGCTACTCCCTGGGCGGACTGATCCTCAATACCTCGGGTAAGGTGATCGCCAACTACTGGCTCTCCCACGTCTATCCCCCGGAGATTGGCCTGGCCCATCGCGAAGGCGACATCCATATCCACGACCTGGACATGCTCTCCGGCTACTGCGCCGGCTGGTCGTTACGGACCCTGCTGCACGAGGGCTTGAACGGCGTGCCCGGCAAGGTGGAGGCGGGGCCGCCCCGGCATATGTCCAGCGCCGTAGGGCAGATCGTCAATTTCCTCGGCACCCTGCAAAACGAGTGGGCGGGCGCCCAGGCCTTCAGCTCCTTCGATACCTACATGGCCCCCTTTGTGCGCAAGGATAGTCTCAACTACAGCCAGGTAAAACAGTACATCCAGGAGCTGATCTACAACCTCAACGTGCCGTCCCGCTGGGGGACTCAGTGCGTGGATGAGGAGACCGAGTGCCTGACCGAACAGGGTTGGAAGCGCTACGATCAGATTACCGAGGGAGAAAGGATCGCCACTTTCAATTGGCACGAGAACCGTTTGGAGTACATGGAGCCTCTGGCCATGAAGGCCTACGACTTCGACGGTGAGATGTATGTTCTGCGGAACCGCAGCCAGGAGCAGTGGGTAACGCCCAAACATAAGGTTCTGCGCAAGGTCTTCAATACACAAGATAGATGGATCCTGGAAGAGATCGAACAGGTTGCGAAACTCAAATCCCCGGTCATCGTGCTCAACTCTTGGGAGACACCCTCGACGACGGAAGTGGACGATAAGCTAGTGATGCTGTTGGCCTGGGTGGTGGCTGAAGGAAACTTCGACAGTAGCGAGGGCCGTCAGCGTGTAAGCCTGTTTCAGTCCACCGGAAATCCCGAAAATGTAGCGGAAATCGAGTGGCTGCTGGATGGACTGGGTCTCAGCTACCATTGCAATGAGAAAACGGGCACCTATGCCAATTACCCCGTATACCGCTACCGGCTGAACAGAGATGGCAGCAAGTTTGTGCTGCGTCATATCGACCGCAAGCGCGTGCCCGAGCTCATCCGAACCCTGTCCGCCCGACAGATCCGCTTGTTTTTGGAGACCTACATCAAAGGCGACGGCAGCGTCGAAGAGAGTGGCCGCACACGCATCTACACCAATGACTGGGAGAATCTGAATCTCTTGCAGGAGCTTTGTGTATTGGCGGGGTACGGCACCACCCTCTATACGCGCAAGGACTCCGGGGTGCACGTCCTCAATCTCATCCGCAACCGCGAGACCCACATCCAATTGATTGAACGGAGACCCTATAAGGGTAAGGTTTGGTGTCCCACAACCCGCAATGGAACCTTCGTTGCCCGCCGGAGAGGCAAAACATTCATCACCGGCAACACCCCCTTTACCAATCTCACCTTCGACTGGGTCTGCCCGGATGACCTGCGCGAACAGATCCCTGTGGTCGGCGGCGAGGAGATGCCCTTCAGTTACGGCGATCTCCAGGCCGAGATGGACCAGATCAACCGGGCCTACATCGAGGTGATGACGGCTGGCGATGCCAAGGGGCGGGTATTCACCTTCCCCATCCCCACCTACAACATCACCCCGGACTTCCCCTGGGAGTCGGAGAATGCCGAGCTGCTGTTCGCCATGACCGCCAAGTACGGCCTGCCCTACTTTCAGAACTTCCTCAATTCCGAGCTGAGCCCCAACATGGTGCGCAGCATGTGCTGCCGCCTTCAGCTCGACCTGCGGGAGCTGCTGAAGCGCGGCAACGGCCTGTTCGGCTCGGCGGAGCAGACCGGCTCCCTGGGGGTGGTGACCCTCAACTGCGCCCGCCTGGGCTATCTCCACAAGGGCGACGAGGCGGGGCTGTTTGAGCGGCTTGATCACCTGATGGAACTGGCCCGCAACAGCCTGGAGATCAAACGCAAGGTGATCCAGCGCCATATCGACGCCGGTCTCTTTCCTTACACCAAGCGTTATCTCGGCACCCTGCGCAACCACTTCTCCACCATTGGGGTGAACGGCGTCAACGAGATGATCCGCAACTTCACCGATGACCGGGAGGACATCACCACCCCCTGGGGCCACAACTTCGCCCTGGGTCTGCTGGATCACATCCGCAAGCGCATGACCGAATTCCAGGAAGAAACCGGCCACCTCTATAACCTGGAGGCAACACCCGCCGAGGGCACAACTCACCGCTTTGCCCGGGAGGACCGCAAGCGCTTCCCGGACATCCTCCAGGCGGGCTCTCCCGAGGCCCCCTACTACACCAACTCCACCCAGTTGCCGGTTGGTTACACCGATGATCCTTTCCTGGCCCTGGAGATGCAGGAGACCCTGCAATGCAAATACACCGGCGGCACCGTACTGCACCTCTATCTGGGCGAACGGCTCTCCAGCAGTGATGCCTGCAAGCGCTTGGTGCGGCGGGTCCTGGAAAATTTTCGTCTGCCCTACATCACCATTACACCCACCTTCTCCATCTGCCCAAGGCACGGCTACATCGCCGGGGAGCACGAGTTCTGCCCCATGTGCGACGCTGAGCTGACGGCGAAGAAGCAACAGGAGGCCCTGGCCCATGCAAGCTAATGAGATCGTACTGAAAGAAGAAGAGCGCACCCGCTGCGAGATCTGGACCCGCGTCATGGGCTATCACCGCCCCGTCTCCGGCTGGAATCCGGGCAAGAAGTCCGAACACCGGGAACGGCGCTACTTCAGGCAGCCTGCAAGCCTGACTTTCTGATTTCTCGCGCAAAGGCGCGAAAATATGCGTATGGCCGTTCACCCGGAAGCTGGATGCCTCGACGAATATCGTAGGGGCGGGTTTGAAACCCGCCCCTACTTGCCGGACCGGTCGCGAACAAGTTCGCTCCTACGTGTCGGCGGATTACAGCCCTTCACCACACTCGACTATCCGGGGGAGCTGGCGGCGGTGGTCTTTTGCCAGGGCTGCCCCTGGGGCTGCCGCTATTGCCAGAACGGGCATCTCCTGCCCAGCCGCGGAGAGGGGCTCATCCCCTGGGACGATATCATCGGCTTTCTACGGCAGCGGAAGGGTCTGCTGGATGCCCTGGTCCTCTCCGGCGGCGAACCGACCCTACAGCCGGCCTTGCCGCTCGCCATCCAGCAGATCAAGGCGCTGGGCTTCAAGGTAGGGCTCCACACCGCCGGTTGTTTTCCCGAAAGGCTGGCAAGGGTGCTTCCCCTGCTCGATTGGGTAGGGCTCGACATCAAGGCACTGCCCCAGGACTACCCCCCCCTCACGGGTGTGCCTGGCAGCGGGGAGAAGGCCTGGCGGAGCCTGGGGCTACTGCTTGCATCGGGCATCGCCCATGAGGTCAGGGTCACCGTCCATGAAACCCTTCTCCCCCCTGATCGGTTGGCCGACCTGATCCGACGCCTATCACAGGCGGGGGTCCGGCGGCTGGCACTGCAAGAATGCCAGTGGCGCAGGACCCTCGACTCAAACCTGGGACCTTCGTACTCGAACGGGAAGGATTTTGTCGGGGACTTCGGACATCTCTTCGAATGCCTTGAATTCCGCCCATCCCCTTGATCGATCCGCGCGTTTCCATCTTAGGTCCGCCTATTTTCGCGGCAGAGCCGCTCCCACCGCCGCGGAAAGAGATCCGATTGATTACGGTGACACTTTACTAAATGCACTTAATTACTAATTAAGTGTATTTAGTAAAGTGTCACCGTAATTTAGGGGAAATCCCGATTGCGCCAATGAACGGCGACTGGTTATAGTTGCCACTCGACCCAACCCCCCTTGGGAGAGCCCGGTAACCATCCCGGCGCCGAAGGCGCAATCCCGCCCGGAATCGCTCAGGCAAAAGGACCACGGGGGCTATGGCCGACTCTGGAGAGAGGCGAGTTGCTCGCCCACCGACGGGGCAGAAGCGGAACGATGTGAATCGCACCCCTTCAAACTCTCAGGTTCACGGACAGAGGGGCGGAATTACGGTGACACTTTACTAAATACACTTAATTAGCAATTAAGTGTATTTAGTAAAGTGTCACCGTAATTCCGCCCTTTTTTCTTTTGGCGAGAACCCTGAGAAGTGGTACAGGGATGTGCCGTTTACGAACCGAAGGATGGAAATGACCCGACAGACAACCCTCAATACCACCCACCGCGAGATGGGTGCCCGCATGGTCCCCTTCGGCGGCTGGGACATGCCACTCCATTACGGTTCCCAGATCGAGGAGCACCACGCTGTGCGGCGCGACGCAGGGATGTTCGATGTCTCCCATATGAGCGCGGTGGATGTGGTGGGGCAGGGCGCCCGCCCTTACCTGCGGCACTTGCTGGCCAACGACGTGGACAAGCTGCACGGCCTTGGGCGTGCCCTGTACAGTTGCATGCTTACCGAGAATGGCGGCGTGATCGACGATCTGATCGTCTACCGACTGGCGGACGACTTCTACCGTCTGGTCGTCAATGCTGGCACTACCGAAAAAGATCTGGCTTGGTTGCAGCGACAGCTCCCCGGCTTCGAGGCAGAGATTCGCCCCAGGACCGATCTGGACATGATCGCCATCCAGGGTCCCAAGGCCCGCGCCAAGGCCCTTCCCCTCCTGCCCGCCGACTGCGCGGCAGCGGCTGGGCTCGCCCCCTTCAATGCTATCTTGGGCAAGGACTGGATGGTCGCCCGCACCGGTTACACCGGCGAGGATGGCTTCGAGGTCATGCTGCCCAAGGAAAAAACGGTCTCCTTCTGGCGGGCGCTCCATGGGGTCGGCATCCTGCCCTGCGGCCTGGGCGCGCGCGATACCCTGCGCCTTGAAGCCGGCATGAATCTCTACGGCAGCGACATGAACGAGCAGATATCGCCCCTGGAGGCCGGCCTCGGCTGGACCCTGGCCTGGGAGCCCGCCGACCGGGACTTTATCGGCCGCTACCCCTTACAGAAACAGAAGAGCAGGGGGCATCTCCGGCGCTTCGTGGGCCTTTTACTGGAGGGAAAGGGCGTCCTACGCAACCACCAGAAGCTCTTCCAAGGTGATCGAGAGATCGGCGAGATCACCTCGGGAGGGTTCTCGCCCACACTGGAACGCTCCATTGCCCTGGCGCGCATCGCATCTGACGTAACAGGCCCCATCCAGGTCGATATGCGCGGAAAATGCCTGCCCGTCCGGTTGGTAAAGACGAGTTTCGTCCGTCACGGCCGGTCCTTAATCGAACTTTGATCCCGCACTCCAGAACAAGAGGAACACCATGAGCAATCTGCCCAACGAGCTGAAATACGCCAAGACCCACGAGTGGGCCCGCAACGAGGGTGATGGCACAGTAACTGTCGGCATCACCGACCACGCCCAGGAGCTGCTGGGCGACCTGGTCTTCGTCGAACTGCCCCAGATCGGCGCCATGATTGCTGCAGGCGGTGACTGTGCCGTGGTCGAGTCGGTCAAGGCCGCCTCCGACATCTACGGCCCCGTCAGCGGCGAGATCGCCGCCGTCAATGATGAACTGGCCGACAGTCCGGAACTCATCAATGAGTCCCCCTACGACAAAGGTTGGATCTTCAAGCTCCGCATGAGCAATGCCGCTGAATTCGATGCCTTGCTGGACGCCAACGGCTACGCAGCCGTCATGGCCGAAGACGACCACTAACATGCCCTTCATCCCCCACACCGCGGAAGAGACCCGGGCCATGCTCGCCGCCATCGGCGTAGATGGCCTGGACGACCTCTTCGACGAGATACCTACCGAGCTGCGCGTCGGGGAACTGGAGGCCATTCCCGCCGGTATGAGCGAGATGGAGGTGAGCGCCCTGATGGAGCAGCGCGCCCGCGAGGATGGGCAGCCGCTGATGTTCATCGGCGCCGGTGCCTACGACCACCACATCCCGGCGGCGGTCTGGCAACTGGCCGGCCGTGGCGAGTTCTACAGCGCCTATACCCCCTACCAGGCCGAGGCCAGCCAGGGGACCCTGCAACTGCTGTATGAATACCAATCCATGATGACGGCACTGACCGCCATGGATGTCTCCAACGCCTCGCTCTACGACGGCGCCTCCGCCCTGGCCGAGGCCATCCTGATGGCGGTGCGGCTCAACCGCAAATCCAGTTCCCGCAAGGTGCTGGTACCGCGCAGCCTGCACCCCGCCTACCGCAAGGTGGCGCACAATATCGTCAGGAATCAGGGCATCGAGCTGGTGGAGATCCCCTTCGACAAGGAAGGGGGTCATACGGACCCTGCCGCGCTGGAGCAGTACAGCGGCCAGGACATCACCGCCCTAGTGATCCCCCAGCCCAACTTCTTTGGCGTCTTGGAAGAGGTCGATGCCCTCACCGACTGGGCCGCCCGGAGCAATGCCATCAGCGTCGGGGTGGTCAATCCCCTGGCGCTGGCCATCCTGTCGCCGCCGGGGGAATGGGGGGAGAAGGGCGTCGGTCGCTCCCAGCATCCTGCTTCCCGCGACACTAGCCCATCCCTGGGCGTCGATATCTGCTGCGGGGAAGGACAGCCCCTGGGCATCCCCCTCAGTTCCGGCGGCCCCTATTTCGGCTTCTTGTGCTGCCGTGAGGCCCACGTCCGGCAGATGCCGGGCCGCATCATCGGCCGCACCCTGGACCTGGACGGCAAGCCCGGATTCACCCTGACACTGCAAGCCCGCGAACAGCACATCCGCCGCTCCAAGGCGACCTCCAACATCTGCACCAATCAGGGGTTGATGGTCACCGCCGCCACCATCCATATGGCCCTGCTGGGGGCGGAGGGGTTGGCCCGCGCCGCGGCCGCCAGCCATGCCAACAGTCTGACGCTGAACGCCAAGCTCTCCGCCATCGCAGGGGTCGAACCCCTGTTCAGCCGGCCCTGCTTCCACGAGCGCCCCTTCCGGCTGGCGGCCCCCGTGCGCGAGGTACTACGTTCCCTGGCGGCGCACAATGTCCTGGGGGGCTATGACTTGGGCCGCGACTATCCCGAACTGGGAGAGGCCTTGCTGGTCTGTGCCACGGAGAAACGCACCCTTGCGGAGATGGACCAGTACGCCGACAAGCTGGGGCGTGTGTTGCGTGCCCGCACGGAACCCACCTGCCCCACCCGACCCACAAATCCGCTAGGAGCGGATTTTCGCGATAGCCCCGAAGGGGTGAGGCGCAAGGAAGCGCCGAACAAATTCTGACAGGACGGAATCATGCTGATCCACGAGCACTCCAAACCCGGACGGCGCGCCACCGCCCAAGCCCCCAGCCAAATGGCGGCCCTCGACGACCTGCCGCCATCCCTCCGGCGCCAGCGGCCGCCCCTGCTGCCCGAGGTCTCCGAGATGCAGGCCGTCCGCCACTATACCCGGCTGTCGCAGAAGAACTTTTCCATCGACACCCAGTTCTATCCGCTCGGCTCCTGCACCATGAAATACAACCCGCGCGCCGGCCACGGCCTGGCCATGCTTCCCGGCTTCCTGGCGCGCCACCCCCATGCACCGGAGGGCCACAGTCAGGGCTTCATGGCCTGTCTCTACGAGTTGCAGGAGATACTAAAGGAGGTCACGGGCATGAAGGCGGTCTCCCTGACCCCCGCCGCCGGCGCCCAGGGTGAATTCGCCGGGGTGGCCATGATTCGTGCCTATCATGAAGCCAGGGGCGACGATCTTCGCAGTGAGATCATCGTCCCCGACGCCGCCCACGGCACCAATCCGGCCACGGCCGTGATGTGCGGCTACCAGGTGCGCGAGATCCCCACCAAGGCCGACGGGGATGTGGACATCGAGGCGCTGAAGCAGGTTCTGGGGCCGCGCACCGCCGGCATCATGCTCACCAACCCCTCGACCCTCGGGGTATTCGAGCGACGCATCCGCGAGATCGCCGATCTGGTGCACCAAGCCGGCGGTCTGCTCTATTACGACGGCGCCAACCTCAATGCCATCCTGGGCATGGTACGTCCGGGCGACATGGGTTTCGATGTCATCCACATGAATCTGCACAAGACCTTCTCCACCCCGCACGGCGGTGGTGGACCCGGCGCGGGTCCCGTCGGCGTCAGTGCACGGCTGGAGCCTTTCCTGCCGGTCCCCCTGGTGGCCTTCGATGGCCGCGACTATGGCTGGCTGACCGAGGAGGAGCGTCCCCAGTCCATCGGCCGCCTCTCCGCCTTCGCCGGCAATGCCGGTATCCTGCTGCGGGCCTATGTCTATGCCCGCATGCTGGGCCGCGAAGGCATGAGGCGGGTCGCCGAATTCTCCACCCTGAACGCCAACTACATGCTGAAACGCCTCCAGGCCGAGGGCTTCGAGGCCCCCTTCCCGGATCGCCGCGCCACCCATGAGTTCATCATCACCCTGAAACGGGAGGCGAAGGAGCTGGGCGTGCATACCATGGACTTCGCCAAGCGGCTGCTCGATTACGGCATTCACGCGCCGACCACCTATTTCCCTATGCTGGTTCCCGAATGTCTGCTCATCGAACCCACCGAGACCGAGACCCAGGAGGAGCTGGACCACTTCATCGAGGTGCTGGTGAAGATCCGCGAAGAGGCGAGGATCCATCCCGAGCTGGTCAAGGGCGCCCCCCATAACCGGCCGGTCCGCCGCCTGGACGATGTCCGCGCCGCCCGTGAACTGGATCTGGCCTGGAAGAGCAGCCCTGTCCTGAGCAAAGACGAAGGGAAGGAACACTGAAATGGGGGGCGTTCACCACAACAACCGTGGCATGAAGCGCCTGGCGCATGCCTACAGCTATTCCATGGCGGGCTTCCGCGCCTGCTTCCTGCACGAGGAGGCCTTCCGCCAGGAGATCTTCGCCCTGATCATCCTCATCCCGCTGGGGATCTTGCTGGGCAACTCCCCGGTAGAGCGGGCGCTGCTGGTGTCCAGCCTGCTGATCGTGCCCATCGCCGAACTGCTCAACAGCGGCATCGAGGCGACCATCGACCGGATCGGCATGGAGAAGCACGAACTCTCCGGCAGGGCCAAGGATATCGGCTCCGCCGCCGTGTTCCTCAGCATCGTCTTGGTATTGGTGGTCTGGGGGCTCATGCTCATCCCCCGCTTATTTTGAGCCCGCCAGAAACGCAAGCCCTGTTGACTTACGGACGCACCGGAGTCTTGCGCGGGACAGGGTTGAGATAGGCGGGATTGCCCGCATTGGCCTGTTCCAAGGCCTGTTGATAGCCCATTTCACCCTGGAACCTGGCCGCGGCGTATTTTTTGTTGGCCTTTTCGCAATCACCCTCGGCCGCCGCCACGGCAGCCTGATCCAGGGTCTTTGCCAGATCGCGCCATTCCCCGCCGACGGACTGGGCCTTCTGCTGCGCGATCCGGGCCTCTGCCATGACAGCGGCGACATCGCATATCGCGGTCTGCTGCTCGGCATGGGAGATACCGGCAGCAAAGGCGCTAACCAGGGCGAGGGTGATCAGATTCTTGTACTGCATGCATTCCTCCTGAGAATTACGGTGAATTACGGTGACACTTTACTAAATGGAATTACGGTGACACTTTACTAAATGCACTTAATTAGTAATTAAGTGCATTTAGTAAAGTGTCACCGTAATTCTACCCTGGGGTCACGGCGGGGTATGGGGAGACCCTGAAATAGGGTAGCATCCACGCACATCTTTCTATCGGAGCATAACCATGTCCGCCCTGATTTGCGGTTCTTTCGCCTACGACACCATTATGGTCTTTCATGACCATTTCAAGCATCACATCCTCCCTGAGCAGGTCCATATACTCAATGTTTCCTTTCTGGTCCCCGACCTGCGACGGGAGTTTGGCGGTTGCGCCGGCAACATCGCCTACAATCTGAAGCTGCTGGGCGGTGAGGGCAAACCCATGGGCACCGTCGGCCTCGACTTCGGTCCCTACGCCGACTGGATGGATGGACAGGGTATCAGCCGGGATCATCTGAAAATGATCGATGGCGCTTACACCGCTCAGGCCTATATCACCACCGACAAGGATGACAATCAGATCACCGCCTTTCACCCCGGCGCCATGAATCAGGCCCATGAAAACCGGGTGGCGGATGCCAGCGGCATCACCCTGGGCCTGGTCTCGCCCGATGGCCGCCAGGGGATGGTCGAGCATGCCGAGCAATTCGCGGAGGCCGGTATCCCTTTCATCTTCGATCCGGGTCAGGGCATGCCCATGTTCAACGGCGATGACCTCAACCGTTTCGTCAAACAGGCTTCCTTCTTGGCCTTCAATGATTACGAGGCCAAGCTGATGCAGGAGCGTACCGGCAAATCACCCGAACAACTGGCGCGGGAGACAGAGGCTGTCATCGTCACCCGTGGCGGCGAGGGTTCCTTTATCTTCACCCGTGACCGGGTCCATGAAATCCCCCCCGCTCCGGCCCGTTCCATCGAAGACCCGACGGGTTGTGGCGATGCCTACCGTGCCGGGCTGATCTATGGCCTGATGAACGGCATGGATTGGGAGACAACGGGCCGCATCGCCGGTCTCATGGGCGCCGTCAAGATCGAGCAGGCCGGGACGCAGAATCATCACTTCACCCTGGACGAATTCAAGAGGCGCTTCAACGAGGCCTATGGCTTCAACTTCTGATTCAACGCGAGTCGCACCCTCATGGCTGGTACTACAGACCTTCTGAAACATCACCTGCTCTTCTGCAACCTGAGCGAGGATCAGATGACCCAGGTGGACCGGCATTCGCGCCTGGTCAGCTATGCCAAGGGCAATCATGTGTTCGAACAGGGGGATGCCGCGACCCATTTCTTCTACTTGGTGGAGGGACAGGTCAAGCTCTCCATCTACGCGGCGTCGGGTGATGAAAAGGTCATCGAGGTCATCAGGCCGGGCGGAACCTTCGCCGAATCCCTGATGTTCCGCAACGCCCCCTTCTACCCCGTCGCCTGTCAGGCCTTGCAAGACTCACGGCTGGTCAGCATCGAATCCCGTGCCTTCAAGCTGCTTCTGCGTGAATCAGTGGATACCTGCCTGGCCATGCTGGGCGATCTGAGCAGGCGCCTGCACGGATTGGTCAGCGAGATCGACAACCTCAGCCAGCATAGCGCCCTCTGCCGTGTAGCAAGCTATCTCTGGACCCAGATCCCCCCCAATACCCTGGAGTTCGAACTCAATGTGCAGAAGCAGGTCCTGGCATCCCGCCTCTCGGTGAAGCCTGAGACCTTCTCGCGGCTGATAAAGCAGCTCTGCACCGACGGACTGATCGAGCTGAACGGCCCCCATGTCAAGATCCTCAATCCAAACGGCCTGCGGGCGCTCGCCCGTAGCTGCTCCCAGGACATGGAGAGCTTCACCGACTCCTTCTACCTCTCCAATTAGGGAGGTGGAGATTACTAAGAAACCGTTTGCAAACGTCATTGTAGGAGCGGCTTCAGCCGCGAAACTCAAAGACTCAAATTCATCGCGGCTAAAGCCACTCCTACGGTGGTGCTGGATAAATTGGAACGTTTGTATTTTCCTTCTCCCTTAAAAGGCGGTCGCCTTTTGCGACACCCTCACTCAAACCTAAAAACCTCCTTTCAACCGCGAAGGACGTGAAGAACACGAAGGAAATCCATTGGATTATCTGCGTCAAGACATTCACTTCCCGCATGAACGGCCAAACGCGATATTGTACGGGCGGGTTTTAAACCCGCCCGTTCAAAATCCTTCACGTTCCGTTGTGTTCTTTGCGGTTAAAGGAGGAATTCAGGTTAAACCGGAAACCGGGCCCAGCCCAGGATAAAGTCTCTGATTCCTGCGGGATCGTTCAGATCCAGCAGGGGGATGGGAGGGCTCTCCGGCAAGCCGGCGTCGGCGGCAATGGCGATGATGTGGGGATCGGCTGGGTAGAGAAGGGGGTGGCCGGCCAGTGGACGGTGAAGCTCAATCTTCGGAAAGGCCTCATGCCGAAATCCCTCCACCAGGATCAGATCCAGCGCATCTTGGTCCAGACGCCCCAGCATCTCATCCAGAACGGGTTCAGTGGGTTCCGGCAGTTCCGTCACCATGGCCCAGCGATGGGGCGAAGTGATCAGTACCTGACCGGCGCCGGCCTTGCGCAGCTCGTAGCTGTCCTTACCGGGAATATCGATCTCGAAACGGTGGTGGGAGAGTTTGATCAACCCAACGCGCAAGCCCCGCTCCTTCAGTAAGGGCAGCAGGCTTTTCAGCAAGGTGGTCTTGCCGACACCGCTGTAGGCAGCAAATCCCAGCAGCGGTTTATGGGCGTTATGCAACATCGTATCGCTTCTTGAATTACCTGAGCCAAAAGAGGTTCTTGCAAAACTGCAAGAACCTCTTGCGGTTCAGGGATGAACCGCCATTTTCAATGGCCTAAGCCATTGAAAATGAAGAAAACGAAAAATCGCATTTTTCGTTTTCGCCTTGCAAAATGGCCGGGATGGCCATTTTGCAAGTTCCTCAAAAGCAAGAGGGGCACATCATGCGCCCCTCTTGCCGGTATCTAGGAACTGTCCGGGAATAACTTGTACATCTCGCATCTCATCTTCAGGCCATCTTTGGCCGATCTTCAATAGAACTCTTTTCGCGGCAGAGCCGCTCCCACGGCGGTGGGAGCGGCTCTGCCGCGAAAATAGGCGGTTTTGCTCCATCAGATCGACCAAATCTGACCTAAATCTGAGCGCGATATTGTCCAACTTATTTCCGGACAGCTCCTATGTTGTCCCAGTAGCCGTCCTACTTTTGTTCTTCGGCGGGCTCGTCCTCGACCTTCAGCATCGGATCATTCTTGACCGCCTCCTCCCAGCCCTCTGGCAGGTGGTGGGCAATGCCCTTGTGGCAATCGATACAGGTCTTGCTCGGCTCCTTGCCGTCCAGTACCTCGAAGACATGGGGATCGTGGCGCTCGGCGCTCCGCTCTTCCTGCTTCTCCAGGTTCATGGAACCGAAGTTGTGGCAGTTGCGGCACTCGCGCGAGTTGGTGGACTTCATTCGCTTCCACTCGCTCATTGCCATGGTCAACCGGTAATTCTCGAATTTCTCCGGGGTGTCGATGGTGCCCATGAGTTTATGAAACAGTTCGTTCGAGGCACGAATCTTGCGAACGATTTTATGAATCCACTCCTTCGGTACATGGCAGTCGGGGCAGGTGGCGCGCACACCGGTACGATTGGACCAGTGTACGGTCTCCTGTAGCTCCTGGTAGACGTTATCCTCCATCTCATGGCAGGAGATACAGAATTTCTCGGTATTGGTCAGCTCCAGGGTCCAGTTAAACCCGCCCCACAACGCGATACCGAGCAGGATGCCAATGATGATCGTGCCGGAAAAGATCTTTTTTAACATATTCGTCTCGACTTACTCTGAAGATGCGTGCCTTCTGCACAGAATTCCTCACCTCTCACGCGGGGAGGGAGCTGGAGCGCCATCAACAAGGGGACCCCGCTGGGTCCCCTTGTCTTGGGCTCGTGCCTGGTTAGGTTACTTCTGCGGTTGATAATCCAACTCGACCAGTGGCTGCGCATCCACCTGCGGCGCATGGCACTGATTGCAGAACCAGCGGCGCGAAGATGGCTTGGCCAGCTTGTTGCCGTCCCGATCGAGATAGTGGCTCTCGCCGATCTCCGGGGCCTTCTCCTTCTTGGCATTCTCCGCGCTGTGGCACTTCATACAGGTATTTCCCTTAAGGGTAATTCTATCCTTTTCGATACCATGCGGAATCATGGGTGGCTGTTTCTTGAAACTGCGCTCAATGCCTCCCTTCACCGTCAACGGCTTTTTCACGGCAATTCCCTGCTCTCCCTTGTCAAGTGGGTTATCCCCCCTCAACGACGGCTGGATGCCGGCACTGGCCGCCACGGAAAAGATCGAAACGAACATTCCCACTGTCAAAACTTGAATCATTTTTTTCATGATGCCCTCCACCAGGCTGATGAACTTGTAAAGCTTCCGCGATCGTGCGCACCCGTTACAGGGGTTGCGCCGTACCCCTCAGGCCTTCCACCTTCTCTTCGTTGTTGAAACGCAAACCAAATTTGAAGACGTCCTTCGAGCAGACATCAATACAGCGACCACAGTTTGTGCATTCCCCGGCCAGGATCACCGGGCCAATCCCCTTGCCGGCCCCTTTCAGCGCCGGCTTGATCACCTGCGGTTCCGGACAGACGACGAAGCAATCCATGCAATCGTTGCAATCTGCTCTTCTATCTGCGCGCACCCGGAGGGGACTGAAATAGCCAATCAGGCCGTAGAGTCCCCCCATGGGACAGAGGTGGCTGCACCACCCCCGCTTCGCTACCAGGAGATCGAACAGAAAGACAGCAAGGATCACTGCCCAGACCAGCCCCATGCCGAAGATGATGCCCCGCTGCACGATGGAAACGGGGTTGAACATCTCGAAGGCCAGGGTCCCTGTAATGGCCGACAGAACCAGCACCATCCCAAGCATCCAGTAGCGCAGACCCCTGCCAAAGCGTGCCCCGCCACGTATACCCAAGCGCTCCCTCAGCCAGTAGGCAGTATCCGTGACCAGGTTCAGGGGACAGACCCATGAACAGAAGACACGTCCGCCGACCACCAGATAGAAGAGGGCAACGATCAGGACACCGATCAATGCGTCCGCCGCGGGGACCATGCCCGCCGCCAGCATCTGCACGAACAGAATCGGTTCCGTCATGGGCACCCTGTCCAGCAACAGGCTCGATGAGAGATTGCCCTTGATGATCCAGACACCCGCAACCGGACCCAACAGGAACAGCAGAAATACCGTTACCTGAGAGAACCGCCGCAGGAGCAGCCACCTGTAGGCACCCCACCACCCCTTGGCCTCGACCGCTTCCTTTCCGACTTCGCTGTAGTCCGCCATCACCTGCCCTCCAGGCCACGGTTGAGGATATCGGCCGGATTGGAGGGGGGCGTCTCCGCCTTCTCCAGGATCAGGCCCCTGCCGCCGTGCTCGTAACGCACCCCTTCGGGCAGGTTATAGCGGTGTTCCAGATCCGGCGTGACCAGGGCCTCGCCGGCCTTGGCCTTCTCCTCCCACCCCTTGCGGTAGTGCGCACCCAGTTTGCCCTGCACCAGACGGTTGGGCAGGATGCGAATGGCCGACTCATCCAGGATGCAGGCCTCCTCGCACTTGCCGCAGCCGGTGCAGTGCTCCGAGTGGACCACCGGCAGGAAGCGGGCATGCTTGCCGGATCGGACGTTGTGCTCCGTCTCCAGGGTGATTGCCTTGCCGCGTATGGGACAGATGTTGAAGCAGACCTCGCAACGCAGGCCAAGAAAGGCGACGCAGGTCTCCTGGTCGGAGAGCACCGCAAGCCCCATCCGGGCCTTGTTGATGTCGGTAAGCCCATGGCTCAGAGCCCCCGTGGGACAGACCGGCACGCAGGGGATGTCCTCACACATCTCGCAACCGGCCTGCCGGGCGTAGAAGTAGGGCGTACCCAGGGGTACGCCATCGCCCAGCCTGGCCAGATGCAACATGTCGTAGGGACAATCCCGCACACAGAGTCCACAGCGGGTGCAGGCGGCGAGAAACTCCTCCTCCGGCAGGGCGCCGGGGGGCCGCAACGCCTCGGCAGGCAAGGCGCCCGCGCGCTGCGAATAGACCCCGATACCAAGACCCAGCAGGCCGACACCACAGGCGGTCCTGGCCATGTCGGCCAGAAACTGCCGCCGCGTCGCCCGACCGGCTCCAGAGGATGAGTTATCGTCGTTTACCTTAGTGCCCATTACTGCTACTGCCTGAATACTGCTCTAGGACCGGGAAGCCGGGGCGCCCCCCCGGTGACCGGAAGGCCGCCCCATCCCCCGTCTTTACGCCTTCACCACCTTGACCGCGCACTTCTTGTAGTCGGTCTCTTTGGAGATCGGACAGGTCTGGTCGAGGGTCACCTTATTGATCAGGCGACCGGCGTCGAACCAGGGCACGAACACCAGCCCTTCCGGGGGACGGTTACGGCCGCGGGTCTCGACGCGGGAGACGATCTCGCCGCGGCGGGAGACTACCTTGACCTCGGACCCATCACGCAGCTTGCGTTTCTTGGCATCGTTCGGGTGCATATAGACCAGGGCATCGGGCACTGCGCGATAGAGCTCGGGCACGCGCCGGGTCATGGAACCAGAGTGCCAATGCTCCAGCACGCGGCCGGTGCACAGCCACAGGTCGTAGTCCTGATCCGGCGCCTCGGCCGCTGGCTCGTAAGGTGCGGAGATGATCTTGGCCTTGCCGTCCGGGAAGCCGTAGAACTTCACGCCCTCACCTGCGGCAACGTGCGGATCGTAGCCCTCGCGGTAGCGCCACAGGGTCTCCTTGCCATCGATGACCGGCCAGCGCAGACCGCGCGCCTTGTGATAGGCGCCAAATTCCGCCATCTCATGACCCTTCTTGGGCATGCCCTCGGCGGAGTTGAACAGGCGGTACTCCTCGAACAGACCCTTCTGCACGTAGTAGCCGAAGTGGGCGGACTCGTCATTGTCGTACTGGTTGCCACGGTCGTCGGTGACCTGTTCGACCGGGAACTTGTCCACCACGCCGTTGGCGTAGAGGATGTCGTAGAGGGTCTTGCCCGCATACTCCGGCGCCTTCTCCAACAGGGCAGCATCCCAGACATCCTCGGCCTTGATGTACTTGGCAAACTCCATGATCTGCCAGACATCGGACCGGGACTCGCCCGGCGCCTTGGTCTGCTGGCGCCAGAACTGGGTGCGGCGCTCGGCATTGCCGTAGGCCCCCTCCTTCTCGATCCACATGGCGGTGGGCAGCACCAGATCAGCCCCCTGGGCGGAGACGGTCGGGTAGGGGTCAGAGACGGTGATGAAGTTGTCCGGGTTACGCCAACCGGGCCAGGATTCGTCGTTGAAGTTTGCGGCCGCTTGCAGGTTGTTGTTACACATGACCCAGAAGCAATTCATCTTGCCGCCCTTGAGCGCCCGGTGCATGGCAACGGCGTGGATCAGGGTCGGCCCCATGGGCTTGCCGCTGATATCCGTCTGATCGGGAGCAGCGTCATCATCACCAAGCTTGCCGTTGGCGCGTGGGATGGTGCCCTCGGGCAGCTTCCAGACCTTCTCAGCGAACTTACAGTGGGCATCCTTCTTGGTCACCAGGTCGGCGGGCAGGCGGTGGGTGAAGGTACCGACCTCGCGGGCCGTACCACAGGCGGAGGGCTGGCCGGTCAGCGAGAAGGGGCTGTTGCCCGGCTCGGAGATCTTGCCCATCAGCAGGTGGATGTTGTAGACGAGGCCGTTGATCCAGGTGCCGCGGGTATGCTGGTTCATGCCCATGGTCCAGTAGGAGGAGACCTTGCGGTTCGGGTCCGCGTACTGCTTGGCCATCGCCTCCAACTGAGCGGCAGGCACCTTGGACAGCTTGGCGGTGTACTCCAGGGTGTAGGGCTCGACCGACTTCGCGTACTCCTCGAAGCTGATCGGGGTTAGCTTGCCCGCGGTCTTTACATTCTTGGCTGCCTTCTCCAGGGGGTGATCGTCACGCAGACCGTAGCCGATATCGGTCTCTGCCTGGGTGAAGTTGACGTTCTTGTCGATGAACGCCTGGTTATAGGCCTTGTTCTGGATGATGTAGTTGGCGATGTAGTTGGCGATCGCCAGGTCGGTCTGGGGTTCGAACACCATGCTGTTGTCGGACAGTTCGAAGCAGCGGTGCTCGTAGGTGGAGAGCACGTGCACCTGGCAGCCCGGCTTGGTGAGGCGGGTGTCGGTCAGGCGCGACCAGAGGATGGGGTGCATCTCCGCCATGTTGGCGCCCCAGAGCACGAAGGTGTCGGCGTGTTCCAGGTCGTCGTAGCAGCCCATGGGTTCGTCCATACCGAAGCCGCGGATGAAGGCGGCCACGGCCGAGGCCATGCAGTGGCGGGCATTGGGCTCCAGGCTGTTGGTGCGGAAGCCGGCCTTCATCAGCTTGGATGCCGCATAGCCTTCCCAGACGGTCCACTGGCCGGAGCCGAACATGCCCACGCCCTTTGGGCCTTTCTTACGGGCAGCGACCCACTTTTCGGCCATGGTCTTAAAGGCCTCGTCCCAGGAGACCGGCTCGAAGTCGCCGTTCTTGTCGTACTTGCCGTCCTTCTTGCGAAGCAGCGGCTGGGTAAGACGGTCCTTGCCGTAGAGGATCTTGGGCAGGAAGTAGCCCTTGATGCAGTTCAGGCCGCGGTTCACCGGCGCATCCGGATCACCCTGGGAGGCGACTACTTTGCCCTCCTTGTTGACGCCCATCAGGACACTGCAACCGGTGCCGCAGTAACGGCAGGCCGCCTTGTCCCAACGCAGGTCATCCTTCTGCTCTTCCGCCATCACCCCATTGATCCCAGGGATGCT
Organism: Gammaproteobacteria bacterium; assembly: GCA_018812525.1. GTDB lineage: Bacteria > Pseudomonadota > Gammaproteobacteria > Chromatiales > Chromatiaceae > YD12-FULL-61-37. Next base: position 21,932 of record JAHJDE010000183.1, read on the forward strand.
CACGCCTGCCATGGCGGCGGTGGCCGCTATGGCGTTGGTTTTGATAAAATCCCGTCGTGTTTGTTTCATGACCAAGTTTCCTCTCTCTTGCTTAGTTGTCGTCTTCGTTATGGTGGTAGATCAGCGATGCCGACAGCACGCCCTCCAGCTTCTGGATCGCCAACATGGATTCCGCCAGCCGATCCTCGTCGTCCTCTTCCAATGTGACCACCGCACGCCCCTCTTCACTGATGCCATGGACCTCCACTCCGGCGATGCCCAGAAGCCGTTCGCGAACGGCATCGAAGCCCTCCGGATGCGCATGGACCAGAATTCCACAGATATTCATTCAGCCCTCTCGTTATGGTTTACTAACCTTGCCCCTGGACGGCGCGGAATTTTTCCCCGCCCTCCGGCGCCTTGACAATCACGGCCCCCACCGGGCAGATGGAGACGCAGGCCCCGCAACCGGTGCAGGCAGCCGTGACGATATTGATCTCGGCCCGGCCGCCGGTCTGGAGCCGAAAGCGAATGGCGCGGGGGGAACAGACATCGCCGCAACTGCGGCAGCTGATGCCTCGTCCGGCAAGACAGCGCTCATCCACCCCCGCCTTAAGAGACCATGGCCCCGTGCCGGTACGCCTCAGTGCGCCCGGCTTGCATACATCGACGCAAGCACCGCAGAAGGTGCATTCCCCCCGCTTGAAGTCCACCTCGGGAAAACCCCCGTCCGCCTGGACTATGATTCCCTCTTCGCACGCATCGACACAGGCATTACAACGGGTACAGATGGCGCTAAATTGAACGGGATTTGCCCAAGGCGGAAGCAGGCGCGAATCCCCGAGGATGCCGATACGGCCTCGTAACAGGTTTCTCCGACTGATATCGACTGGGGTTGTCTGCATGTTGCTCGGGTGTTAAGGCTATGTTGGCGCTAATACACTCCTCTACCGGGGTCATTAACTTGATGAATATCAAGTCTGTATTTTGGGGCATCGGATAGCTTGACCCAAGTCATTACAAGAAGGCCGTGATTCCCATGCGCGACTCATTCGGCAGAGAAATAACTTATTTGCGGTTGTCGGTTACTGATCGATGCGACTTCCGCTGTACCTACTGCCTGCCGCGCGACTACCGTGGCTTTGCCACACCGGAAGATTGGCTCAATCCCGCCGAGATCGAGCGGCTCGTCGCCATCTTCGCCAGCCTTGGCGTGCGCCATGTGCGTCTCACCGGCGGCGAACCGCTGGTCAGAAAGGAGATGCTGGAGATCGTTGAACGCCTGGGGCGGCTTGATGCCCTGGACGAAATCTCCCTCAGCACCAATGCCTCCCGGCTACGGCAATTTGCCGGCGACCTGCGGCGGGCGGGGGTTTCGCGCCTCAACATCAGTCTCGATTCCCTGAATCCCGAAACCTTTGGCCAGATCACCGGGGGCGACCTGCATAAGGTCCTCGATGGCATCGAGGCCGCCATTGAGGAGGGATTCCGTCCCCTCAAGCTCAACATGGTCGTCATGAGGGGGATCAACGACCATGAGGTCGAGGAAATGATCGCCTACTGCATGCAACATGAACTGACCCTGCGTTTCATCGAAACCATGCCGGTCGGACTCAACGGCATCGAGGCCAATCGCCACTATGTCCCCCTCAAGGAAATAGAGGCCCGCCTGCGCCAACAGTATTCCCTGCAACAGGCCGCCATGCGTGGCTCCGGCCCGGCGCGCTATTTCCGGGTGGGCGACAGCGGGCTGGTGATCGGGTTCATAACGCCCCAATCGCAACACTTCTGCGACACCTGTAACCGAGTGCGTCTCTCCGCCGAAGGCGACCTGCACCTCTGTCTCGGCAAGGAGAATCGCGTCTCCCTGCGCAGCTCCCTCAGGCAAGGGGACTCGGATGAGGCCATCCGCGACATCATCCTGGCCGCAGTCGATCGGAAGCCGGAAAAGCACAGCTTTGACCAGCCGGAGACCCACATCCTCCGGCCCATGTCGGCCCTGGGCGGGTGATGGGTGTCAGAGCCTCTCAGAACAGAGGTTCTTGCAAAACTGCAAGAACCTCTTGCGGTTCAGGGATGAACCGCCATTTTCAATGGCCTAAGCCATTGAAAATGAAGAAAACGAAAAATCACATTTTTCGTTTTCGTCTTGCAAAATGGCCAGGAAGGCCATTT
>JAHJDE010000184.1 GCA_018812525.1 Gammaproteobacteria bacterium
CGGATTTAGGTCAGATTGGGTCGAACCGATTGAGCAAAACCGCAGGCGTAGCAGTGCTACGTCGAGGAGTTTGCGATTGAGGTTCGGCCAAATGTGGCCTGAAGACGAGATGCAAGATGTTCAAGTTATTCTTGCTCGACGGCTTATACCCCACCACCCCGATGGACGGTCTCGTAATAGAGCTTTTCCAGTTCCAGCTTGTGCCTGGTCTCTTCGCTGGCAAGGAAGGTGAAGAGGTCGCGGATGGGTCCGGGTGGGGCGGTTTGGGCCAGTTCAGCGTAGTGGGTCATGGCGGTGTGCTCGCGGCCCATGGCGTATTGGAGCACGGCTTGATCGTCGGGCCGATCGCCCAGGTCGGGCAGGTGGAGGCAGTCGGAGAATTTACTGTCGCTGGCGGTGCGCTGGATCTCGGTCTGGATCTGTTCGCTGAGGTCGGTGCGTAGAGCCAGGGCACTGAACAGGTCGTAGTGGGCCTGCTCCTCGGCGGCCAGCCCTTCGACCAGGTAGCGGATGCGTTTGCTGACCTTGGGGATCAGGGCGCTGTAGAAGTCGCGGGCGCTCGCCTCGAAGCCGGTGGCGACTTCGAGGATCTCGCGCAGGGTCGTTTTTTCGCGCAGTTGTTCGATGCCCTGGCTGCCTTCGGTCATTGCCTCTCCTTCATCGGATTCAATGCTGCGTGGATGCTGGCGGCGACCCGGTGGCCATCGGCCACGGCGGAGACCACGTCGGGTCCGCGCACCATGTCGCCTGCGGCCCAGAGCCAGCTCTCGCTGGTGCGTCCGCCCAGATCGACCTGCAGGCGGCCCCGGTTCCAGGCGAGTTGCTCGCTGAGGGCATCGCCCAGCAGGGCGGTGTCGGTCATTTGGCCGATGGACTCGACCACCATCTCGCCGGGGTGGAACTGTTCGTCGGTTTCGTCGTAGCTGGGGGCGAAGCGGCCCTGCTCATCGAAGATGGCCTTGACCCGCCAGGTCCTGAGCCCCACGACCTTGCCATCTTCGACCACCACCTGTTGCGGGCCGCGGGCGTCGAGAATGAGGATGCCCTCTTCGCCCGCCTCTTTCACCTCCTCGGGATCGGCGAGGAAGTGGGCGAAGTCCTCCAGGGCCGTCACGGTCACCCGGACCTCGCCATAGGCCAGTTTTTGCAGACGCGCCAGGGTGCGGGCGATGTCCATGGCGACGTTACCGCCGCCGATGACCACGGCCTGGCGCGGGGTGCCGAAATCCTCGCAGGCCCTGGCCTGGCGCAGCAGATCGACGGACTTGCGTACATCGGCGTGGTCACTGCCGGGGATGCGGGTGGAGCGTCCCAGTTGCAGGCCGAGGGTGATTAGCACGGCATCATGGCCGTTGCGCAGGGATTTCAGACTGATATCCCGGCCGATGCGCTGATTGCAGCGGATGTCGACGCCGAGGGAACGGATCACCGCTACCTCCCGGTCGATGATGTCGTAGGGGAGACGGTATTCGGGGATGCCCCAGCGGGTCATGCCGCCCGGCTTGTCGAGGGCCTCGAATACGGTGACGCTGTGGCCCTGTTTCGCCAGATCGAAGGCTGCCGTCAAGCCCGCCGGTCCGGCACCGACGATGGCCACCCGCTTGCCGGTGGCCGGTGCCGGCTTGCCGACGATCTCCAGGTACTTCTCATGGGGTATCTGGTCGCAGATGTGGCGCTTGAGCCAGCGGATGGCGATCGGATCGCCCTCGTGCCGCGCGGCGCAGGTGGTTTCGCACCTGTGGGTGCAGATCCGGCCGCAGATCTGGGAGAAGGGGTTGGTGTCGTAGAGCAGACGCAGGCCGCGTTCGTAATCGCCGTCGCGCACGGCGGCAATATAGTCGGGGATCGCCATGTGGGCCGGACAGGTGGCGACACAGAGGCCGCAGGCGACACAGCGGTCGGCCTCCAGCCGGGCCTGTTCGATGCTGTAGCCATGGACGATCTCATCGAACGAGCCGATGCGCGCCTCGGGGGCCATCTCGCCCATGTGCGCCCGTTCTCTCGGGGTGAGACGATGGTCCTCGGGGCGACGGTAGCCCCGTTCGGCATCGTCCCAATACTTCCTATCGACACCGGGGGTGAAGCGGAACAGGTCGGGGTCCGATTCCACCCACTTGTACGCGTTGGACATGGTCAAGGAGCCGGTCATGCAGACATCGACACAGAGGGCGCACCAGCAGCAGCGGCCGTAATCGATGCGCGGCCGCAGGCCGGAATCGCCCTGTTTGGTCTCGATGCCCTCCGCCGGGACCATGTCGATGGCGCCGTTCTGGCAGATGGTCTCGCAGGTGCCACAGCCGATGCATCGCCCCACGTCATTCTGGTGAAAGCCGCGATAGCGTGCTGCGCCGGGGCGGTCGTTGAGCGGATCGCGGATGGTCACCGGGTCGAGGAAGAGGTTCTTCCAGGCGGTGAAGGGAGAGAGGACGTCACGTACGCTCATGCAAAACCCCATTTAACCGCAAAGGACGCAACAAAGAATATCGTAGGGGCGGGTTTGAAACCCGCCCGTACAAACCCGCCCGTACAAGGCATGGCCATTTACCCGGAAGGTGAATGTCTTGACGGAGATAATCCAGTGATTTCCTCGGTGTTCTTTGCGTCCCTTGCGGTTAATTGCATTCATCGTTCGATCTCTGGCGGATAGGTGTGCAGCGAGACCAGCAGCCCGGCCACGTCGGCGATATTGCAGTTGACGATCAGCCGCTCCATCAGCGCCATGGCATGGGTGTAGGAAGGGCCGCGCACGTTGACGCGGCGCGGGTAGCCGCTGCCGTCGGTGACCAGGTAGTAGCCGTATTCGCCGCGCGAGCACTCGCCGCGAATGTAGGTCTCGCCGCGGGGGATCTTCCAATGGAGGACGTTGGGGATCTTGGCCATCAGCGGGCCTTCCTTTGGCATCCGGGCCAGGATCTGGCGGACCAGGTCGATGGACATCAGCAGATCGCGGCGGCGTACATCGGCGCGGGTATAGACGTCCGAGTCCGCGCCGGTCACCGGCTCAAAATCGAGCTGGGGATAGACCAGGTAGGGCTGGTCCTTGCGCACGTCCTTGGCCACGCCGGCGGCGCGGGCGGGCGGTCCGGTGACGCCATAGGGTTCAATCAGCGCCGGGTCGATATAGCCGAGGCCGACGGCCCGTTTCTTGAACACGGCGTTGCGGAACATGACATCGAGGACATCGCTCATCACGCGCTCGATTTCAACCAGGGTCTCCTCCATGCGCTGTTCGAAGCCATCGGGCAGGCCGTCGCGCACCCCGCCGGGGAGGATGAACATGTGATAGATGCGGGCGCCGCTCAGCTCCTCGAAGCGGTCGAGCATCAGGTCGCGGACATAGGTGGTCCACTGGCCGATGACACCCAGACCAAAGGCGCCCGCCTGGCCGCCCAGGTACATCAGATAGCTGTTGATGCGGCCCATTTCGAGGATGAGGGTGCGAATCCAATCGGCCCGTTCCGGCGACTGGATGCCGGCCAGCTCTTCCACGGCGGCGGCATAGCAGTATTCGTTGAAATCGGGCTCGGGCACGCAGATACGGCAAACGATGGGGAAGCATTGGATGAAGGTGCGCCGCTCCATGAGCTTCTCGAAGCCGCGATGGAGATAGCCCACGTGGGTCTTGCCCTCGACCACCTCGTCGCCACAGACGGTCAGTTCCAGCGACATGTTGCCGGTGATGCCGGGGTGGTTCGGCCCCTGCCAGAGCTTGAGGTATTTGCCCGAGGCCAGGTCGATATCGAGGCTGCCGACGCACAGGGCGGTGCTAGTGTCGCGGGAGGCAGGATGCCGGGAGAGACCGTCGGGCCGTCGGGCCGGGTATTGGCTGCGATCGGGTTGATACGCCATGTCAGGCCCCGTCCGGGTAGAGTTGATCTTTCATGTGCCTTGCCGGGTCCCAGGTCTCGCGGCCGGGACGTGCGACGAAATTTTCTTGGGCGAACTTGAGGGTATCGAAATCGCGCCGGTAAGGGGGGATATCGGTCCAGCCCTCCAGGATGAACTCCTCGTTGATTCGTGGGCTGCCGGGGAAATCGATGCCGAACATCTCGCGCAGCTCCCGCTGATAGGTGGCGGCGGTGGGCCAGAGATCGTGGATGCTCTCCATCGATGCGCCGTCGCGGGGCAACATCAGCCGCAGGCCGATATCGCGTCCATTGGCGCGGTCGCTCAGCAGATAGCTGAGCTGGAATTGGCCCTCTTCGAGCCAATCGACCGCCGTCAGCAGCACCAGATGGCTGAATCCCTCCCGGTCCCGCAGATGCAGCAGCACGGGGCGCAGATATTCCGCCGTGAGGGTAATAAAGGCGAGATTGGAGCGTCGCTCGGTCAGCTCGCCGAGGGGGAAGAGCCTGTTTAGTTTTGCGTAGAGTTCGCGCATCAATTGCTACCAGTTGTAATCGGGCATATCCCAGTCGTGGATGACCTGCTTCTGGTTCATCTTGTACCAGTCGAAGTACTGGGCGTATTGATTGGCGCCTTCTCCCTTACCCGCGCGGATGATTTCCTTCAGATCCTCGAAGCCCTGCAGCAGCGCCTCGGGGCGCGGCATACAGCCGGCGATGTAGAGATCCACCGGCAGGTAATAATCGAGCCGCTTGAGGGTGTTGTAGGAGTCCCAGTACATGCCGCCGTTGATGGTGCAGGAGCCGAGGCCGATGACATATTTCGGGTTCTGCATCTGCTCGTAGGAGCGGATGGCGCGTTTCAGGGTCTTCACGGAGAGGTAACCCGAGATGATGAAGAGATTGGCCTGGCGCGGCGTCGGCCGCCACTGGACGCCGTAGCGGTAGGCGTCGAAGCGCGGGGTCATCAGCGGCCGCATCTCGATGGCGCCGCAGCCGGTGCCGAAGCCGAGGATCCAGAGGGACTCGGCGCGCGCCCAGTTGAAGAAGCCCTCGACGATCTTGCTGTAGGCCGCCGGCATCACCGTCGGCGCCTCCTGACAATAATAATCCTGCAGCGGATCGACCTCGAATTCGATACCGTCGGGGCCTTTGACGATGCGCTTCTCTAACTCTGCTTTCATTCGAATAACCTGTTTAACCGCAAAGGACGCAACAAAGAATATCGTAGGGGCGGGTTTGAAACCCGCCCGTACAAACCCACCCGTACAACGCAGGGCCATTTACCCGGAAGGTGAATGTCTTGACGGAGATAATCCAGTGATTTCCTCTGCGCTCTTTGTATCCTTTGCGGTTAATTGAATTCATGACACTCACACCAGCACGATGGCGACGATGCCCAGGGGCAGGGCCCAGACCAGGAACCAGCGGATCGACTGCTCGACGCGGAAGCGGGGGAAGGCCACGCCGACGAACAGGGAGAACAGGTAGATCAGGAACACCTTGAGGAAGAAGACCGGCCAGCTTGCCGCCCCGCCGAAGAAGAGGTTCATGTAGATGACAATCTTGGCGATGGGAAAGATCACCCGGTTGGTCTGCATCAGGGCGAGATAGGAGGAGTGGTACTCGGTCGGCGGGCCGATGGGGATCTCCTGGGGCGCCAGCACCAAGTCGAAGGGCGGGCGCATCATGGAGCCGAGGAACGACAGCATCGCCGCTGCAACCGCGAAGGGATTGGTGAACAGGGTCCAATGGAGCACAGCCCCCTGCTGGGCCGCGACTATCTCGGTAATAGAGAGGGTCTGATACTGCAAGGCCACCGCAAAGACGGCGAGGGCGAAGGGCAGTTCAGCGGCGGTCATCTGCGACAGGCCGCGGCTGACGCCAATGGCTGCATGGGGATGGCCGCTCTCGCCGGCGCCGAGCGCCATGCCGAGCGCGCCGAAGAAGACGAAATAGAGGGCCAGGATCAGATCGCCGGCAAAGGAGAGGTTGGAGAACATCACCGAGCCGTAGATGGTCGGCACGAATAAGAGCAGACCGACGCCGCCGGACAGGCGAAAGACCGGGCCGAGGTAGAACATCACACCGTGGGTGATGGAACTGCGCAGGCCGTAGTTCTTGACCAGATCAATGTAGTTCTGCCAGATCGGGATGCCGTAACGGCGGCCGACCCGAGCGCCGATCTTCTGCATCAGCGCGGTGAGCAGCAGGCCGTAGTTGACCACGATGAACAGGGTCAACAGCGAATAGGGGATCATCATCCATTCGAAATGCACGGCTTAGACTCCCCTCGAAAGCAGGAACAGGACGACGACGAAGGCCAGGAAGTGGATGGCGTAGATCTGGGCGTTGCCGGTATAGAAGCGCCGGGCGACATCGGCGGCCGTGTGTAGCAGGTCGGTCAGGGTCTCCCAGAAGCCTGTCACCAGGGGCTGGGTCAGAAAGCCCAGCGCCTTGCGATAGGGGGCGAAGAAGTTCCAGGCGAAGTGGGTGGTCTCCGGGCGGAAGGGGCGTTCCCCCGCGAAGACGATGTTGAACTGCTTCACCTTCTGCGCTTTGCGGTTGACGAACAGCAGCCAGGCGAACAGGGTCATGAAGATGACGCCGACGACGACCATGATGGAGACCGGGCTCCAATAGCCGTAGTCGCTGGTGATGGTCAGACCCTCCCAGTTCAGCGCCCCCTGCGGGAAGAACTGGCTGATATAGGCGTCCACCCGGCGCAGGGCCAGTCCCGGCACCAGGGCAAAGACCATCAGGCAGACGACGTAGATAAACTGTGGCAGCAGGATCCAGAAGGGGGCCTCCTTGATTTTGCGATGCTCATCCTTCAACTGGCCAAGGAAGATGGTGTGGATCAGCCGGAACAGGTAGAGGAAGGCGATGGGACCGGAGAGGAAGATCAGGATCATCGGCAGCCGGTATTCCGCCGTCATGATGGCGTTGTAGAAGATCCAGCGGCCGCCGAAGCCCGACAGCGGCGGCACGCCCGACATGGCGATGATGCCGATCAGTACGGCGATGAAGGAGAGCGGCATCAGGGTGATCAGGCCGCCCATCTTGTACATCAACCTTGTTCCGGTACGTTTGGCGATACCGCCGACGGAGAGGAACAGCATCGACTTGTAGATGTAGTGGTTGATGACGAACATCAGGGCCATCAGCCAGCCGAGGTGGTTCATCATCGCCAGGCCAAACAGGGCGTAGCCCATCTGGCCGATGGAGGAGTAGGCCAGCAGGCGCTTGGCGTCCTCCTGGAAGATCGCCAGCAGATTGCCGATCAGCGCCGACAGGGCGCCGATCCACATCAACACATGGGTCAGTTCGACGCCGTAGAGCTGCTGTTTGCCCATGTGCATCAGCAGCATGAACAGACCGAACAGACCGGCCTTGAGCAGGATGCCGGAGACCATGGGCGAGACATCGGTCTCTGCCTCGGCGTGGGCGCCGGGCAGCCAGATGTGCAGGCCGATGGCGGCGGTCTTGGTCATGAAGCCGATCGCCAGCAATACAAACACCCAGGGTGCCAAGGGCTGCGCCACCTGGCGCAGTGCCTCAATGGAAAACTGCGAGTTACCCTGCGCGGCCAGGGCGAAACCAGCCAGAATCAGAAAGGCGCCGCCCAGGGAGAAGACGATATAAGAGAGCGCGTGGGGCTCCGAATGCTTGCCGCGCAGGATCAGGAAGTAGGAGCCGACAGTCAGCAGTTCCCAGGCGGCAAAGAAATTGAAGGAGTCCTTGGCGACGATCAGCATCGCCAGTCCGGCATACATCAGCATCGCCGAGGGGTAGAAGCCGACGCGGCGGCCCTGGGCATGATAGCTGGCCATCAGGATCAGCGCTCCGCCAAGCAGCATGATGGTAGCGAAGATCAGTTGCAGCGGATCGTAGCCCGGATAGCCGAGGATAAACCAAGCCACCAGGCCGGCGATGGCGAGGCTGTTCTTGATCCAAGCGGGCAGCCATTCCAGCAGCAGGAAGCCGAGGGCGAACAATAGCGGCAGGGTCTGCAGCAGGTTGTTGTGGGCCGAGAGCCCGCCCCACAGATAGCCGAGTGCCCAGCCGGCCAGGGCGGCGATCATTGCCACCGACAACTTGTGCCGTGCAGGGACAATGACCTCGGTGGGTTGCTCACCCTTGATGATGTAACCGAACCAGCGGAACAGGTAACCGGCCTCCAGCAGGGCGCCGAACAGAATCAGGGCCAGCAGCACGAGGCGTCCATGGCCCGCCAGCAGGTGGATCAGCTCCCATTTGGCATAGAAACCGGGGAAGGGCGGCAGGCCGCTCAACATGGCCAGGAAGGTGACGAAGGCAAAGATCAGCAGCGGCTGACCGCGCAGGGCGCTCCAGTCCTGCAGGTTGCGGCCGGCAACCAGGCCCGAGAGCCAGAACAGCCCGGCCTTGGCGACGGCGTGGGAAAAGAGGATGCCGCCGGCGATGAATAGGGTGCTGTCGCCAAGGATGTCGCGCTGACCGAGCACGGTCAGGATCAGGCCGACCTGCCCCACCGAGGAGTAGCCGAGCATGCGCCGGTCGTTGGTTTGCGGCAGGGCCAGCAGATTGGAGGCGACGAAGCTGATGATGCCGATGGCCGTGGCCACCGGCAGCCAAGCCGGACCGCCGATCAGCAGCAGCTTGTCCACCGCGAACAGGGAGGCCGAGGCCACCGCCGCCGAGAAGATGGCCGAGAAGGCGGGGTGCGCCGCTTCGTAGATATCCAGCGCCCAGCCGTTGGCGGGGACCGGTTTCAGCTCGGCCACCACGGCAATGAATATCAGGAAAAAGGCGAGGGAACCTCCCTTCAGCATGACCAGGGAAGCGGCCGCCATGCCGTCGATGTTGAGCGTGCCGGCGGCGTGATAGGCGAAGATGATGCCAATCAGCAGCAGGATCGTGATCAACTGCGACACGATCAGATACTTGAAGCCGGCTCCCAAGGCGTGCCGCTCCGCGGAGAGCAGGATCAGGCCGCCGGTGGAGATGACGATCAGCTCGAAGAAGACGAAGAGGTTGAACAGGTCACGGGTGAGGATGATGCCGCCCATGGCCATGACAATGATCAGCAGTACCGCCATGGCGCGGCGGCCCAAGTGGGACAGGGTATCCTTCAGATAGACCGCCGACAGCAGGCCGGTGAGATTGGCCAGTAGCAGCAGGGCCGCCTCGGGCAGGCCCAGGCGTAGATTGATGGCGAAGGGGGCGGGCGTGCCGGCGGTAAGGATTTCGACCGGCGCGGCGCCATCGATGGCGAAGGCCCAGAGCCAGCCACCGGCAATCGCCGCCGTGCCGGCGAGGGCCGCGAGGGTCAGTCCATAGGCGGCAGCGCGCCATTCATCACGCAGCAACCCCAGCAGGAAGGCCGTGCCCAGTCCGGCCGCGATGATAAAAATGGGGCTCACCATTTCAGCTCCCGGTAGTCGGCGATATCGAGGCTGCCCTTGGTCTCATGCAGCTTGTAGGCATAGGCCAGCATCAACGCGGTGATCCCCACGCCGATGACGATGGCGGTAAGCACCAGGGCCTGGGGCACCGGGTCGATGATGCGTGCGGCGGCCTCGGCGGCGGGTAGCGTGGCGTCCAGGATTGGCGCTGTGCGGCCGCGCAAATAGCCGACGGCGACGATCACCAGGTTCACGCCGGTATCAGCCACGGTGAAAGAGACGATCATGCGCAGGATGTTGCGGTTGGTCAGGGCGCCGTAGAGCCCGATGAGAATCAGGATGAAGCCGGTCGCCAATGCAATATGGGCCATTAGGAATCCTCTGTTTCAGACAGGCTGACCAGCATGGAACTGAACTCCGCACCGACCTTGAGGCCGATGAAGGAATAAATGACCGGGATGACGCCGGCCGAGAACAGTGATCCCAGGTTACCGATCGGCAGGATGCGGTTATCGAGGAAGCCACCAGCGAAAAAGACGCCGAGCAGGCCGATGCCGACGAAGACCAGGCCCGAGGTCGATTCCAGAGCGGAGATCAATCGGTGGCTGAAGCGCCGCAAAGGGTCGGTCAACAGCATCAACAGGATCGCCGAGGCGAGGATGGCCCCGCCCTGGAAGCCGCCGCCGGGGGTCAGGTGGCCGTTGACGAAGACATAGACGCCCAGCAGCAGGATCAGCGGCACCAGCAGACGGCTGCCGGTGGTCAGCAGTTCGCCGGAAGGGGGGAGTTCGCGCTGCTCTGTCCGGGTCCGCCGTCGTCCTCGGGCCAGGACCAGACCGACGATGGCGGCGGTCAGGAACAGCACAGTCACCTCGCCGAGGGTATCGAGGCCCCGGTAGGTGACGATGATGGCGGTGACGATGTTGGCCGCGCCGATATCCGGGGCCGTGTGATCGGCGTAGTAGCGGGCGGTGGCATTGAGTTCGCCGTCGGGCGAGTAGCCGAGCAGCAGGCCGGCGAACAGGGTGCCGACCCCGGCCAGCAGCAGGAGCACCGTGAAGCGTTTAATCATGCTTGCTGTCTCCCCGCACGCGCCCCAGCACGAAGAAGAAGAGGAAGGTGGTCAGACCGCTGCCGATGGCGGCCTCGGTCATCGCCACGTCCGGCGCTGCCAGCAGTAGGAAGAGCACAGAGGCCAGCAGGCTCACCAGCCCGGCGGCGAGCATGGCGATCGGTACACTGTCGCCCCTTATCGCCACCAGGGCCGCGCCGATCATGGCGGCGGCCAGCAGCAGGGCCATGGGAAGCATTATCGTACTCATGACTTGTCTCCCAGATCCTCGGCCAGCCGGTCGATCCGGGTCGCCGGTGCCTTGTCTTCACCGATGCGATGGGCCGCGCGGGCCAGCACCTGCGAGGAGAGCGGATTGGTGAAGAGCATGAAGAAACCGATCAGCAGCAGCTTTAACAACCACTCCGGTCGGAGGCAGGCAACCCCGGCCAGGGTCAGCAGGGTACCCAAGGTCGTGGCCTTGGTGCCGGCCTGAATGCGGTTGTAGACATCCGGCATGCGTATCAGGCCCAAGCCGCCAAGCAGCAGGAAGGCCGTGCCGGCCACCATCAACAAACCACCGATGATATCGAGGATGGCGCCCATCAGAATCCCCGCTCCAGATAGCGTGCGATGACGATCACCCCGAGGAAGGAGAGCAGGGCGTAGACCAATGCCACGTCGAGGTAGATGGCGCGTCCCTCGGCCAGGGCGACCAGCACGATGCCGGTAATGGAGATGATGGTCAGGACATCGAAGGCAACCACGCGGTCCGTCGCCTTCGGTCCCTTGATGAAGCGCGCCAGGGCGAGCAGGAATGCCACACCGGCAAGCGAGGCGGCCAGGTAAATCAGCCAATCAACCATACATGACCTCAAGATAGTGCTCGAAACCGGCGACGATACGGGCCGTCGCTGCATCGATATCGGCCGACTCCATCCTGACCCAATGGACATAGAGCCATTCACCCTCGAGCTCGACCGTGAGGGTGCCAGGGGTGAGGGTGATGGAGTTGGCCAGCATCAGCCGCCCCATGCGGCTCTTCAACCGGGTGCGGACCTTGACGATGCCGGGGTCGATCGGCAGGCTGGGGGAGACGACGATCGCCGCCAGCGTCAGGTTCGACTTGACAAGCTCCTTGAGGAAGTACCCGTAATAGAGGAATCCGGCCAGGAAGGCCCGGGGTGTGGCACGGAATTCAGTGAAGAACGACAGGCCATCAGGGAACAGGAGGGCGATGACCAAAGAGGCCATTACGCCGACGATGAGGGTATCGGCCGCCAGCGACCCCATCAGCATCACCCAGAAGAGCAGCAGGGTCGCAAACAGCACCAGCGAGTCACGCAGCCTACGCATCATTCCCCCAAGATTCCGGCCTTTCAGCGCATAAGCATATACTAATGCGCAAAAATTTCCCAATGCTGTCCTGGGGCCGATTCAAGTCAAACGAACTCGCCATGGCGCGCATTCGCGGGAACCCCGATGGCTGATCGACACAGGGCGAAAAGCTGGGGCAAGGATCAGTGGTTCCCTTGTTGCTGTTCTGTAGTGCGGGTATCTTACGCCTCCATGCGCCTGAAAAAGATCAAGTTCGCCGGTTTTAAATCCTTCGTCGATCCCACCACTGTCCACATGCCCTCCAACCTGGTGGGGGTGGTTGGTCCCAATGGGTGCGGCAAGTCCAATCCGCTCGGGGATCGATCAGATTAATCCCCCGAAATCCCAGCGTGTATTGCTAATTCACCCCGGCACGGAAGAGTCTGGGGGGCGCAGGGATTTTCCCCCATGGGGAATCATTTTTATCGGGCAGGCCCTCGTCAGAGGTGGGCACCAACCAAAAATCATGGATCTCAACGGTGAGTCGGATATCGAAGAAATCGTATCCGGTGTTGCCGATTCCTTTCAGCCCGACATCCTGGGCATAACAGGGAAGTGGGGGCGTGCGGCGCGACGGGCTGAACGCCTGTTTCGACTATTCGCCAACCGTTATCCAGAGGTTCGCCGCGTCCTGGGTGGGCCTTTGGCTTCGACTCTACCCAGTAATGCTGCGATAACGAAATTACCCCACGCCATCCTGGCCGGCGACGGGGAGACCTCGATGCTCCGATGGATCGATGCCGGGATGCCCGAAGAACGGCAATTGACACCCGCTCAGGACGCAGACCTTTCCCTAAACTCCTTGGTCACGGAGCCTCTATTCGACCTTGCCCCCTATGTCCGGCCAGGAGAGCGATCCGATCTGGGCGTGCCATCGCTCTACATATCCGGGGCGAGGGGGTGCGTAGCCCGTTGTTCATTCTGCTACACGCTTGCCCATGCGCCAGCCGGTTTGCGTGAATCCCCCGCGAAGCGACTGGTTGAGGATATGGCATTACTCCATCGACGCTATGGCGTCGATGGGTTTTATTTCGTCGATGATGGACTGGTTTCGCGCGGCCCTTGGCGAAGGGAGTTTTGTGAACGGATTAGCCGTCATGGCAATGGAATGGTCTGGGGCGTTGATTTGCGAACAGCCGAGGCCACGGATACCTGTCTCCGGGAGCTATGGGAGGGATGGTGCCGAGCGCTCTACATGGGTCTGGAGACAGCCGACGACGCATCCCATCAAACCCTGTTACGCAAGGGTAGAACCACGGGGGGCGTGGGAAGCGCCATCGACCGCGCCCTCGGCATGGGTTTTCGCGTGCGGGCATCCGTGGTCATCGGCTGGCCAGGAGAGACACAGGCATCGGTCGAGCGTACCATCAGGGCGGTTGAGGCCCGCCCGGATTTGCTGGTGGATGTGTTTCGATACAATCCCTTACCGAATACGGCGCTTGCGCGGGAGCAGGCTTTGCGCTTAGGTTCAAACCACATTTATACCGAGTATGGGCCGGATGCGCCGAATGTCTCGGAGTGTTCGGATGTTTACCTTGATAGGGCATGGACAGAATTGGCGCGCATCGCCAATGAAAGAAACGGTGCTGGTATCAAAACCATGGGCTGACATGAGCAGGAGAGGCGAGGATGGCGGCGTGGAGCGATCAAATGCAGCGGTTTATCCAAGAACTTAATCGGACCGTCAATAATGCAAATGATATAAGGAATTTCTATGATGCTGCCAGTCAGGTGGCTGGCGAGATCGGTTTCCTGGCCTTGTTGGTGTCGCTGCTGGAGTACATTCAGAAGAATTCGGCATTCTTTGAGAGGGAACGTACAGATTTTGAAACTGCCCAGGGTAGAAGTTTTGAGCAATTCTCTTCTGATACTCTGAAAAAATGGATTATTGATAATCACGTCCTTGATCAGCTTGTACATGTTAAAGATGTTAAGTCGCATCAGCAGCTCTTCACGCAGCTCTGGTCAATCGGTAATAAACAGGGTGTGACTGGAATAGCGCCAAAGCTGATTCTGCTATTCCGCCACATGTCACAGGCCTTGGCCGACAATTACCCATACGACTCTACCAGTAACCTACCAATCGTACTTTCGGTATCCGACCCCTGTGGGAACGCCTTTCTTATTGGAAAGGATCAATCAATGCCCTTTGGTTCACTGAACTCTGGGGGTGCGATCCACGGCTTCCAATTTACCGATTGGAGGGCTGGGTTAACAATCATTCCCCAAAGCCTGGATGGGGCTTGCATCCATTGGGAGCACCTGAATCCAACCACTACCCGGCGAATGGATAGCTTCATGGAAAATCTGCGTTCCCAGGAGGGACAACAAAACCCTGTAATCAAACTGGGGCTTTGGCCGATTTCACGAGACCTGAATATGAAACCGCAGGTATCTCCACCTCCCATAACCTGCCGAGGCCGGGGGCAGGCAAGTGTCTATCGCATCATTCCGGAAAAAGGTCTGCATGGAAAAGTTAAACAATTCGGCAATGTGCTTGAGAAGTGTCAGGACGAGCAGATTGCCATTTTGCTCATCCCTGAGCTGACGATGAGTCCAGCGCTACTGGATGGGATTTGTAAGAAGCTGAGGGATCGCCATTTCGAAGCCGGGGGCAAGGGGGGCGATTATCCCTTGTTGGTCGTGGCGGGCAGCTTTCATGTGGACGAAAAGGGAGAGGAAAAGGCGAGTGGGGCGTTCAGCAACACCGCCGTAGTGCTCGATGGAGCCGGGGAGGTGCTCTGGCGAACACAGAAACGCCATCAATTTGTGCTGCGGGGCGATCAAATCCCTCGCATTGTCCCGAGGGTGTGGTCTGGGCTGGCTAAGTCGGGTTTCAACTGCGAGCCAAGAACCATTGGAAGCACCATTGAGATCAGGGATACCCCATTGGGACGTACCTGGGTGACGATTTGCCTCGATTTCTTGAACACAGCAAATCGAATGGCTGCCGGACCTGAATACCTGGGTATGGCAGACTGGATATTGATTCCGGCGGCCTCATGCCGGACGGATGACTTTGAATCCTCAGCAAAAAGGTTTGCGAACAGTAGTCAAATCGTGTCTGTCCTAGTGAATGCGTGCTGGCTCATCAAGCTGTTTTCCTGCGAGAAGATTGGGGTCGGTATGGCCTACGCCCCCCAAGGATTGGGCAAGATCGTGTGGGGTGAGCCCTGTGCAATCGGAAGCGCGGTTTGTGGGAACCCTCCACCGGCAAAGGGTGGCACTTGTACTGGGGGGTGTGATCAGTGCCTCTTGGTCCTTTCTGTTCCTTGTTCATAAACGGGAAATAGCCGCTGGCGTGCTGGGGGTGTCTGAAGTGCCCTGTTTAGGCCCGATGGATGCAAAAGACTGTCCTTTCCTATACATGTGACATAAACTTGAGATGCCATCTGCTTGAATGCATGCGCAAAGGACTTGGTGTTCAGAAGCCCTGTCTGCGCGTGAGCTCGGCATGCGATGAAATCGATAAAGAGGCAGAAAGGAGACAGAAAATGTCTAGCGATACCAACATCGGGCCAGCAGCGGAGGGGGTTCTCACTCACATCAGGGAATTGATCCATGCACAAGGGGCAGATCAGCTCCATGAGCCGACGAGAAGGTTGTTTTCTTATTGGTGCAGCGCGGTTTCTGAGCAGAGCAGGCCCCATTTGCGATTGATTACGGAATACTTGGAGCATGCCACCGACGAAGCCTTCCTCTTCGGTGAAGGCAGGAGACCGCAGTGGTCACTGACCGATTGGGGCCATTGCTGGGAAACCGTTTCCTCGCTTGGGCGCTTTTTGCTTCGGCTAGATAAGGATGGTGTCCGCGACGATGACAAGCAAATGATTCAACAATTTCCGAACGGACCGGCTTACATCAAGGCGTTTCTTGATGAGAAAGGTGAATCACGACCAATGTCGATCAAGGAGATTCGGGAGCGACTCTATCCCGATGAAGGAGATAAAGCCATCCAAAAGGTCTTCAATCAACTTGCCCGGCTCGCAAAAGCGGACTTGGTGCGGCGGACAGGTCATCAGCGTGGAATTTACGAACTGACTTTACGTGGTCGGCGTGTTGCCGAGGTTTTATTCAATAAGGAGGATTTAAAAACTGAAAATGTTGTGAGTATGGAAAGCTTTTTGATGAGAAGGAATGGCAATAACCAAACCAAACAGGCCGGAGGATACAGTGAGTCCCATGATTGGGATTCCGTACACGCATTATCAGTGGAAGTGTAATCATGTTTGTAACTTCGTTCTACTCATACAAAGGGGGTGTCGGGCGCACCGCCTGCCTTTTGAATACGGCTTGGCTGATGGCCCTTCGGGGGCGGAAGGTGATGATGCTCGATCTTGATCTGGAGGCACCGGGTCTTTCTTCCGCGCATCTCAAGTCTTCTGGCGTTACTTTTGAGCCCTGTCCTCCTTCAAAAGGTTTCTGTGAACTTGTCTATGATGCGACTCGGCACAATGGCTTTCCCCGGGGTTGGAACAGTACCTATATGCTTGAAGACCTTGGGCCGGATGGGCGAATGGGGTTGATGTCGGCTGGAGAAAAGGGGGCGAAATGGTATGAGCAGTTTATTCAGTCCTTTTCTTGGCGTGAGTTTTACTCCGGCAGCAGAGGCGATCTCTTCATGGAGGCGCTCCTCCGCGGATTTCATGCCCTAGGTTACGAGTATCTATTTATCGACGCCCGCACTGGTCATACTGATGTGGCCGATATTACGACGGTTCAACTTCCTGATCTCGTGGTTTTTGTTACGAACCTAACTGATCAGTCCGTGGATGGCATAGCCTCCCGAATCCGGACGGTTAATGAAAACAACAATATCTGCATCTCCGATCAGGGTTGCCCCAGTAGAAAGGCTGGCTTTGAAAAAGTACCTATCCAGAAACTTGTGGTTGCATCTCCCCTGCCGCGAGGAGAGCTTTCCTTGCGGCAGAGCATGGTTGAAAAGGCCAATGATAAGTTGGGCACAGAGGCGCGTATCGATGTTCAGGTTGACTATCTTGACTTGCTGGCCTTGGGGGAAAGGAACCAAATCGTTTTCCAACAAATGAATCCCAAGCACCTTGAGGCCAATGATTTTTTCTCTGGCGTTTGTCGGCCATATCAGAGACTGGCCGATGAGATTTCACGTCGTAACCCAGGTGACCCAGAGAATCCGATCCATGATGGCAGCAATCTGATTGAGTTTGGACTTTGGCGTTTGGCTATGGCCCATCACATAGAAGCTATTGGACAGGTCGAAAAGGCGACACCGGACCGATTCATGAGCAACCCTGCGTATATTGCGGCTTCACTAGAGAAGATCCGTGCGCATCTTGAGGCCCTTAGTCCTGGTGAGGACATGGGGGAACTTGAGGGACTTCAGGATTTGATCAAGGATGCCTCGCGGGATCAGCAGATCGACAATGCACGTTTGTGGCTGGCATTGTCTTGGCCCTTCATTCTGCTGAACCAATTCAAGGAGGCTGCGGAAACTGCGGGCAAGGCCGGCGATTTGGCCAAGGAATTGTTGGGCAAAGATGATCGTTGTGACCATGACCTCCTCGACCTTCAGGCCTTGGCCGCCCTCAGAGAGGGTTACGCTTATACCCTTTGCAGCGATTGGGAAAAGGCAAGGGAAAGGACGAACTATGCGCGAGAGTGCTACGAGAAGTTGGCGGCACGGCCACTGCTGCATGGTCTTTCTTTAACGCAATTGGCGCGCATCGAGTTGGTACTCGGAAACATGGACGAGGCGGCGCGTTGGCTGAGCGAAGCTGCCACTCGCTTCATTTCGGAAGGCGGCGAAGAATCCCCAGCTCCTCGTATCAATAGCAAACATGTCCAGGCCGATTATTTCCATGCTCTGGGGTTAATGCATTACGAACGCGGCAAGGGCAAAGAGGCCGCCGATGCTTTAGAAAAAGCACAATCGCTTTACTCCAAGGTGAATGACGATGTAGGGGAATTGGATCTTTTTGTTCTTCGTGTCTCACTGGCGATGCTTAGTCACCAAGATGTGGAATCGAAGATAAAAAAGGCGCGTGAGCTGCGGATTCCTGCGAGCGCGGGACGTCTAAACTTAAGAACGCTCGCTAACAAAGCACAGGGGCTGTCATCCAAAGACTTCGGGCAATTATTGGGAATCGTTGAATCGAACAATGAGCCAAATATTTTCAATGACGATGTAATCAACAGTGATATTAGAAAATATGACCCAGCCTATCCAGAGCTTGTGAGGCTGGATTACATTCGTCATCTTATGACCGTTCCTAGCCTTACTGAGGGGCAAATCGGCGAGGCACGTACTTGGCTGGACTCCTGGCGCGGCGACTCAAATCCAACTGATCAACCCGGCATCCGATACGAAATTGACCATCAGTTGCGGCTAACGAGGAGCATGTTTGAGCTGGCTTATGGTAACGGCGCCGATCAGACTGCTATAAGTGAATTGATTCAGTATTCCAGCGATATGGAGACAGAAGGTTATAGTTTACGTCGGGTACAGACGCTGCTCGCGCTGGCATTCATGGACCACGAGAATCAGACACAACCACTGTTGGGGGCTCTAGAAGGCCCCAACGCGGTTATTCAGAAATCCAGTGAGTGGAACTGGCTTCTTCCGCTTGCCTTTGTGTTTGTTAGCAAGAATCAGAAATTGAAGGATGCTTGTGATTCCTTTCGTGCTCGTCTAACCCCTTTCTTACCACAGAGCGCCGACGCAAGTGCATCTTGATCTACCGGGTGGACGTCTTGAGCGTAGCGCTGATGGCCATGCCTTTCTGTTCGAGGAGCGGTATGGCTTCATCTATCTGCTCAATGAGGTCGGTGAGTTTGTGACCCAAGAGCTGATGAATGCTGACCGATCCGAAGAAGAGTTGGTCGGCGCCATTAAACAGCGTTTCGAGGTGCAAGGCGGGAGCGATCCTATTGAAGATCTGAAGCAATTTCTCTCAAAGCTGCGCAGCTATGGCCTGCTGACGTGAATGCCGAAGTAAATCAGCACGGAAATCCGGTTATTGCGGTTAGTGGCCTGCACGCGGTTGATAACCCCTCTCCTGGCGTCTCCGTGGCAAGGTGCCTCAAAAAGGCGGGGTACCCTGTTATAGGTCTTTGTTATGAACCCACGGATACTGGCGCATACATGGATGGTTTGTTCGATCGGGTTTATCGCATGCCCAAGCCGGAGCTAAATCCCGGAGGCTATCTGCGCCGGTTGGGCAGTATCTTTACCGAGACGAACGCGGGTTTCCTGATCCCGACACTTGATCCCGAGGTGACCTTCTTCTCCCACCATTACTCAGGGTGCCAGGAGGCGGGTATTCGTTGCGTTGTCCCCTCGCCTGAAGTATTGCATCGGGTCGCTAAAAGCCATTTGGTTGCAATAGGTCGCGAATCAGGCTTCCGTGTTCCTCGCCTGTATGCTGTTACAACACAGAAAGAGGCGATAACGGCCGCTCAGGAAATCGGTTTACCCCTGATGATCAAAGGTGCCTTCTATGAGGCGCACAGAATCGAGTATCTCGATGAGATACCGCATTTTTTCCGCAAATTGACCCACCGATGGGGCTTGCCTGTACTGCTGCAAGCTATTGTGACCGGCGTTGAGGCAGTCGTGGCTTGTCTGTGCGATCAGCCTGGCCGCCTTGCCCGAGCTGTTGGTATGCGCAAGTTTGGGATGAGTGAGCAGGGGACGACATGGTGTGGCGTCACCTTCTACAATGAGCCGCTTTTCGATGCCTGTCGTGATCTGATGGACCGTCTGAAGTGGATAGGTCCCTGTGAGGTCGAGGTCAAAATTGATGAGCAATCGGGCATGTTGACACTTCTGGAGGTCAATACCCGCTTCCCCTCCTGGATCGGCATTGTCCCGGAGCTGGGCAGCAACCTTCCGGATGATTTCATCCGAGTGATGGAAGGGAGAGATATTGGCCCCGATCCCGGTTTTAAAACGGGCGTCCTGATGGTGCGTCAACACAATGACCGTGCCATTCCGCTTGCGCGCTTCATTGATTTGGCGTCTGGGGAGATGTCGGGTGGCTGATTCCAAGCCTATCTATTCCCCGCCGACGATTGAACGTATCGCGCCATTCTTTGCCACTTCGTCGGCAAAAATGCCTTCATTTTTTAATGCGCAACAGCCAAAAGCCAAACAGGGTTCTCCCTCTTCGTTCTCGGCGAACGATAAAACTCACCTGCCGACCCAGACTGATACTGAAAAAACGGGTAAGGGATAGATGCGGTGGACCACCGCTTTTGATGCATTGGGGTATGAAGCTGCCAGCCGCATTGCTGCCGCACAAGGCACCCCCTTCATCGTGATCGATGAGCGTTCTCTATGGGAACGATGGGAGGATCTGAGTAACGCCCTTGCGGGGTCACGACTCTTTCTACCCTATAAATCCTGTCCTTTGTCGGCATTACGCGCCTATTTCCATCGTAAGGGAATGGGGGCGGAGGTGGCTTCTCATGTTGAATTACAAGCTGCGCTCACACAGGGGGTGATGGGGAGCAATATCCTGTTGAATCAGCCACTACGAGACGTTGAGGCCTTCCGCCTTGCGATGAAGGTTGGGGCGATTCTGGTGGCCGATGGATTGGAAGATGTGGAAACCATATTGCGAGAGGCCAGCAACATAGATCAAATTCGAATGCTGTTGCGCATCAACCCTCTCGGGGGGCAGGGGGCGGCCTGGACACGATTTGGAGTTTCATTGGATGATGAGGCGCTTGAGGCGATTCTTTATCGGGTCCGAAACGAGCCTAAGCTGGAAATGATCGGTGTCCATTGCCATCTGGGAACCAATCTGATTGATGCAAGCCTATATACCTCTGCGGTAAGTTGTCTCGCAGAGAGATGGGCAGAATTGGAACAAAGGTGTGGAAATACGTTGCGCGTGATGGATCTGGGTGGAGGATTTCCGACACCATCTTCCTGCCCAACATACCACCATCGGACCCAGTGGCGTCCTCTGTCGCCAGCCGAGATAATGAATAGTGTTCGGGACATACTCGATCGGAATCAACTTTCTTCGCGCGTGGAAACCTGGTTTGAACCTGGCCGGGTGTTGTTGGAGGAGGCCGGTGTCCTGGTTTCCCGCGTTCTCGATGTTCGAAATAGCCCCCTTGGTGCCCTGGTCACCTGTGATAGCGGAACCAATCATGTGCCGACCGCCGCACATATCCGCCATCCGATAAGTCATCTAATCAACCCTTCAAATTATCCTGGCCAGGATAATGAATGCATTCTTTATGGTGCCTTGTGCATGCAATCAGATGTGCTGTCATCAAGCTGTATTTTTCCCGCTGATATTAAGCCAGGTGATTTAATAAAGATGGGTGCTGTTGGGGCTTATGACATTGCCTTCTCATTTCCCTTTATTCAAGGGCGTTGCCCGGTATTGATGCAGAAAATGGATGGTAGTGTCGAGATGATCCGTCGCAGAGAGGGGGTAGGCGATTTTGCGGCATTGGAATGGGGTCCGTGAGACACGCAATATTGTCCCATGTCCCTGCCGAGGCAAGGAGTTGGGTTGGGCAGCTATTGGCAAATGCAGATGAAGCATCTTTAAAGCAATTCTTTCTATGGCACAGTTCGGAATCGTTACAAGGAATCTTTTCGTGGACCCCAAAGTGGGCGCCACCTGACTGGCGGGTCTTCATTCGACATGGCATTCCGGACTGGCCCCCAATTCTCCGTAATACCAATTGCTATCTTTCCTTGGCAGAGTTCAACACCCTTCGTGATATTGCAATCAGAGAAATGGGGGACTCTGGCCCGGAAGAAGCGGCCTATCGCCTGTTTAGATTCGTAAATACTCACATCGAGTGGGGTCCTGTTTGGGGCTCATCCACGCCAACTGAGATATTAGCCAGGCGGCGGGGTGGATCATTGCATCTCGCCCAGGTTCTTGCTGCCCTGCTTCGCGCATTGTTTATTCCCGTTCGATTGGTCGAAGAAATAGCGTTGGCACCCGATGTTTGGAGAGAGCAAGCCCGTAATTCGTGGCATGGCATCCATCCCGTTGCCTGCGAATGGATGGGCGATGATGTTTTTTATCACCCTTTTTGCGAGGCTAGAATTGGTGCGACATGGGTGCCGATTGACCCTCAGCGGGGTCAGTTCGGTATCCGCGAATTTCAACAACATCTGCGCGTCCCCCAATTGCTGAAGATTATAATTAGAACATGGGAAGACTATGGGCAAGGGATAGCAAGGACTCGGCGATATACCTTGGCGCCATTAGTGAAAGAACCGACTCCCCAAGGTCTTTCATTTAAACGCAACTTGCAATCTATCAACCTATTGTTGGGGCAGGAGATCGAGCGTGGTGGTGTAATATTTGATACACAGAAAGGCTTATTGAGGAAGATTGAGGCAGAGGCCAGGGATCTATGGCTCAATGGGGGGGGGAATAGTCCATGCTTTTTATATACAGGGCAAGATTATGATCCAACTGTACATCTTTTCTTCCAAGCCAGTATCCATGAACGACTGTATTTTGTTAATCCGTCCGACGACATCCTCCCTGTTACGGGGCAAACATGGATATTAACCGGTAGTGCCATATCTAGATTGACGAAGGAGGCGTATTGGATGTCAATAAAATCCGGTGCAAGGATTGCCGTTTTCTATGATTCATGGGGAGATGGCGAGGCCTGGATAAATCATATACTTGAGCATATCGGCGGTTCCTTGGGGGACTGGATTATTCCTCCAAGGAAGTCGCTGGAGTTCACAGCGGTAACAGGTTATGGTCGGCTAAAGCGAGGTTGCCTGGTCCCATCCCAGTTGGATTTACGGCTAAGCCGCTCTCTTCGTGGCCTGCATGGTTGTGATGGGAAGGTGGTTGTTCATGCAAGCGGAGAGGGGCGAGAAGACCTGGTGGCTTGTACCCTGCCGGTTGGGAAAGGAAGGCTTACGCTAGCACCGATTGTAATTCCATCCCGTGCCGATCCCTATTCGGTCAGCGCCACTGCCGGTTGTCATCGGAGATTGCTTGGAGCCCTGCTTGGAATGGATTGAGGGGTGGCTGAGTTCCCCCATTGGTCCGGCAGAATATTCAAATTTCAACGAATTTCAGATTTTGAGGGTTGATCTCTGAATTACTGGCCAGGATTTTATTGTTCACCTCTGCAACATAAACAACGTCCTGAAAGTATGCTGCTTCCGCCTCCCTATGAATTCTTTGCATTTCCTTTATTAAAGCGGAACTGCCCCGATTGCCTGATACACCGAAATTGCAATTGGCAAGTCCTAACTGGACCTTTAATCTGCCTCTTGGATCATTATTAGTGGCATCAAGTGCTTTCTGATAGTAAGCCTTCCCATCTGAATACTGCTCTTCCCTAAAATAGAAATATCCAACTTTCTCTGGATAACAACGCTCTACCATTGCTTTTGATGGAATTTGATCGGCCGCATTTCTATTATCCAGTTCGATCAATCGAGGCATCTCATGCAGGATCTCTCGCGCCAAATCGAATCGCTTAAATTCGAACGCCACCGCGTAGGCATCAGGAATCAGCATCATGGCCTCTCCGGTAAATGAGGCCGAAGCAGAAAACATCACACGAGCACGGGATTTCCATGTTAGGCCGCGTGCATAGTAGTTATTTTTATCACTTGCAATTTCTTTGGCTTGCCGGAATGCTGCTAACATTGCGTATCGGCAAATCTCCCCATTTTCTGCGCTCAGTCCATAAGGGCGTTTGTTTTGCCATAGCTCTTCTGTTAGCGCTAATAATTTCTTATCTTCTCTATTAACGTAGAATCTACGGATTTTATCGAGCTCACACATTTGTTTTCTCCTTCTGGAATATAAAATATGATGGAAAATCTGCTTCTAATCGTAGAGTGAATACTTGATCGTCATTCACCTTAAATCTTTGCCCGAATTTATCACGGTTTGCGAAGAAAGCAACGCAACAGCAAAACCGATATGCGGCATAATGAAGCGCGTTGCAATGGCTGATGTTCCCTTGTTGCCGTACCCTTGTCCGAGTATCTTACGCCCCCATGCGCCTGGAAAAGATCAAGCTCGCCGGTTTCAAATCCTTTGTCGATCCCACCACTGTCCACATGCCCTCCAACCTGGTGGGGGTGGTCGGTCCCAATGGGTGCGGCAAGTCCAACGTGATCGACGCCGTTCGCTGGGTGATGGGCGAGAGTTCGGCCAAGATGCTCCGTGGCGAGTCCATGGCCGATGTCATCTTCAACGGCTCCACCTCGCGCAAGCCGGTGGGCACCGCCAGTATCGAGCTGATGTTCGACAACAGCGAGGGCCGCGCCAGCGGCCAGTACGCCAATTACCATCAGATCGCGGTCAAACGCACGGTATCGCGCGACGGCCAGTCCAACTACTTCCTGAACGGGGTCCGCTGCCGCCGGCGCGATATCACCGACCTCTTCCTCGGCACCGGCCTGGGGCCGCGCAGCTACTCCATCATCGAGCAGGGCATGATCAGCCGCCTGATCGAGGCACGGCCGGAGGACCTGCGGCACTTTCTGGAGGAGGCGGCCGGCATCTCTAAATATAAGGAGAGACGGCGCGAGACCGAGAACCGCATCCAGGGCACCCGCGAGAACCTGGACCGATTGAACGACCTGCGCGAGGAGGTGGGCAAGCAGTTGCAGCACCTGCAACGGCAGGCGGAGACGGCCGAGAAGTACAAGGGCTACAAGCAGGAGGAGCGCCGCCGCAAGGCGGAACTGCTGGCCCTGCGCTGGCGGCTGCTGGCCGAGGAGGTGGGCTCCGACGAGGGGCTGCTGGCCCGGCAGGAGACGGCGCTGGAGGCGGCCCTGGCCGAGCAGCGCCGCCTGGAGGCCGACATCGAGCGGGACCGGGACGCCCACATCCAGGTCGGCGACCGCTTCAACGAGGAGCAGAGCCGCTTCTATGCCGTCGGGGCCGAGATCTCGCGCCTGGAGCAGAGCATCCAGTTCGCCCGCGACAACCGGACCCGGCAGGAGCGGGACCTCGCCCAGCTCGACGCGGGCCTGCGCGAGCTACAGGACCACCGCGCCCAGGACGAGGCCGGTCTGGAGGAGATCGCCCAACGCCTGTTCATGGAGGAGCCGGAGCTGGAGACCCTGCGCGAGATGGAGGAGGAGATCGCCGCCCGGCTGCAAGGGTCCGAGGGGGAACTCCTCGCCTGGCAGGCCGAGTGGGACGAATTCAACCGCAAGGCGGCGGAGCCCGCCCAGCGCGCCCAGGTGGAGCGCACCCGCATCAACCACTTCGACCAGCAGGATGTCCAGTCGCAACAGCGCCAGGGGCGCTTGCAGGAAGAGCTGGCGCGGCTGCAAACGGCCGAGCTGGAAGAGGCGGCGGCCGATCTCGCCATGCAAGAGGCCGAGGCCGGTGAGTTCTGCGCCGGTCACGAGGCGGCGCTCCAATCCATCCTCGGCGAGATCGAACCGTCGCGGGCACGGATCAAGCAGGCCGAGGGCGACCTCAATCAGGTCCAGGGGCGGATTCAGGAACTGCGGGGGCGCCGGGCGTCGCTTGAGGCCCTGCAACAGGCGGCCCTGGGCAAGCAGGCGGACCGGACCCGCGCCTGGCTGCGCGACCAGGGGCTCGACCGGGCCAAGCGCCTGGGCGAGGTCCTGCAAGTGGAACCGGCCTGGCGCGGCGCGGTCGAGGCGGTACTGGGGGCGCGCCTGCAAGCGGTCTGCGTCGATGACCTCTCCGGGCGGGGGGCTGCCGTCGCACAGTTGGACAAGACCCTGCTGGCCCTGTTGGAGAGCGAGCAGGCCCCGCCCGCGAATCTCCCCGGCGACAGCCTGGTCCACAAGATCGAACGACCGGCGGGGATCGCGACCCTGCTGGCGGGACTGCGTTGCTGCGGTTCCCTGGCACAGGCGCTCGGGCGGCGGGCGGAACTGGCCCCCCACGAGTGCTGGGTCTGCCCCGAGGGGGTTCAGGTCGGCCCCAATTGGCTGATCACCGGCGAGAACGACACGGGGGCCGGGGTCCTCAAGCGGGAAGAGGAACTGCGCGAATTGGCCGAGGCCCTGGATTCCCAGGAGTCCGCGGCTGAGGAGCTGGCCGAGGCCCTGGAGCAGGCCCGCGAGGCCTCGCGGGGGCTGGAGCAGTTGCGGGAGCAACGGCAGCGGGAGTTCAACGAGGCCAACCGGCGTCTCTCCGAATCCCGTGCCGCCCTGAGCGGGGTGAAGGCCCGCATGGAGCACCTGGCCACCCGGCGCCGCCATGTGGAGCAGGAGATACAGGAGATCGGCCAGCAGATCGCCAGTGGCCGGGAGCAGCAGGCCGAGGCCCGCGAGCGTCTACACGAGGCCCTGACTGCCATGGAGACCCTGGCCCAGCGGCGCGAGTCCCTGGTGGCCCGGCGCGATCAGTTGCGCGACCGGGTGGAACAGGTCCGGCGCGAGCGCAACGAATCGCGGGCCAAGGCCCACGAGGTCGCGTTGCGGGTGGAGGCCATGCGCACCTCGCGGCGTTCCCTGGAGCAGTCGCTCTCCCGTTCCGCCTCCCAGCTCCAGCAGTTGCAGGGGCGCAAGGCGGAATTGGAAAAACAACTGGGCGAGGGCGAGGTCCCGGTCCAGACGCTCCGGGAAGAACTGGAGACCCAACTGGCCCAACGGCTGACGGTGGAGGCCCGCCTGGGCGAGACCCGCAATGCCCTGGAGACCCTCGACCGGCAACTGCGGCAACTGGAACAGCAGCGGGCGGTGGCCGAGCAGCAGGCGCAACGGCGGCGTTCCGAGCTGGAGCAGGGGCGTTTGAAGCTCCAGGAGCACCGGGTCCGCTGGAGCACCCTGGAGGAGCAGTTGGCCGAGACCGGCTTCGACCGGGAGCTGCTCCTGCGCGAGATGCCCGCCGAGGCGGGGCAGGAGAAGTGGCAGGAGGAGCTGCAACGCATCGCCCGGCGCATCGAGGGGCTGGGCCGCATCAACCTGGCCGCTATCGACGAATACCGCGAGCAGGCCGAGCGCATGAAATACCTGGACGACCAGCACGCCGACATCAGCCGCGCCCTGGAGGTGCTGGAGGAGGCCATCCGCAAGATCGACC
Source organism: Gammaproteobacteria bacterium (assembly GCA_018812525.1). Classification (GTDB taxonomy): domain Bacteria; phylum Pseudomonadota; class Gammaproteobacteria; order Chromatiales; family Chromatiaceae; genus YD12-FULL-61-37. The sequence continues at coordinate 26,675 of JAHJDE010000184.1, forward strand.
GGGAGACCCGCACCCGCTTCAAGGAGACCTTCGACCAGGTCAACGCCGGTCTACAGACCCTCTTCCCCAAGCTCTTCGGCGGCGGTCACGCCTACCTGCAACTGACCGGCGAGGACCTGCTCGACACCGGCGTCTCCGTCATGGCCCGCCCGCCCGGCAAACGCAACAGCAGCATCCAGTTGCTCTCCGGCGGCGAGAAGGCCCTCACCGCCGTGGCCCTGGTCTTCGCCATCTTCCAGCTCAACCCCGCCCCCTTCTGTCTGCTGGACGAGGTCGATGCCCCCCTGGACGACGCCAACGTGGGCCGTTTTTGCCACATGGTGCGGGAGATGTCTGATAAAGTTCAGTTTATTTTCATCACCCATAACAAGGTCACCATGGAGATGTCCAATCAACTGATCGGCGTAACCATGAACGAGCCCGGCGTCTCCCGCATCGTCTCGGTCGATGTCGGCGAGGCGGCGAAACTGGTGGCGAATCTTACCGCTCCCAGCTCTCATCCCTCACCTCCATCCCTGGAGGCGATGTAGCAGCAGCCATGGAAGCCGATTTTCTCAGGTTTTTGCTGTTCATCGGGGGCGTGCTCTTCGTCCTCGGCATCTACTTCTGGGATCGCCAGAAGCGCCTGAACGATCACATCGGACCCATCCACCGCAGCCCGCAACGGGAGCAGGAGGAGCAAACCGCCGCACGCCGGCCAGGCTTCGAGCCCCTGTGGCGCCAGGAGGGGAGGAGGGCTGCCGCCCCGGATGAAGGAGAGGAGCTGGACGACTCGGACGACATCCTGCCCAAACTGGCCGGTCAAGGGGAGATCCCGGAGGAGATCTTTCCCGATTTTCACCCCAGCCCCACCACCTTTTCCAGGACCGCCAGGGATGAGCCCCTGACGGAGGAGACCGAGGGATTACCCCCGCTTCAGTGCGATGCGTCGGAGCCCGAAAACATTGAGGCCGAGCTCGAACAACTGGACCAGACGGTGCGGGAAGATCCCCACGACCACGGCCTATCTCCCAAGCGCGCCGCCCAGGACCCCTTCTTCGATCTGCTGATCGGGGAAGAGGAAGAGTCGGAGGAACGCCTGTTCGAGGAGATGACCCATTTCGTCGAGCGGGACAAGTCCCTTTCCCCATCGGCGGCAGAGGGGTCCAGCCCCAGCCGCAACATGCCGAGTATCCGTATCCCCGCCGTTACCGGTTTAGCGCCGGGGCGGACCCATGTCCCACCGGTCGAGGGACCGCCCCTTGCCGCCGGTTCCGAACCCTTTGAGGAGGCCCCCGAGCCGGTGGCGGCAATCAGGCCGGAAGTGCCGTTTGAGATCGAGGCGGAAGAGGGGCCGGTGATCGATGGCGCCGAGATCGACCGTTTGTGGGAGCAGGGCTTCGAGGAGGGTTCGCGACAGGAGCCGGACATGGACCTCTCGTCGCTGGCGTTTGGGCCGGAACGGGAACCCGAACCCTGGCTTGACAGTGAAGGGCCGCTGGATCTGGATGGGGGGCCCGGCTTCAAGCGGGTACCCGAGGTGGATGCGGGGCTGGAACTCCAGCCTGAGCCTGAGCCTGAGCCTGAACCCGAGCCTGAACCCGAGCCTGAGCCCGAGCCCGAGCCCGAGCCCGAGCCCGAGCCGGAACCTGAGTCCGAGCCTGAGCCTGAACCTGAGCCTGAACCTGAGCCTGAACCCGAGCCTGAGTCCGAGCCGGAACCTGAGCCTGAGCCTGAACCCGAGCCTGAGTCCGAGCCGGAACCTGAGCCTGAGCCGGAACCCGAGCCTGAACCCGAGCCTGAACCCGAGCCTGAGTCCGAGCCTGAGCCAGAACCCGAGCCTGAACCCGAACCACAGGGTGGCCCGGATGAAGCGGAGCGGAATTCGGGAGAGCCGGGCCTTGATCATCCCGGTTTCCGCAAGGCCCCATCCGGGCATCAGTTGGCCCAGCCCGAAGAGGAGGAGGAAGAAGATCTCCTTGATCTGGGCGGCAAGCGGGAACCCTGGCTTGACCTCTCCGCCGTGATCGGCCTGGCCTCGGGCCGGGAGGTCCGGCTGGGGAATCGTCCCGTGTGGGAACCCGCGCCCAGTTCCAAGCATGAACCCTGGCTGGGCATGGAGGAGGTCGTCGATCCCGATTCGGAGCAGGTCTACGAGTTGGAGCCGGAGACGGAACTCGACTTCCAAGTGGAACCCCGGTCCGGCTATGAGGGGGAGCCCTGCGAGGAGGCGGATTTCGAGGAGCAAGCGGTGCGTACTGCCCAGCAGTCCACCTTCGATTTCTTCGGCGACGAACCGCCCATCCTGGAGCGGCCAAACCCGGACCTGCCCGGAAAGATCATCCAAATCAACGTGGTGGCGCGTGGCAACGACTTCGGTGGCGAGGACCTCCAGGAGATGATGCAACGCCTGATGCTGAAACCGGGCCGGATGCGGATCTACCACCGGGTCGAGCCCGACGGCAACCGGGTGGTCTATAGCCTGGCCAGCATGGTCGAGCCGGGGATCTTCCCGATGGCGGGGATGGAGGGCTATACCACGCCGGGGATCACCCTTTTCGCTCAGTTGCCGGGTCCCATCGACGGCATGGTGGCCTACAACGATATGCTGGAGACGGCACGGGAGTTTGCCAAGGCCCTCAACGGCGAACTCCAGGACGAGAACCACAGTGTCCTCTCCCGGCAGACCATTGAGCATACCCGCAGCGAGATCCTGGAGCACCGCCGGCAGGTGCAGTTGGCGCTCAAACGGCGGGGGAAGCGGCGATGAGCGCGCGGGATCGGGTGGCGTGGCTGCGCCGGGAGATCGCCCGCCACGACTATCAATACCATGTCCTGAACGACCCTCTGATCCCCGATGCCGAGTACGACCGGCTGCTGCGGGAGCTGGAGGGGCTGGAGGCCGGCCATCCCGAGCTGGTGACGCCCGACTCGCCCACCCAGCGGATCGGCGGCGCCCCGGCCGAGGGGTTCGAGGAGGTCGTCCATGCCGTCCCCATGCTCTCCCTGGCCAATGCCTTCAGCGACGAAGAGGTGGCCGATTTTGACCGCCGCGCGCGGGAGCGCATCGGCCATGATGCAACCCTGACCTATCTGGCCGAGCCCAAGCTGGACGGGCTTGCCGTCAGCCTGCGCTACGAGGACGGCGTACTGATCAGGGCGGCGACCCGGGGCGACGGCGGCAAGGGCGAGGATGTGACCCGCAATGTCCGCACCATCGCCGCCATCCCCCTGCGCCTGATGGGCGAGGGCTGGCCCCCGGTGCTGGAGATCCGGGGCGAGGTCTTCATGCCTCGGCGTGGCTTCGAGGCATTCAATCGACGGGCGCGGGAGCGGGGTGAGAAGCCCTTCGCCAATCCCCGCAACGCCGCCGCCGGTTCCCTGCGCCAGCTCGATCCCCGCGTCACGGCGCAACGGCCCCTGGCCTTCCAAGCCTACGGACTGGGGGAGGTTGCTTTTGCTCCCTCTCCCTCTGGGAGACGACTACAGAGAGGTAGTCGGTTGGCAACGCCGGGAGCACGTTGCCCAGGGTTGGGGAGAGGGAAGGATCTGCCCGATACCCAAAGCGGGCGCATGGCCTGGATCAAGGCTTGGGGCCTGCCGGTCTCGCCCGAACTTGCCACCGTCGATGGGGTGGCGGGTTGCCTCGCCTACTACCGCGAGCTGGGCGAGCGCCGCGACGGTCTCGATTACGACATCGACGGGGTGGTCTACAAGCTGGACGACATCGCCCAGCAGGAACAGCTCGGCTATGTCAGCCGCGCCCCCCGCTGGGCCTTGGCCCACAAGTTCCCGGCCCAGGAGGAGCTGACCCGGCTGCTGGCGGTGGAGTTCCAGGTGGGTCGCACCGGCGCCCTGACGCCCGTGGCGCGGCTGGAACCGGTCTTCGTCGGCGGCGTCACGGTCAGCAACGCCACCCTGCACAACATGGACGAGGTGGAACGCAAGGATGTCCGCATCGGGGATACGGTCATCGTGCGCCGCGCCGGGGACGTGATCCCGGAGGTGGTGCGCTCAGCCCCCGAACGGCGGCCCGCCGATGCCCAGCCCATACGCATGCCGCCCCAGTGTCCGGTGTGCGGTTCCGACATCGTCCGGCCCGAAGGCGAGTCGGTCGCCCGTTGCAGCGGCGGGCTCTGGTGCAGCGCCCAGCGCAGGGAGGCGATCAAGCATTTTGCCGCGCGCCGGGCCATGGACATCGACGGCCTGGGTGACAAGCTGGTGGAGCAACTGGTGGAGCAGGGGCTGATCCGGAATCCGGCGGACCTCTATCAATTGACACTGGAGCAACTGGCTGGTCTGGAACGCATGGCCGAGAAATCGGCGGCCAATCTGATCCAGGCACTGGAGGCCAGCAAGGAGACGACTCTGGAGCGGTTCCTCTTCGCCCTGGGCATCCGCGAGGTGGGCGAGGCAACCGCCCGCGCCCTGGCCCATTCCTTCGGCGATCTCGAACCCCTGATGGCGGCGGACGAGCCTCGGCTGCAACGGATACCCGATGTGGGGCCGGTGGTCGCCGCCCATGTCCAGGCATTCTTCCGCCAGCCGCACAACCGGGAGGTCATAGATCAGCTCCGTGCCGCCGGCATCCGCTGGGAACCCCTTGCCCTGACTGCGCCGGTCGAATCCCCCCTGGCGGGCAAGACCTTCGTCCTCACCGGCACCCTGAGCCGTCCCCGCGACGCGATCAAGGACCAGCTCCTGGCCCTGGGGGCCAAGGTGGCCGGGAGCGTCTCGAAAAAGACCGATTATGTCGTCGCGGGGGCCGATGCCGGTTCCAAGCTGGCCAAGGCCGGTGAACTCGGCATACCCCTGCTCGACGGGGCGGGCTTGGACGCCCTGCTGGTCGAATCCCAGGGCGGAACCCACCAGGGATTCCGCCCTGACCTTAGGCCCTGACGGGAAATATGCGCTCGGTCATTGGCCTTTCGGCAATCCTGGACCACACTTCTGAGGTGCTTGCAAAATGGTCATCCTGGCCATTTTGCAAGGCGGTTCATCCCTGAACCGCAAGAGGTTCTTGCAGTTTTGCAAGAACCTCTTCCTTGAGATGAAATCCTGACAGCGGGGGAGAAACCACATGAACGATGATCCTGACAAATCCGCCGGGAGCGGATTTGGGCCGCATAGCGACCCCGGAGGGGTGAAAGCCAGGGATGGTTTTCATCAAAAGAACGGTGCCGATCGATTGCCGTCGGCCTACGAAAAGATGCTCAAGCTGGTTCACGACAGCAAGGAGGCTGTCGAAAAGGATGCGCTGCCCCTTCTGCGGGAGCGCATGGGCCAGGCGCGCGAGAAGGTTGTGGAGATGGGCGAACTGACCCGCGAGGAGGCGGAGCATATCTCCGAGTACCTGGAGCGGGATATCCAGGACGCGGCGGCCTACCTCTCCAATACCGGCGACGAGTTCGTCAGTTGGCTGCGGACCGACATCACCCTGATCGAGGCCAAGCTGCTCGACATGTTCTCCCAAGTGGCCGATCAGACCAGCCTGCAACTAAAACAGTGGGCAGAGCAGGCACGCACCACTCCCTACCGCACCGGTGAGGTGACCGGCCCCGGTGTGCTGTTTTGCCGCAATTGCCGGGAGGAACTCCACTTCTACAAGGCCGGGCGGATTCCCCCCTGTCCCAAGTGCCGGGGCAACGAGTTCCTGCGTCTGGAGGACTACCCGGAGGCACCGCTGGAAGAGGGGCAATCCCCCGAATCGGGTGAAGATAAGTAACTATTCAGCCCCCCCTCCCTCCAGGAGGGGGTTGGGGGGAGGGTCAGCGTAGACCAGGCACCTATGCCCGAATCGACCTCTTACCCCCTCCCCAACCCTCCCCCTGCAAAGGGGGAGGGGGCAATTTCCGAAAAGGGGGTAGTCGATTAGCGCCTCCTGGAACAAGCCGTTGTCACCGAGCCCGTCACCGAAGCCGCGGTGACGCATGGCTATGAATGGTGACCACAACATGTAGGGGGTGGAGGCGCTAACCGACTACCCCCTTTTTCCGAATTGAGCTGAATAGTTACTAGGCGTCGAGCAAGAATAACTTGAGCAATATTGCGCTCGGATTTAGGTCAGATTTGGTCGAACCGATTGAGCAAAACCGCAGGCGTAGCAGTGCTACGTCGAG
>JAHJDE010000023.1 GCA_018812525.1 Gammaproteobacteria bacterium
CGGAGCGTCCCTCCCTGCATTCCCACGCCGGAGCGTGGGAACGATCAACGTTCCGCTTTGCTCCGACCGGGCTACCTGAGTTTGTCATTTCATGCCCCCCCTTCCGTTCTGGGTAGGGACCTCTTTTGCTAAGATCGATCGGGCCGATGGCCAATCGAAGGAATAGCCGATGCTGAATGCAAACGACAGCCTCCAATTGAAACAGGGGGAATACCGACTGCTGGAGCCTTTGAAACAGGGCGGCCAGGGGGAGATCTGGCGCGTTTCCGGCCCGGAGGGGGGCGAATATGCCCTGAAGACGGTGCTGATTCAGCGGGATGATGACAGCCGCGTCTGGGTCAACATCGCCAATATCCGCGCCGAGATCGAGTCCTTGGAGCGGCTGGGCGGAGGAAAATCCCCCCTAGCCCCCCTTTCCCAAGGGGGGGATAAGAACGTGGAAGACCCTTTCATCATCCCCTGCCTCGACGCCGGCCATTGGCGCCATCCCCGTTTCGGCGACGTGCCCGCCTTCGTCATGCCCCTGATGGCGGGCAGTCTGAAGGATGCAGAGGCACCCCTGGATGGCGATACCCTGTTGCGCTGGGCCGGGCAGATCGCCCACGCCATCGGCCAAGTCCAGGCCCTGGATGGCGTTTCCAGCCACCGGGACCTGAAGCCTTCCAACCTCCTTCTGACCCATCGGGCGGGCGGCGACCTGCGCCTGATCGATTTCGGCATCGCCAAGGCCGGCGCGGAGGAATTGACCGATGCCCCTCATCGCGACCGGGAGTTTTTCGCCCCGGAACAGATACTGCCGGTCCGGCCGGCCGAGGGAAATGGCGGCAATGGCGAGGGTCTGTTCGACATCGGCCCCGCCTGCGATCTCTACAATCTGGGTTTGATCCTCTATTGGCTGATCATGCCGGACCATGGCCTGCCCGAGGCGCAATACCAATTGCCGGTGGCAGCCAAGTCGCGTGACCATCTGGAGGGAATCGCCAAGGGCGGCCCCGGTCTGCTGGGGGAGATCGGCGGCCTGACCACCCAGGAGCGGACGCGGCTACAGAGGCGGCTGTTGGATCTGTTCGGCGGGAATTCCGACGCTACCCTGATGATGACCGCGATCCGCTCCCTGCCGGATCTCGAACAGAATGCCGACCGCATGGCCGCCTGGGTGGAGCGCCTGTTGTCGCCGTCTCCCGCCGACCGGCCCAGGGCCGGCGAGGCCGAGGCGGGATTCGCGCAACTGCGCCAGGCGCTGCGGCCCCGCATCGACCGCCTGGAAGTGGGGGCTGCCGTAACGGAGATCGAGGCGGGCCAGCCCCTGGCCATCGAGGTACGGGTGGCGGGGGAGGGGTTGCCCTCCCATGGCAAATGGCTGGGTCTGAGCCTCGACGGCACCCCGCTGTCCCTGGAGCCGGAGACACCGGAGACCGGCTTTGTGACGGGGGAAGGGACCTTGCGTTACCGCTGGACCCCGGCCATCGGGGATGCCGGCGAGCGACAGCTCCAGGTCCGCTGCCAGGTCTCGGGCGAACGCCGTGCCGCTGAGGCCCTGTTGCGGGTGAGTGTCACGGCGGAGCAGCTCTGGGCCGCTGGCCGCCGCCTGGAGGCGGTCGAGCGGGAGCCCAGGGAGGTCTGGCTCGATCAATTGGAGGCGGAGGCGGTCAAGCCCCGGCAATGGGTGGCCTTCATGGACGTGCTGCATAAACTGCAAGGCATCCATCCGGAGAACGAACGCCTCGGCGCCCGCCTGGAGCGGCTGGAGGGCGCGGCGATCCGGTTGGGTCGCCGGGCATGGTGGAAGAAATCCCCCCCAACCCCCCTTTATCAAGGGGGGGGTAATAGGTTGCGCGGTCTGGTTCTGTTGCTGGCCATCACCGCCATCGGCGGCGCCGGTTATGGGATCTGGTGGCAGGCCGAGGAGTGGCTGGCGCTGCTGTCGAGCCTGACGGCCCCCGCCAAACCTGTGCCGCCGTCCTCACCATCGGGTGAACGGGAGCCCCCGCGCCTCGGCGGCATGACGCCGGCGCAGGTGAGGGCCTTGCAGCACGAGACGGCCCAGGGGCTGGGGCTGCCGTTGAACCCGGATGGCTTCAGCTTCAGCGACTGTCCCGGCTGTCCGTCCATGGCGGTCCTGCCGGCGGGGGCGTTTCGCATGGGCGATACCGCCGGCGGCGGCGGGGCGGACGAGCGTTGGGAGGATGGCGAAGCCAGCCGCGGGCTGAGCATCGGCCGGCCCTTCGCCATGGCTGTTACCGAGGTGACGTTAAGGCAGTTCGCCGCCTTCGTGGCCGACAAGGACTATCACCGGGGGCAGCCTTTCCAGACCCTGGCGGAGCAGGATCGGGGCTGTTACATCTGGGAAGGCGGCTGGCAAAAACAGTGGGGGTTGTTCTGGCGCAATTCGGGATTCGAGCAGTCGCCGGATCACCCCGTGACCTGTGTCGGGCGCCGGGACATGGCGGCCTATGCCCAGTGGTTGCGCCGCAAGAGCGGCCGCCACTACCGGCTGCCGACCGAGGCCGAGTGGGAGTATGCCGCCAGGGCCGGGCTCGATACCCGCTATGCTTGGGGGGATGAGCCGCCCCGTTGTGAAGCGGGGCAGCCCAACGGTGCTCAATTCAGCGATCCCGGCCGCTGCCGCGCGGAGGGCAGCCGGGCAGTCGCCGGCTTCCAGCCCAACCGTTTCGGGCTTTACGACATGGGCGGCAATGTCGCGGAGTGGAGCTGTTCCGCCTACACCGATGCCCTGCAATCGGATGCCGCCACCGCCTGCGCCCCGGCGGGGAAAGACGAGGGGCGCTACAGCGTGCGCGGCGGCTCCTGGGGTAATGGCGCCAAAGCCATCCGGGTCTCGGGGCGCACCCCTCGGGAGCCCCAGGCCAGGGATATCTACACGGGGTTCCGGCTGGTGGCAGAGTTTTGAACCCGGATTTTCCATCGGATTTTTGTTTGTAGGTCGGCCTTCAGGCCGACATGCCGGGCTGAAGGCCGACCTACGGGCCAATGAAAAATCTGGGTTGAACGTAACTATTCAGCTCAATTCGGAAGTTATCTCCCTCCCCCACTGGGGGAGGGTTGGGGAGGGGGAAAAGGGTCGAACCGAGCATGAGTGCTTGGTTTACGCCCGGCCCTCCCCCCAACCCCCTCCCAGAGGGAGGGGGGGGCTGAATAGTTACGGTTGAACAACATAATCAAAGAGGTATCTTCGGTATGGGGCTTTTCGACAAATTAGCCGGCGGACTGGTTTCCGGCGGGAAACGTGGCTGGCTGGATGGGAGCGGCAATCCCTTTATCCATACCTTGCACCTGAAAGGGGTGACCGATCCGCTCGATCCTTCTCCCCTTTGGAGCAGCGAATTCGGCGGTGGCGCGGCCATATGCGAGGCAGCGACCGGGCGTGGCGACCGCCGGTTGCGCGAGGCCCTGGACGCCCACCGCTTCGTGGGTTCTCTGGAGGATGAGTTCGGGCGGGTGCGGGAGGACCGCCGCGTCTTCACCGATGTCCTGATCCGGGTTCCGGATTCCGCCTGGCAGGGGGCGCGTTTCAACCACAGTGTGCGCATCATGCAGGACGATCTGACCCGCCGGCACGAAGAGGACTTCCAGGATCATCTGCTCGATGCCCGCGCCCCCCGCTACGTGATCCTGCCGGAGGCAACGCTGGCGGATGACGAGGTCCTGTGCCAGTTCGGCCTGGGTGTATTCCTGCCGGATGCTGAGGATCGCCCCATCGGCGAGGTCCAGGTCTGCATCTGTGATCGCAGTGAGCCCTTGCCGCCCTGGTGGAATTACGACATCGGCACCGGCGTCAGGGAGAGGGTCGAACGGCCCGCGGCACTCTACCGGGGACAAAAATACCTGCTGATCTCGAACAGCCCCTGGCAGGGCGCCATCCAATCCCCCCTCTGGCCGGCGGAGGCCAGCGGCTATGCCGTCCTTCATTGCGATAACGGCCGCTATTCCGCGGAGTGGGCAAGGTGCGAGCCGGTGACCGCCGCCATCGAAGGCAATGGGCAATCCGGCCGTTTCAAGGCCATCTTCACCGCCGGCGCGGAAGCGCGGCAACGCCTGACCCTGGCGGTCGAGTTGAAGGCAGCCGCCCTGGCCGCAACCCCGGAAGGCGCGGACAGGACCCTCATTTTCACCGGCGAGGTCATCGGCCCCCGGCTCTCCCTGACCGCCCTCGCCCTGCCGCGCATCAGCGCCAATGCCGCAGCCGGCCTGACCGGCTGGACCCTGCGTCTGAACCGTGACGGCACGTTGGACGAGACCGCCTCGGGCGGGGTCTTCATTCAGGGCAAGACCGGCGACGACGGCCTCTATTGGGGACGGCCAGGCGAACGGCGGCCCGCCAGGATCAAGCCCTCGACCCAGCGCCTCGATTGGCGGCCTGGTGTTGATCCCCTCGAAATCATCCGCTCCTTCCAGGCGGACTATCTCTGCCTGCTGAAATTACCCAAGCCCCACGCCTACCCCTTGCCCCCGGTCTCCGACGGCAGCGGCGTCGTGATCGGCGTCAATCCGGCGGGGGACGAGGTCGGCATCCCCCTCCGGGCGCTCAGTCAGCCCCACAGCCTGGACGGGCGGGAGCAGGGGGTGCTGAACGATCTGGTGTCGCGGCGTTTCGCGCGCCTGACCCCGGTCGAGGCTGGGCTGAAGGTCGAACTTCTGAGCGCGAACCACCCCATCCATGTGCTGGACCGGAACTATCACCACAAGGAGACCCTGAAAAACCACAGCGATTCCCTGCTGCTACGTCCCGGCGAGCACCTGCAGCTGGCGCTCTACATCCTGCGTTACGACGCCTGAAGCGGGCGAGAGAGACCGTGTTCGGCTACCGGCTGTTTCCCCTTGCCTATCCCCGGTTGCAGGCGGCCGCGCGGAGCGAGATCGGCCCGCGCCGGGAGAATCAGGACAACTACCTCCTCATCGACGGCAAGGGCAATGCCGAATACCTCAGCCACGGCAGGCCCTACCGCAAGGCTATCCCCCGCTGGCCCGGCGACCACTGGCGGCTCTGCGTCATCGACGGCATGGGGGGGCACCGTAACGGCCAGGCCTTCGCCGCCTCGGTGGCCGAGGCCCTGCTGGAAGAACCCTTCGGCCCCCGTTCCCTGCCCCGGCGGCGGGAGCGGCTGATGTCGATCCATGCCGCGCTGCATGAACGCTGGCACCAAGGGCCGGACAGCCCCGGCAGCACATTGACCTGGATCGATGTTCGGCCCGATGGCCTGGCCCACCTGGCCCAGGTGGGCGACAGCCGCGCCCTTCTGCTGCGGGACGGCGTCTGGCGGCAACTGACCCGCGACCACAGCCCCGCCGAATTTCTGCGCCGCGACGGCAGGGCGGATGAGACCCTGTCCCAAAGGATTCCGGAACAGGCCATGGCCCAGGCCCTCGGCTACGGCTCCTTCGGCATCCTCAAGGACGGCGACGGCCAGTATCCCCTCCAGCACACACGGCAGCTCCGCCTCGACCTGGCCGCAGAACTGACTCCCGGCCACCAGGACCGGCCCGACCTCGCCAGCTTCCGCCTGAAGCGCGGCGATACGCTGCTCCTGGCCAGCGACGGACTCTGGAGCGGCAAGAAAAAAGACCCCTGGGAGATGCTGAATGGCGAAGGTGCCTTGCCCGAACGCCTGCGCGCCCTGCTCTGGGGCGCCCTCGACACCGGGGCCAGCGACAACCTGACCGCCATCCTGTGCCAGTGCCGGTAGCTGTGCATTTACGCTATGTAGGTGCGAATTTATTCGCAGAAGAGGCCGGCAAGGCCCGGAAGATGCGAATGAATTTTATCGTTCCCACGCTCCGCGTGGGAATGCAGGGAGGGACGCTCTGCGTCCCGAATTGCGACGCAGAGCGTCGCGGGCGGCATTCCCACGCGGAGCGTGGGAACGATAAACATCCGGGGGGTCCGCGCCCCTAACCCCAGCGGCCTATCCACAGGTAACATAGGGCCATCAGGAAACATCGAAACGGGAGCCCATCGCCATGAAGCATGAAAGACGCTATCCAAGCCTGCTGATGCTCCTCGTCCTGCTGCTGGCCGCGCCCCTGTCCTGGGCTGGTCAGC
>JAHJDE010000185.1 GCA_018812525.1 Gammaproteobacteria bacterium
CTTTTACAAGCGCCTGAACGCCAGGGAGCGGGCAATGGAGATCATCTGCGCCAAGGGCCAGCCCCTGGAACTGATGGATTACCTGCACATCGACCATGCCATCCCGGTCCTCTGAGTCGCCAAGGGAAATTACGGGAAATTACGGTGACACTTTACTAAATACACTTAATTACTAATTAAGTGTATTTAGTAAAGTGTCACCGTAATTTCCCGCAACCGGAAGTCCAGCTCCAGCAATCGTTGCGGGGTACCTATGTCGAGCCAGTCTCCCCGGAAGTGCTCCCCGCCGACCAGGCCCCGTTCCATTGCATTTCGCAAAAGAGGGGCCAGGGGAAAGGGGCCGACCTCGCAATTTGCAAAGAGTGCGGGGCGATAGACGCCGATGCCGCTGAAGGTGAGCCGTTCCTCTCCTTCACTGGAAACCCGACCCTGTCCCAGGGCGAAATCCCCTTTGGGGTTGTGTTCGGGATTGTCGACCAGGACCAGATAAGCAAGCCCCTTCGGCTCAAGGTGGATCAGCCTGCTGAAATCGAAGTCGGTCCAGATATCGCCATTCAGCACCAGAAAGGGTGCGCTGCCCAGAAGGGGCAGGGCCTTGAAGATGCCTCCGCCGGTCTCCAGCGCCTCCCGTTCCGGTGAATAAGAGATGGAAACGCCCCACTGGGCACCGCCTCCCAGCCATGCCTCGATCTGATCACCCAAGTGGGCATGATTGATCACCAGTTCGCGGATACCCGCCGCCGCCAGCCGTTCGATATGATGGACGATAAGGGGTTTTCCGCCAGCCTTGAGCAGGGGCTTGGGGCAGTGGTCGGTGAGGGGACGCATCCGATCGCCGCGTCCTGCGGCGAGGATCATGGCCTTCATGCGGGCGTCTCAGCCCTTCATCGCATCGAAGAAATCGTTATTGGTCTTGGTGATCTTGAGCTTGTCGTAGAGGAATTCCATGGCGGCCAGTTCGTCCATGGGATGCAGGATCTTGCGCAGGATCCACATCTTCTGGAGTGCGTCCGGCTTCATCAGCAGATCCTCACGGCGGGTGCCGGAGCGGTTGATGTTGATGGCGGGGAAGATGCGCTTCTCGGCAATGCGACGGTCAAGATGGACCTCCATGTTTCCGGTGCCCTTGAACTCCTCGTAGATCACATCGTCCATGCGCGAGCCGGTATCGACCAGGGCGGTGGCAATGATCGTGAGAGATCCGCCCTCCTCAAGATTGCGGGCCGTGCCGAAGAAGCGCTTGGGCTTCTGCAGGGCGTTGGCGTCCACGCCACCCGTGAGCACTTTGCCGGACGAGGGGATGACGGTGTTGTAGGCGCGGGCCAGACGGGTGATGGAATCAAGCAGGATTACCACGTCGCGCTTGTGTTCGACCAGGCGCTTGGCCTTCTCGATCACCATCTCTGCAACCTGGACATGGCGGGTGGCCGGTTCGTCGAAGGTGGAGGCGATCACCTCGGCGCGCACCGAGCGCTGCATCTCGGTCACTTCCTCGGGCCGCTCATCGATCAGCAGCACGATCAGGTAGCACTCGGGGTGGTTGTGGGCGATTGACTGGGCGATGTTCTGCATCAGCATGGTCTTGCCTGCCTTGGGCGGGGAGACGATCAGGCCGCGTTGGCCCTTGCCGATGGGGGAGCAGAGCTCAATGGTGCGGGCGGTGATGTCTTCAGTACTGCCGTTACCCATCTCAAGGGTGAATTTCTGGTTGGCAAACAGCGGCGTGAAATTTTCGAAAAGGATCTTGTTCTTGGCGTTTTCCGGCTTGTCATAGTTGATTTCGTCAACCTTGAGCAGGGCGAAATAGCGCTCACCTTCCTTCGGTGGCCTGATCTTGCCGGAGATGGAATCGCCCGTGCGCAAATTGAAGCGGCGGATCTGGCTGGGCGAAACGTAGATGTCATCAGGCCCCGCCAGGAATGAGCTGTCGCCCGAACGGAGAAACCCGAAGCCGTCTTGCAATATTTCGAGGACACCATCCCCGTAGATGTCCTCCCCCTTCTTGGCGTGCGCTTTGAGAATGGCAAAGATCAGATCCTGCTTCCGCGAGCGGGCCATGCCTTCGATTTCCATCGACAGGGCCAAATCGAGTAATTCTGTAACGGGTTGCTTCTTGAGTTCGGTGAGATTCATAGGGATTTTTGAAATTCTGAGGGGATAAGGTCTATCGCGAACGCGATGACTTGAGGGTTGCCAAGGTTATTGGGGGTACTTGCTCGGGTGGAGGATCCCGATCACAGCTTGGCTTTGGAGTTTAGCACCAACGGTTTTTATTTCACAAGCGGCGCTGTCCGGCGGTGTTCGCGCCGCGCACGGAAGGCGCGGCAGGCGAACGGACCGCTTACGAGGTCAAATCAAAGATTGCTGTCGATGAAGGCCGTCAGTTGCGACTTGGAAACGGCGCCGACCTTGGTGGCTTCCACCTCGCCGTTCTTGAACAGCATCAGGGTGGGGATGCCACGAATCCCATAACGGGGTGGGGTCTGGGGATTGTCGTCAATATTGAGTTTGGCGATCTTGACTTTGCCATCATAATCGCCGGCGATTTCGTCCAATACGGGCGCAATCATTTTGCAGGGACCGCACCATTCGGCCCAGTAATCCACCAGTACGGGAACATTGGACTTCAGCACTTCGGTTTCGAAGCTATCGTCAGACAACTGAACTATATGCTCGTTCACTATCCACTCTCCAGGTTAAGCCGAGCCAATGGCAGCTCTTATTATTTCGTGACAGGTCTATTTGAGCCCAAGATAACAACCAATGCAACAGAGGAGCGGTCTTGTTTACTCTCGCCACTTGATGGAGCACCCCATGCCGGGGATCTGCTGCTCCGGACCATGCCCCGTCAGTGCCACTTGCCGCATGGCCTCGAATAGATCGCGACGGACGGCCTCGGGCGCAGTCTCCTTGCGGCTCTCGTCCAAACGCCCTCGGTATTGCAGTTGCAGGTCGGCGTTGTAGCCAAAGAAATCCGGTGTACAGACCGCCCCATAGGCCTTGGCGACCGCCTGGCTCTCGTCCAGCAGATAGGGAAAGGGAAAGGCATTGATTTCCGCTACCCGTTGCATATTCTCGAAGGAGTCCTCCGCATAGAGGGTTGGATCATTGGACATGATGGCGACACTCTTGACCCCATATTCCAGCAGCCCACGCGTATCCCGCACCATGCGCTCAAGCACCGCCTTGACGTAGGGGCAGTGATTGCAGATGAACATCACCAGCAGCCCCTTCTCGCCCCGGCATTCCTCAAGGGTCCAGATCATGCCGTCCACGCCGGGCAGGGCGAACCCCAGGGCCGGTCTGCCGAATTCACAGAGTGGCGTCTCTAAGGAAACCATCATTTGCTCCTCGTCAATGAAAGTCTGAAAGATATTTTCTCAAGCATTTTGAAGAGGGAGGCATTAGAATGCCAGCCTTTTCATTTTTTGATCGACCCACAGGGAATCCGTCCATGGCAAAAGAGTTCATTTTCACCTCCGAGTCCGTTTCCGAAGGCCATCCCGACAAGATGGCCGATCAGGTTTCCGATGCCATCCTTGACGCCATTCTGGCCGAGGACCGGCACGCGCGCGTGGCTTGCGAAACCCTGTTCAAGACCGGCATGGTCATGATCGCGGGCGAGATCACCACCACCGCCAAGCCCGATTATGAAAGGATCATGCGCCAAACCATCAAGGAGATCGGTTACACCAGTTCCGAGATGGGCTTCGATTGGGAGACCTGCGCGGTCATGACCGCGCTGGGCGTGCAGTCCCCCGACATCGCCCAGGGCGTGGACCGTTCCAAGCCCGAAGATCAGGGAGCAGGGGACCAGGGACTGATGTTCGGCTACGCCACCAACGAGACCGAGATGCTGATGCCCGCCCCCATCTACTATGCCCACCGGCTGGTCCATCGCCAGGCCGAGATGCGCAAGAAGGGTGTGCTCTCCTGGCTGCGTCCCGACGCCAAGAGCCAGGTCAGTTTCCATTATAAAGATGGCAAGCCCGTCTCCATCGACGCCGTGGTGCTTTCCACCCAGCATTCGCCTGACATCGAGCACAAGGAGCTGCAAGAGGCCATCATGGAGCACATCATCAAGCCCGTGCTGCCCTCCGAATGGCTGACCGCCCAGACCCGTTACCACATCAACCCCACCGGTGCCTTCGTCATCGGCGGCCCCATGGGTGATGCCGGCCTGACCGGGCGCAAGATCATCGTCGATACCTACGGCGGCATGGCCCGTCACGGCGGCGGCGCCTTTTCCGGCAAGGACCCCTCCAAGGTGGACCGTTCCGCCGCCTACGCCGGCCGCTACGTTGCCAAAAACATCGTCGCAGCCGGCCTGGCCGAACGTTGCGAGATCCAGGTCTCCTACGCCATCGGCGTGGCTCAACCCACCTCGATCATGATCGAGACCTTCGGCACCGGCAAAATCTCTGACGAACTGATCGTGGAGCTGGTCCGCAAGCATTTCGACCTGCGCCCCTACGGCATCGTCAAGATGCTCGACCTGCTCAACGCCGACAAGATCAAATACCAGAAGACCGCCGCCTATGGCCACTTCGGCCGCGAGCACGAGGGTTTCACCTGGGAATTGACCGACAAGGCCGAAGAGCTGCGCGACGCCGCCGGGCTCTGATCCAAGCGTTTACCCATCCCTCCCCTTTGAGGAGCGTTGCGACGGGCAAAGGCCCGCCAGGCTCGAAGGGGAGTTCTTCAATCTAGCAACGGCGCTCAACACAACCTTCTGGAGAGATACCAATGAACGCTGTGTTGAAACAGGGTTTTTCCGACTACAGCATCGCCGACGCTGCCCTGGCCGACTGGGGTCGCAAGGAGATCCGCATCGCCGAGACCGAAATGCCCGGTCTGATGGCGCTGCGCAAGAAATACGCCGCCGAGCAGCCCCTCAAGGGCGCGCGCATCGCCGGCTCGCTCCACATGACCATCCAGACCGCCGTCCTGATCGAGACCCTGGTTGCCCTGGGCGCCGAAGTCCGCTGGGCCTCCTGCAACATCTTCTCGACCCAGGACCATGCCGCCGCGGCCATCGCCGCCGTGGGCATCCCGGTCCATGCCTTCAAGGGCGAGACCCTGGAAGAGTACTGGGCCTTTACCCACAAGATCATGGAATGGCACGACGGCGGCACGCCCAACATGATCCTGGACGACGGCGGCGACGCCACCCTGCTGATCAATCTGGGCAGCAAGGCGGAACAGGACCTTTCGGTGCTGAACAACCCCGGCAGCGAGGAGGAGCGCGTACTCTACGCCTCCATCAAGGCCCGCCTGACCCAGAGCCCGAACTGGTATTCGAACATCAAGAAGAACATCCGGGGCGTCACGGAAGAGACCACCACCGGCGTCCACCGCCTCTATCAGATGGAAGAGCGCGGCGAACTGTACTGCCCCGCCATCAATGTCAATGACTCGGTCACCAAGTCCAAGTTCGACAACCTCTACGGTTGCCGCGAGTCGCTGATGGATGGCATCAAGCGCGCCACCGATGTGATGATCGCCGGCAAGATTTGCGTGGTGCTGGGCTACGGCGACGTGGGCAAGGGCTGCGCCCATGCCTTCCGCGGCCTCGGCGCCATCGTCTGGGTCACCGAGATCGACCCCATCTGCGCCCTGCAAGCGGCCATGGAAGGTTACCGTGTGATCACCATGGACGAGGCGGCCGGCCTGGGCGACATCTTCGTCACCGCCACCGGCAACTTCCAGGTCATCGACCATGACCACATGGCGGCCATGAAGGACCAGGCCATCGTCTGCAACATCGGCCACTTCGACAACGAGATCGATGTCGCCTCGCTGCAAAAGTACGAGTGGGAAAACATCAAGCCCCAGGTGGATCACATCATCTTCCCCGACGGCAAGCGCATCATCCTACTGGCGGAGGGGCGTCTGGTGAACCTGGGCTGCGCCACCGGCCACCCAAGCTTCGTCATGTCCAATAGCTTCACCAACCAGACCTTGGCCCAGATCGAAATTTTCACCAAGCCGGACGCTTATGAAAAGAAGGTCTATACCCTGCCGAAAAAGTTGGACGAAGAGGTCGCCCGGCTCCATCTGGCCAAGATCGGCGTCAAGCTGTCGACCCTGTCGCAACATCAGTCCGACTATATCGGCGTCCCGGTGGAAGGCCCTTACAAGCCCAACCATTACCGTTACTAATCCTGAACCGCAAAGGGCGCCAAGAAATCATTGGTTTGTAGGCCGGCCTTCAGGCCGGCATGTTGGGCTAAAGCCAGACCTACGGGCCTTCGCCTACAGGGAAGTAGGCGAGGGACGTGGGCTGGGAACGGCAAGTTTCGCGCCCCCCCTCCCCAACCCTCCCCCGGAGGGGGAGGGGGCAATCGAGCGCTTCGCGTATTTTAGTAACGAGGGGATTTATGAGCCAACCGATCAGCATCGAGCTATTCCCGCCCAAGACCGAGCCGGGGATGGAAAAACTCAAGGAAGCGGTCAGGGAACTGTCCCTGCTGGGGCCGGAATATGTGTCCGTGACCTATGGCGCCGGCGGCTCCACCCAGGGCGGCACCTTCGCTACCCTGGACTGGCTGGTGCAACAGGGTATAGAAACGGCGCCCCATCTCTCCTGCATCGGTTCCAGCCGTGAAGAGATCAGGGAGATCCTCGGCCGCTACAAGGCCCAGGGCATCCACCGCATCGTCGCCCTGCGCGGCGACCTGCCCTCCGGCGCCGGTCTCGGCGGCCTGGGCGAACTGAACTACGCCAACGAGTTGGTGACTTTTATCCGCGAGGCTTTCGGCGACCATTTCCATATCGAGGTGGCTGCCTATCCCGAATGTCACCCCCAGGCCGCCAACCTCCAGTCCGATCTGAATAATTTCCGCCGCAAGGTGCAGGCCGGAGCGAACGGGGCCATCACCCAGTATTTCTTCAACCCCGACGCCTACTTCCACTTCGTCGAGAGTTGCAACGGCATGGGACTGGACCTGCCCATCGTCCCCGGCATCATGCCCATCACCAACTTCAGCCAGTTGGCCCGTTTCTCCGATGCCTGTGGCGCTGAGATTCCGCGCTGGGTCCGCAAGCGGCTGGAGGGTTTCGGCGACGATCTGGAAGGCATCCGCGCCTTCGGGCTGGACGTGGTCACAGACCTGTGCGAGCGGCTTCTGGAGGGCGGTGCGCCCAGCCTGCACTTCTACACCATGAATCAGTCCGCCCCGACCCTGGAGATCATGCGCAGGCTAAGGGGCCAGGGGCTCTAATCCCCCTGGAGTTACCCTGTGCCATGCGCAACCCTCGCATCCATACCCCGCAGCCCCTGGCCGCCAATGTCGAGATACGGCTGGAGGCCGAGGCATCCCAGCATCTCGTTCAGGTCCTGCGGCTGAGGACAGGGGCGGAAATCACCCTCTTCAACGGCGACGGGCGGGATTATCCGGCGATCCTGCTCAATGAGGGCAAGCGGGGGTGCCGGGCATTGATCCAGGTCCAAGGCCCCGAGGAGCCGCCCGCCTCGCTTAACCTTTCCCTCGCCATCGGCATCTCCAAGGGGGAGCGCATGGACATGGTCATGCAGAAGGCCGTCGAGCTTGGCGTTTCTCGGATCAGGCCCCTCTTTACCCGCCGATCCGTCGTCCAACTGGCGGGGGACCGGCTGGAAAAACGGATGGGCCACTGGCACAAGGTCATGCTCGGCGCCTGCGAACAATCTGGCAGGAGTCGGTTGCCCGAGCTGGGGCCGGCAATGGGGTTCGACGACTGGTTAGGAGAGGAGAAGGTAGAGGGTCTGGGTCTGTTGCTCCATCCCGACGGAAAGGAGACCCTCTCATCCCTCACCCCACCCAGACCCGGCCAGGCGGTCGAGATTCTCGTCGGCCCGGAGGGGGGGCTGACCGAGGAGGAGTCGAGCCAAGCCATCGCAGCCGGTTTCTTGGCGGTACGCCTCGGTCCCCGCGTCCTCCGCACGGAAACGGCCCCGCTGGCTGCCATCGCGGCCATGCAGATGCTCTGGGGCGATTTCAGGGACTGAGAGGTTTTTTCACAACCTCTTGCGGTTCAGGGATGAACCGCCATTTTCAATGGCCTAAGCCATTGAAAATGAAGAAAACGAAAATCGCATTTTTCGTTTTCGTCTTGCAAAATGGCCAGGAAGGCCATTTTGCAAGTTCCTCCTCTGAGAGGCGCAATCCGGCTCGTCGAACCGACACATAGCCCAAAGCACCATCCTTGACTACATTACCAGTGACAGCTTTCATTATTTGGTCAGGTTGAACATGGTCCATCCCGAGATCGAGCGCCCCCAACTACAGGATTGGCAAGATGTCTTGGACCTTGTCCTGGACATCTGTCCCATCCCGGCCGCACTGATTCTCCATCAGGGGGAGGAGGACGCTGAGGTTATTCTGGCCGCTGGCAAGGAGGTATCCCTTCAAATCGGACAGGTTGCCGGGGGCCTCGCTGCAGTGTTGGACAACCCCTCACCGGAAGGCGAGGCACCAGAATGGAGCCTCTGCCGGGACCGGGGACTGGGCTTCGACTTTTTCTACGGCATTCCCATCCGCTGGCCCGATGGAATCCCCTACGGGCTGATCTGCATCCTCGACCGAGAGGCCCGTTCGATCAGTGGCAGGGAGCGCCGGCTCATTTCCCAGTCCGTCCGGTACATGGAGGCTGGACTTGCCCTGCTGGCCGCCAGGCAGGCGTTGATCGAGGCGACAAACCAGGATGGATTGACGAAAATCGCGAACCGCGAGTATTTCGTCTCGCGCCTTCAGGGGGAGTTCAGCCGCGCCAGGCGATATGGTCAGCCCCTTTGCCTGGCTGCTCTGGATATCGATGGACTGAAAGGGATCAATATCGAACGGGGACATGATGTGGGAGACCTTGCCCTTCGATTCTTCGCCTCCGTGCTGGCGGAAAGTATCCGCAAGGGCGACTTGGCTGCCCGAACGAGTGGCGGGCAGTTCGCCCTACTTTCCCCCAGCGTCAAGGTCGAACAGGCGGCGCAGTTCGTCGAGCGCATTCGCCAATTGATCGAGCAGCGGGTGGGGGATTGCCCCGTTTCAGGGCTTAGTTTCAGCGCCGGCATCGCCGAGCTTGGCATGAGCGACAAGAGTGCGCTGACTCTGTTGAAGCGGGCGGACAATGCCCTCTTCACGGCAAAGGGAAGGGGGCAGGGTCAGACCTGTTATTGAAATCCCTCCCAGTTCTTGCACTGGATGTTATGGATGCCGGTCTTGCCAATCCGGGTCAGGCGGATATCGAAATCGCCGAAGGAATAGCTGCTGGCCAGACGCAGGGGGATGCGAGCCGCATCCCGGCTGAACCAGATATCGACCGGGGGATGAGGAGGCATGTCCTTGATGGGGTCGAAGGTCTCGAAACGCAGACGGTAGGCCTTCCATTTCTTCCCGAGCAGGCTGACCTCGTCATTGGAGATGTCCACCCAATACTCCAGCATCCTTGTGCCGTCACTGACGGGGAGACTGACCACCCGGCCCGACTTGAGTTTCATGGTGCGTAGGTGCTGGACCATGCTGACCCTGTCCAGCAGGATATCCGGCAGCAAAAAGCTCTTCTGTGACCTCACCTTCCAACTGGGAGATGCGGCTTGAGCCGATCCATGAAAGGCATCGAAGGGATTGAGGGAAACCCCGGGCATTTCGGCCCTGGCGCTGCTGCTTCTCAATATCCTCTTTTTCCAGTCGAAATTGGCCGAGACGTATTCGAGCTGCTTCCTGGCCCGCTGGTAGTTCTCGAATCCCAGAGATCGCTGGGTCTCAGGGTTGTAGGTCGCCCGGTAGCAATAGCGGAAGGGAAACATGAGTTCCAGCTTCATGAACTTCTCGCTGCTGATGCGCACACTGACTTCGGATGTGTCCCCTGAGCTCGGTTTGGGAGCGACCCAGACCACCCTGGAGATATCCAGCGGCTTATTGGAGGAGACCGACCCCGTGTAGGTGACGAGGTATTCGAACTGCTCGCGCTCGGTCCCGGCCAGCAGGTTGTCGGTCACCAGCACGAATATCAAGCCCAGTAGCCATGGGGACCACCGTGCGCAGGGCGCCATCCTTATTAAATTTGACATGCTCCCGCGATACATTGCTTCTGCTTCGGATTCGGTTCTCTTGGACGGCGGGCGGGCAACCCCCTTGGGGAAAGGGTGGCTGCCGGAATATGGGCCTAATATATCACCTAAATTTCTCAGATTAACCGCAAAGTACGCTAAGAATACAATGACTTATCTGTAATTCCTGTCAAACCCGACAGTGAATCAACAGGTGGATGTAAATCAATGTTTTCCTTCGTGTTCTTTGCGTCCCTGGCGGTTAAGATGAGATTTCTGGGTATCAGTTAGGCTCTGGGGGAGAAGATGTCTCCTTCACATTGCGCGGGAGGCAGCAGGGCCAGCCCGAGAGCCGCGTTCGAGTATATAGTAGCAACTGAAGAAAAGCTTGACGCACCCGTCATCATTGCCACATCAAAGCGGAAACGCGGATGATCAAACTCCTGGATTCAGCCCTGGCTGAGGCGCTTTGCCACGCAGCCAAGGAAAGCCCGCGCAAGCGCAGCCATCACAACCTGCATCCTGAACTCACCGATCCCGTGCAGCGCCTCTGCATCGCCCTGGAGCCGGGGACCTACCTGCGTCCCCACCGGCATCCCCAGTCCAACAAATGGGAGTTGATGCTGATCCTGGCTGGGCGGGTCGGCCTACTGCTGTTCGATGATGAAGGCGAGGTGGTCCGGCGCATCGAACTGGCGGATGGGGGCAGGGTCCGTGGCCTGGAGATCCCACCCAACACCTGGCACAGCCTGTTTCCGATCGACGATCCGGCACTGATTCTGGAAATCAAGGAGGGGCACTATCTCCCCACAGCCCCAGTAGATTTCGCCCCCTGGTCGCCCGTGGAGGGGAGTCCATCGGCCCCCGCCTTTGTCGCCTGGTCAGGGGAGGCGGTGGTGGGCGACCGCTATACGGGCGCCCTCCACCTCTGACGACCGACTCCCCGCAATCAGTTATTCTGGATAACGATATTGGGGAACTTGGCGGCGTAGCTCTTGGCCTGCAACGACAATTTAGCCGAGGTCTTGCGGGCGATCTCGCGGTAGATCTGGGAGATGCGCGACTCCGGCTCGGCCGCCACCGTGGGCTTGCCGCCGTCGGTCTCCTCGCGGATGCGGATGTCCAGCGGGAGTTGACCCAGCAGCTCCACGCTGTACTGATCAGACATGGATTTGCCACCACCCTGACCGAAGATGGACTCTTCGTGGCCACAGTTGGAGCAGATATGGATACTCATGTTCTCGACGATCCCCAGCACCGGCACCTCGACCTTCTCGAACATCTTCAACCCCTTGCGGGCATCGAGCAGGGCGATATCCTGCGGCGTGGTGACAATGACCGCGCCCGCGACAGGGACCTTCTGCGCCAGGGTCAATTGGGTGTCGCCTGTGCCGGGGGGGAGGTCGATGACAAGGTAATCCAGCTCGGACCAGTTGGTGTCGTTGAGGAGCTGCTCCAGTGCCTGGGTCACCATGGGACCGCGCCAGATCATGGGCGTCTCCTCGTCGATCAGGAAGCCGATGGACATGGCCTGAATGCCGTGCGCCTCCATCGGCTGCAAGGTGCGACCGTCCAGGGATTCCGGCTTGCCGGTGATACCCAGCATGCGCGGCTGGGAGGGGCCGTAGATATCGGCATCCAAGAGGCCGACCTTGGCTCCCTCCAGGGAGAGGGCCAGGGCCAGGTTGACGGCGGTGGTGGATTTGCCGACGCCGCCTTTGCCAGAGGCCACTGCGATGATGTTTTTGACGTTGTCGATGGGCTTCAGGGCCTTCTGCACGGAATGGGCAACCACCTTGGTATCGACCACAACCTCGCAGGAGGTGACGCCGGCAACCGCTTCGACCTTCTCCTTCACTGCCGCCTCGATCTGGTCATGGACGCTCTCGGCGGGGAAGCCCAGCATTACATGGACCCTGACCTTGCCGCCCTCGATATCGATGCCCTTGATGGATTTCGCGGTTACCAGATCCTTGTGGAGATGGGGTTCAACGTAGCCCTTGACGGCTTCTTCGATCTGCTCTTTGGTGATGTCAGCCATTTGCTTCATTTCTCCTGCGCAGGACCGGGACACCCCGATCCATTGAAACCTTGTAGTGAATGAGAGAGCTTGCCGTTTTGCAAGAACCTCGGGCGGTTGGCAATTGTACACCAATTGCCGCGCCATTCACCAAGCGCAACAGTCGGTCTTTTGAGGGCAAGATTCAATCCCACAGAGATCGCTGGAATTGACCCTGGGCTGTATCAAATCTTGTAACTATTCAGGTCGACCGGCTTTTTGGGCGATCTGAATGGTTACCAAATCTTTAGGCTTTCACCTTGAAAGAATGCCCGCCGGCTCCCACACTTAAGAGTGCCCAGAATCTTTAATTCGAGGAGGGAATGAACCATGTTTACCGGCATGAATGACATCGATGGCGATTTGTTGGAGCAATTCAGGCATTTGGAGCGGGAGATGGACAGTCTTTACGGCCCCGGTCTCACCCCGGCCGCCCTCCGCGCCACGGCGGGGCGGGGATTTCCCGCAATCAACGTGGGGGCCACGGCGGACCAGATCGATATCTATCTCTTTGCCCCCGGCATTGACCCCAAGGCGGTGGAGATCAGCATCCAGCAGAATGTCCTGATGGTCTCGGGTGAGCGTCGGGTTATTACCGAGACCGGGGCGGATTATTACCGTAAGGAACGCTACGACGGCCCCTTCCGCCGTGTGCTGACCCTGCCCGACGGGGTCAACCCCGACAAGGTCGAGGCCCGTTACAGGGAGGGCGTCCTGCATATCACGATCGGCCGCCTGGAAACCGCCAAGCCACGTCGGATCGAAGTGAAGTAACAGCAGAGGAGTGTTAGAGATGACCGAGAACAATCCGATGACCAAACAACAGGAACAGGCACCGGTTGCAGCGGACGCCACGCGCGTCATTCGTCCTGCGGTGGATATCTTCGAGGACGATACCGGCATTACCCTCCAGGCCGATATGCCCGGCGTCACCAAGGAGCGACTGGATGTGCGGGTCGAGAAGGAAACCCTCAGCATCGCCGGGGACCTCAAGATCGATATGCCGGAGGGGGTGGAGCCCGTCTATGCCGACATCCGCTCCCACCGCTATCAGCGCAGCTTCTCGCTGAGCCGGGAACTGGCCACGGACCAGATCGAGGCGACCCTTCACAATGGGGTCCTGATCCTGCGGATTCCCCTGCGCAAGGAACTGCAACCCTGCAAGATCGAGGTCCGCGTCGAATAGTCCAACCCCACCCCCTGCCCCTGGAACAAACAGGGGCGGGGCATCCGCCGCACTCATCTCCTCAGCGAACTGTGGGATAATCCCGCCCCCAGCGACCCCTATCCGATCAGGACCCAGAGAGATGAGCGATCAGCGGAAAATCCTTGTCACCAGCGCCTTGCCCTATGCCAACGGCCCCATCCACATCGGCCACCTGGTGGAATATATCCAGACCGATATCTGGGTCCGCTTCCAGAAGATGCGCGGCCACGAATGCTGGTATGTCTGCGCCGACGACGCCCATGGCACCCCCATCATGCTGCGCGCCCGCCAGGAGGGGATAGAACCGGAGGCCCTGATCGCCCGCGTCGCCCAGGAACACAAGGCCGACTTCGCCGCCTTCCGCATCGGTTTCGACAACTATCATTCCACCCACTCGGATGAAAACCGCGCCATCTCGCGCCTGATCTACGAGCGGTTGCGCGACGGCGGCCACATCGCCCAGCGCGAGATCACCCAGGCCTACGACCCGGTGGAAAGCATGTTCCTGCCGGACCGCTTCATCAAGGGCGAGTGCCCCAAGTGCGGCGCGGCGGATCAGTACGGCGACAACTGCGAGGCCTGCGGCGCCAGCTATTCGCCGGCCGAGCTGAAGAACCCGGTCTCCGCCGTCTCCGGGGCGACCCCAATCGAGAAGGCATCCACCCACTACTTCTTCAAACTGGCCGATTTCGAGGCCATGCTGCGCGACTGGACCCGCGCGGGCCATGTGCAGAAGGAGATGGCCAACAAGCTGGGCGAATGGTTCGAGGCGGGCCTGCAAGAGTGGGACATCTCCCGCGATGCCCCCTACTTCGGCTTCGAGATCCCCGACCACCCCGGCAAGTTCTTCTATGTCTGGCTCGATGCCCCCATCGGCTACATGGCCAGCTTCAAGAATTTATGCGTGCGTAGCGGCCTGGATTTCGATGCCTTCTGGAACAGCGATTCCACCGCCGAGATCTATCACTTCATCGGCAAGGACATCGTCTACTTCCACTGCCTGTTCTGGCCCGCCATGCTGGATGGCGCCGGCTTCCGCAAACCGAGCGCGGTCTTCACCCACGGCTTCCTAACCGTGGACGGGCAGAAGATGTCCAAATCGCGCGGCACCTTCATCAAGGCCCGCACCTACCTGGACCACCTCAACCCCGAGTACCTGCGTTACTACTTCGCCGCCAAGCTGGGCAGCGGGGTGGACGACATCGACCTCAACCTGGAAGACTTCGCCCAGCGGGTCAACGCCGATCTGGTGGGTAAAGTGGTCAATATCGCCTCCCGCAACGCCGGTTTCATCGAAAAGCGCTTCGGCGGCCGACTCTCCGGCACCCTTGCGGAACCGGAACTCTTCGCCGGATTCGTCGCCGCCGGCCAGGCCATCGCCGATTTCTACGAGCAACGGGAATACGGCCGCGCCGTGCGGGAGATCATGGCCCTGGCCGACCGGGCCAACCAGTACATCGACGAGAAGAAACCCTGGGCCATGGCCAAGGAGGCGGGCCGAGAGGAGGAACTGCACCAGGTCTGCTCCATGGGCCTCAACCTCTTCCGTCTCCTGATCGGCTACCTGCGTCCCATCCTCCCCGCCACCGCCCAAGCGGCGGAGACCTTCCTGCAAGTGGCGCCGCTGACCTGGGATGCGCTTGTCTACCCCTTGCTCGGCCACCCCATCGGCAAATTTTCTGCCCTCATGACCCGCGCCGAAGCCAAGGATATCGAGGCCATGGTGGCTGCATCGAGGGAAGATCTGAAGGTCATCGATGTCAAAAAGACCAAATCCATGGAGACCGCGACCGAGGGCCATCTGGCCAAGGACCCCATCGCCGCGACCATCGACTACGCCGACTTCGCCAAGGTGGACCTGCGCATCGCCCGTATCGCCAAGGCCGAGCCGGTGGAGGGGGCCGACAAGCTGCTCCAGCTCACCCTGGACCTGGGCGGCGAGACCCGCAGCGTCTTCGCCGGCATCAAGTCCGCCTACGAACCCCAAGACCTGGAAGGAAAGCTTACGGTCATGGTCGCCAACCTGGCTCCCAGAAAGATGCGCTTCGGACTCTCCGAGGGCATGGTGCTGGCCGCCGGCCCTGGCGGGAAGGATCTATTCATTCTCAACCCCGATGAGGGCGCCGAGCCGGGGATGAAGGTGAAGTAACCACGGGCCTCCCGGCCATGAATATCCCCTTTGATAATTGTCACATTCCGACTAGGATTGGGGCATGGCAACGCATGAAAATGAAACCCTCAAGCAGAGGGAGATCCCTTTCTGCAAACTCCACCCCGATACCGATCAGGCGGGCACGGCCGCTCTGCTGCTCCAGGACATCCCTGGCGTCCAGCATGTGAAGCAGCTCTCCCCCACCCTGCTCAGCATCCGCTACGATCTGGCCGAGATTGGCATCCGGCAGATCGAGGAATTGCTCGTCGAACTCGGCTTCCACCTGGCGGGCAATCTCATGCAGCGTCTGATGCGCGCGCTCCATTACTATGCCGAAGAGACGCAACTGGCCAACATGGCCATGGGCTGTGTTGACTGCGACTCGGCCCGAACCCGCAAGATCTTTATCGAGCGCTATGCCCGCCTCTGTCACGGTTGCCGGGACCCGCATTCCGAGATCTGGCGTCATTACCGCTAAATATGGATGACCCCCAACTCCTGCGCTACGGCAGGCAGATCCTTCTGCCCGAGATCGGTATCGAAGGCCAGGAGAGATTGCTCGACTCCCGCGTCCTGATTATCGGCATGGGGGGGCTGGGCTCCCCGGTTGCCATCTACCTGGCTGCGGCCGGTGTCGGTCGCCTCAGCCTGGTGGACCACGACCGGGTGGAGCTCTCCAACCTGCAAAGGCAGATCGCCCATAGCGCCGAGGATATCGGCGTCGCCAAGGTCGAATCCGCCCGTGCCGCCATCCACCGCATCAACCCCGAATGCCAAACCCGCCTGTTTCAAGAAAAGGCCGATCCGGCCCTTTTGGACCGGCTCTTGCCGGGCCTGGACCTGGTAGTGGACGCCTGTGACAACTTCGCCACCCGCTTTGCCATCAACCAGGCCTGCGTCCGTCATGGGGTGCCCCTGGTCAGTGGCGCGGCGGTGCGATGGGAGGGACAGATCACGGTCTTTTCCGGCAAGGCGGGAGAAGGCTGCTACCGCTGCCTCTATCCGGAGGATGGCGAGGACGAAAACACATGCAGCACCACAGGGGTCGCCTCGCCCCTGGTGGGTATCATCGGTAGCCTGCAAGCCATGGAGGCCATCAAGGTCCTGACCGGCGCGGGCGAGCCGCTTTTCAGTCGCCTGTTGGCCTACGATGGTTTGGCCGCTACCTGGCGCACCCTCAGGCTTCGCTCCGACCCCCAATGTCCGGTCTGCGGCGCGGTAAGCCCCTGATGCATCGGGTGGCGCCGGGATCCACCACCCTTTTCAGTCGCTTATCTGCGACTGAGAATGGGAGATCGAAAATCACCTTTACGATCTCCCCCTGTCGCAACGTCCATGAAGGCTCGTTGTGGCAATTTCTTATAAAAATACGTAACTATTCAGATCGCCCCGGTTTTTGGGCGATTTGAATAGTTACAAAAATTCTTATCCGTATCCTAAGACCGAGGAGAGACCCATGAAACTCGCTACCACCCTTGCCGCTACCGCCTGCCTGATGAGCACCCCCCTCTTCGCCATGGACAACGAACAGCGCGCGGCCGACAGCCGCGCGGCCGTACAGGCCTTGGTGGGACAACTCAAGGGCGAACTTCAGGCCGCCATGGAACAGGGCGGCCCGGTTGCCGCCATACAGGTCTGCAACACCAAGGCCGACACCATCGCCGAAAATCTATCGCAGGAGAAAGGCATGGAGATCGGCCGTACTAGCCTGAAGGTCCGCAACACCAAGAACGAGCCCGACACCTGGGAACGGGCTGTGATGGAAAAGTTCGAGGTGCGCAAGATGGCTGGCGAGGACCCCACGAAGATGGAGTTTTTTGAGGTCGTCGAAGCGAACGGCAAAAAGAGCTTCCGTTACATGAAGGCCATCCCCACGGCAGAAAAGCCCTGTCTGGCCTGCCACGGTGCCGAGCTGAAGCCGGAGGTATCCGCCAAGCTGGATGAGCTTTACCCCGCCGACAAGGCCCGCGGTTTCAAAGCCGGAGACATTCGCGGGGCCTTCACCATTACCAGCTCGGCGGAGTAATCCCTTCCGCGGACTCCCCTGCCAACCTTGTCCGCCCCGCGCGGGGCGGGCATCCCCCCGAGACTTCTTTGCAACCCTAATGATATAGAATCGTGCTACCCGAGAATCTCACCACTGATAAACGCGCCTGGCTGGAAGGCCTCCGTAAAGACATCGTCTTTGCCGAGCGACTACGCGACCAGGAACTGACCTTCCACTCCACCTGGGGCCTCTTC
Source organism: Gammaproteobacteria bacterium (assembly GCA_018812525.1). Lineage (GTDB taxonomy): Bacteria > Pseudomonadota > Gammaproteobacteria > Chromatiales > Chromatiaceae > YD12-FULL-61-37. The sequence goes on from JAHJDE010000185.1 coordinate 17,687, forward strand.
TCCCCTAAGGCCATCGATGAAGGGACAAGACTCCTGCTGGATTACATCGAGATCGGGGAGGATGATGACAGTGCCGATCTGGGCTGCGGCTACGGCCCCATAGGCCTGACCCTGGCCCGCCTGGCGCCCCGAGGGCGCCACACCCTGCTGGACAAGGATTTCATGGCGGTCGAATACAGCCGTAAGAATGCCCGGCTGAACCGGATCGAAAACTGCGAGGTCGTATTAAGTAACGGCTTCGACCAGCTCGACCAGCGGCGTTTCAACCTGATCGCCTCCAATCTGCCGGCCAAGACCAGCAAGGAGCATTACTACCTCTACTTTTACGAGGCCCTGGCCCGGCTGGAGCCCGGCGGCCGCTGCTATGTGGTCACCATCAACGGCCTGCGGGAGTTCATCAAGAAGGCCTTCAATGAGATCTTCGGCAACTACGACAAGCTGAAGCAGGGGCGCGCCTACACGGTCGCCGTGGCGGAAAAGGGCTGAGAGGCTGTGAAAAAACCTCCCGCCTACTGCGAACGGCTCTGAACGCGGCGGGCTGTGTTGCAACGACCACAATAAACCGCCGGGAGCGGTTTTTCGCGCAAGCCCCGAAGGGGTGAGGCGCAGGAAGCGCCGCACAATACGGGTCATGTAGACTCGCTACACTCCCAGATATTGTGGTCGCCGCGCCTTGCCCACCACGCCCTGTGCCGCCTTCGCTACGGCGGGAGGTAATTTCACAGCCTCTGATCAGCCCCCAAGCTTGGCCATGAGCAATTCGTTGACCTGCTGTGGGTTGGCCTTGCCTTGGCTCCTCTTCATCACCTGGCCGACGAAGAAGCCGAGCATCTTGGGGCGCTTGGCTTCATCGGCAGCACGGTAGTTCTCCACCTGCTGCGGATTGGTTGCCAGTACCTCGTCCACGGCCGCCTCGATGGCCCCGCTGTCGGTGATCTGCCGCAGCCCGCGCGCCTCGATGATAGCATCGGCATCCCCTTCGCCAGCCCACATGGCCTCGAAAACCTGCTTGGCGATCTTGCCGCTGATGGTGTCGTCCTTGATGCGGGCCACCAGCCCGCCGAAGGACTCGGCCTTGACGGGGCAATCGAGGATATCCAGCCCCTCCCTGTTGAGGGCGGCGCCCAGCTCCACCATGACCCAATTGGCCGCCAGCCGGACATCCCCCGAGGTCTTGGCCACGGTCTCGTAATAATCGGCCAGGGCTCGTCCCGCGGTCAGGGCCTCCGCATCCGCGGCGGAAAGCCCGTAGTCCTTCATGAAGCGATGTCGTTTGGCATCCGGCATCTCCGGCAGGCCAGCGGTGATGGCAGCGATGAAGTCCTCGTCAAGCTCTACCGGCAACAGGTCGGGATCGGGGAAGTAACGGTAGTCGTTGGCCTCCTCCTTGCTGCGCATGGAGCGGGTCTCGTCCCTGTTGGGATCATAGAGACGGGTCTCCAGCACGACCTTGCCGCCCGATTCGATGAGGTCGATTTGCCGTTCCACTTCGAAATTGATCGCCCGCTCCAGGAAACGAAAGGAGTTGATGTTCTTAAGCTCGGCGCGGGTGCCGAACGCCTTTTGCCCCATGGGACGTACCGAGACGTTGGCGTCGCAGCGGAAGGAGCCCTCCTGCATGTTGCCGTCGCAGATGCCCAGATAACGAACGATCTGGTGGATGCGCCGGGCATAGGCCACCGCCTCCTTGGCAGAGCGCATGTCGGGCTCGGAAACGATCTCCAGCAAGGGGGTCCCGGCTCGGTTGAGATCGATGCCGGTCTGACCGTGGAAGTCCTCGTGCAGCGACTTGCCGGCGTCCTCCTCCAGGTGGGCGCGGGTCACGCCGATCAGCTTGGCGGAGCCATCCTCCAGCAGGATCTCCACATGACCCCTGCCGACGATGGGCGATTCGAACTGGCTGATCTGGTAGCCCTTGGGGAGATCGGGATAGAAGTAGTTCTTGCGGGCAAAGACCGAGCGCCGCCCGATCTCGGCCTCGATGGCGGTGCCGAACCGGACCGCCATGGTCACGGCCTCGCCGTTTAGCACCGGCAGCACCCCCGGCAGACCCAGGTCTACGACGCAGGCCTGGGTATTGGGCTCGGCGCCGAAGGCGGTGGAGGCCCCGGAGAAGATCTTCGATTTAGTTGCCAGTTGGGCGTGGATCTCCAGCCCGATTACGGTTTCCCACTGCATTTTTCCACCTAATCAATATCGGCCGGAGCGGCCAGGTGCCAATCGGTCGCCTGCTGGAACCGGTGTGCCGCGTTGAGGAGGCGGCCCTCGTCGAAATAATTCCCGATCAATTGCAGACCGACCGGGAGGCCATTCGCCGGCCCGACCGGGATCGACATGCCGGGCAGCCCGGCCAGGTTGACCGCGATCGTATAGATATCCGACAGGTACATGGTGACCGGATCGTCGATCTTCTCGCCAATGGCGAAGGCCATCCCCGGCGTCGCGGGGGCTGCGATGAGGTCCACCTGCTCGAAGGCCCGGCGAAAATCGCTGGCGATCAGTTGCCGGATCTGTTGCGCCTTGAGGTAATAGGCATCGAAATAGCCGGCAGAGAGGGCGTAGGTGCCGATCAGGATACGGCGCTTCACTTCCATGCCGAAGCCCTCCGCCCGCGAGCGCTTGTAGAGATCCTCCAGATCCTTCGGCCCTTGGCAGCGATGGCCGAAGCGAACGCCGTCGAAGCGGGCAAGATTGGAGGAACACTCGGCCGGCGCCACCACATAGTAGGCCGGCACCGACAGATGGTTGTTGGGCAGACTGATCTCCACCACCTCGGCGCCGAGTTTCCGGAACTCCCCGATGGCGGCCTCGATGGATGCCGCGACCTTGGCATCCAGGCCCTCGGCGAAAAACTCTCGGGGCAGGCCGATACGCAAGCCTCCGATGTCCCCGTCCAGCCCGGCCCCATAGTCCGGCACTGGCTGATGCACGCTGGTGGAGTCCCTGGGGTCGAAGCCCGCCATCACGCCCAGCATCAGGGCCGCATCCTCGGCGCTACGGGCCATGGGGCCTGCCTGATCCAGGCTGGAGGCGAAGGCGATCATGCCATAGCGGGAAACCCTGCCATAGGTCGGCTTCAGTCCGCTAATGCCACAGAGGGCCGCCGGCTGGCGGATGGAACCGCCGGTATCGGTACCCGTGGCGCCGGCGCAGAGCCGCGCCGCCACGGCGGCAGCCGATCCTCCGGAGGAGCCGCCCGGCACCCGCGCCCGATCCCAAGGGTTGCGGACCGGTCCGTAGAAACTGGTTTCATTGGATGAGCCCATGGCGAACTCATCCATGTTGGTCTTGCCCAGCATGACGGCGCCAGCCTCCTTGAACCGGGTCACCACCGTCGCATCGTAGGGTGAGATGAAGTTATCCAGCATGCGAGAGCCGCAACTGGTGCGAACACCCTGGGTGCAAAAGATGTCCTTGTGGGCAATGGGAATGCCGGCCAAGGGGGATGCGGCGCCATCACGTAGCATCCTGTCGGCGGCCCCGGCCTGGGACAGGGCTCGCTCGGCATCGACGGTGATATAGCTGTTGAGACCGGAATCAAGCCGCTCGATTCGTGCCAGATAGGCACGGGTCAACTCGACGCTGGAGTAGTCGCCGTTGCGCAGGCCGGCGGCCAGCTCGGAGATCGATTTTTCGTGCATGTTCGTCACAGCTTGCCTCACTCGATGACCTTGGGCACCAGATACAGGCCCGCCTCGGCCTCCGGGGCGATGGACTGGAAGCGTTCCCGCTGATCCTGCTCGGTCACCTGGTCGGGCCGCAGGCGCTGGGCCATATGCAGGGGATGGGCCATGGGCTCGACGCCCTGGGTATCCACGGCGCTCATCTGCTCCACAAAGTCGAGGATGCCGGAGAGGCTCCTCGCCAAGGCATCCATCTCCGCCTCGCCGACCGCAATCCTTGCCAGATGCGTGATCTTCTCAACCTCTTGTCGTTCGAGCGACATACCCACCCCGGATCTTTCACCAAAGCTTGGAAAACTATCACAGACCCAATCTATCTTGCTATATGAACAACGGATCGACTGGGATAGAATGCCGTAGGAATTATCCCGCCGCAGCCCATCTTGCCCGGCGGGATGGCCGTTGCTAGATTAGCCTTTTTCAACCACATTCATCCCGGAATTCTCAAGAGTATGGTTTTCAGAACCCTTCGTGGACTTTTTTCGAACGATCTTTCCATTGATCTGGGTACGGCCAACACATTGGTGTACACCCGTGAAAACGGCATCGTCTTGAACGAACCTTCTGTGGTGGCTATCCGTCACGAGCCCGGCGGCACCAAGAAGGTTATCGCCGTCGGACATGAGGCCAAAAGGATCTTCGACAAGACCCCCCAGGGCGTCGAGGCCATCCGCCCCCTCAAGGAAGGGGTGATCGCCGACTTCACCGTCACGGAAAAGATGCTGCAATACTTCATCCATAAGGTGCATGAGTCCAAGATCATCCGGCCCAGCCCCCGTGTCCTCATCTGTGTACCCTGCGGCTCCACTCAGGTCGAGCGGCGCGCCATCAAGGAGTCGGCCATCAGCGCCGGCGCCCGCGAGGTCTTCCTGATCGAAGAGCCCATGGCGGCCGCCATCGGGGCCGGTCTGCCCATCGACGAGCCGCGCGGCTCCATGGTCCTGGACATCGGCGGGGGCACCTCTGAGGTCGCCATCCTCTCCCTGAACGGCGTGGTCTACGCCAACTCGGTGCGTATCGGCGGCGACCGTTTCGATGACGCCATCATCAACTATGTGCGCCGTAATTTCGGCACCCTGATCGGCGCCACCACGGCCGAACGGCTGAAGAAAGAGATCGGCACGGCCTTCCCCACCAATGATGTCATGGAGATCGAGGTGACGGGGCGCAATCTGGCCGAGGGCGTGCCGCGCAGTTTCACCATCAACAGTAACGAGATCCTGGAGGCCCTCCAGGAGCCCCTGGCCGGTATAGTCAGTGCGGTCAAGACGGCCCTGGAACAAACCCCGCCGGAACTCGGCGCGGATGTGGCGGAACGGGGCATCGTACTCACCGGCGGCGGGGCGCTGCTGAGAAACATAGACCGTCTGATTGCTGAAGAGACAGGCCTCCCCGTGGTCATTGCCGAGGACCCCCTCACCTGCGTGGCCCGCGGCGGCGGCAAGGCATTGCAGCTGCTCGGCGAGCGCGGCGGCAGCGACCTTTTCTCAAGGGAATGACCTCGGCAAGGCCTTCCGGGCCCTGTCGCCTCCTGTCGCAGCCGCAAGGGTAAAGAGCCATTAACCCCTTATTCAGAGCAGGCCCTTCCACGACCACCCGCATGGTGATCGTCACGGTATTGTCCTTGGTGCTGCTTAATATCGAGCGCCGCGACAACTATCTGGAGATAGTCCGCACCGGCATATCAACCCTGACCTATCCGCTGCAATTCCTTGCGGACCTGCCCTCGAGGATATCCGGATTCCTTTCGGAGACCTTCGCCTCGCGGGACCTGATGCTGGGGGAAATAGAGAAAACACGGCAGGAAAACAGCCTCCTGCAAGCCCGGTTGCAGAAATTCGATGCCCTGGAGATGGAGAACATGCGTCTCCGCAGCCTCCTGGGTTCTTCGTACAAGCTGAGCGATCAGATCCTGGTCAGCGAACTGATGCAGGTGGATCTGGACCCCTTCCGGCACCAGATCCTTATCAACAAAGGCAGCCAGGCGGGTGTCTATGTCGGCCAGCCCGCCCTCGATGCCCACGGTGTCATGGGCCAGGTCATCCACATCACCCCCTGGAGCGCATCGGTCCTCCTGATCACTGACAGCAGCCACACCATGCCCGTCCAAGTCAATCGCACGGGCTTGCGCACGATCGCGGTCGGCACCGGCGATATCAGTTCCCTGAGGCTACCGTTTCTTCCCAACAATGCCGATATCCAGGAAGGTGACCTGTTGGTCACCTCGGGGCTCGGCGGTCGTTTCCCCGCAGGCTATCCGGTAGCCGCCATCGACAAGATAGAACGCAACCCAGGCGCCCATTTCACGGAGGCCACGGCAACGCCCAGGGCATTTCTTGACCGGACCCGCGAGGTCCTTCTGGTCTGGACCGCTTCGACGACGGGGCAACCCGCCAAGGAGGCGCCGCCCGCATCTGCTCCCACGCCGACTAAAGGAGAGAACTGATGCTCATGCCCAGCAAGCAAGGGGGCGGCGGCGTAATCCTGCTGACCCTCATCATTGCCCTCTATCTCGCCATTCTGCCCATCCCCGCCTGGGCCGCAGGGTTTCGCCCCCCGTGGGCCAGCCTGGTTTTGATTTACTGGTGCCTGGCGACGCCGGAGCGGGTTGGCGTTCTAACGGCCTGGGTTCTCGGCCTGACCCTGGACTCCCTGACCGGCAGCCTGTTGGGAGAGAACGCCCTGTCCCTGGCTATCGTCGCCTACATCTGCCTGCATATCTTCAACCGGGTGCGCGTCTTTCCCCTCTGGCAGCAGGCGCTGATCGTCTTTTCCCTGCTCCTGCTGCAATACATGGCCTCTTTCTGGGTACGCAGCAGCCTCGGCCATATGCCGACCACATTCCTCTTTTGGGTACCCCCGCTCGTGGGCGCCCTGATCTGGCCCTGGCTATTCATCGTGCTCCGTGACACCCGGCGCCGCTTCAATGTTGTGCGATGAGCCAACCCACGACCTTCAAGAACTACCAGCGGGAGAGCCGGCTATTTACCAGCCGCATCATTGCTTCGACGGTGATAGTGGCCCTGATGGTCCTGTTGCTCCTCGGTCATATGTACCGGCTTCAGGTCCTGGAACATGAGAAATACCGTACCGATTCGCGCGAGAATCGGGTCAAGCTTCGTCCCCTTCCGCCCACCCGCGGCCTGATATACGACCGCAACGGTGTCTTGCTGGCCGACAATCGCCTGACCTTCAGCCTGGAGATCACCCCCTACCAGGTGAAGAACCTGGAAGAGACCATTGCCCGCATCTCCAAGATCGTCACCATCAGCGAGAAGGACCGGCAGCGCTTCAACCGCCTGCGGCGGCAATATCGCCGCTTCGACAGCGTCCCCATTCGTATCAACCTGAGCGATGAGGAGCTGGCCCGATTCGCCATAGAGAGCCATCTCTTTCAGGGTGTCGATATCAACGCCTTCCCGGTGCGGGAGTATCCCCTCAAGGAGTTGACCTCCCATGTGGTCGGCTATGTGGCCCGCATCAGCGAGCGGGATCTTATGACGCTCAATGAATCGGAATACAGCGGTTCCACCCACATCGGCAAGACGGGGCTGGAGCAGAGCTACGAACAGGTGCTGCACGGCAAGGTGGGCGTACAGCAGGTCGAGGTCAACGCCGCTGGCCGCCCCATACGGGTGTTGAGTCGCAACCCGCCGCAAAGCGGCCGCAACCTCTATCTGAATCTGGATACCCGTATCCAGGAGACCGCCATGGCGGCCTTCGGAGAACACAACGGTTCCGCGGTCGCCATTGATCTCGCCACCGGCGGCATCCTTACCATGGTCAGCAAGCCCGGCTTCGACCCCAACCTCTTTGTCGACGGCATTGCCCATGATATCTACCAGGCCTTGCTCAAGTCCCCCGACAAGCCTCTCTATGACCGCGCCATCAAGGGCCAATATCCCCCCGGCTCCACGGTAAAGCCGTTTGTGGCATGGGCTGGTCTTTCCAGTGGCGTTGCCCAATTCTCGGGCAGGACCTATTGCCGGGGCTACTACACACTGGCAGGCCAGTCGCACCAGTACCGCTGCTGGAAAAAGAGCGGCCACGGCTCCGTCGATATGGGCGTTGCCATCACCCAATCCTGCGATGTCTTTTTCTACGACCTGGCGCAAAGAATGGGTATCGAGCGTTTTGGGAAGTTCATGTCACCCTTCGGATTCGGGCAAAAGACGGGGGTCGATCTGGTCGGTGAACGGAGCGGCGTCCTCCCCTCGCCCGAGTGGAAGCGGGGTGCCTTTGGCCAGGTCTGGTATCCCGGCGAGACCGTGATCTCCGGTATCGGCCAAGGCTTCTTCCTGGTTACCCCCTTGCAACTCGCGACCTCCGCGGCGACCATGGCTACAGGCGGGATCCGCAAGACACCCCGGCTGGTTGCCCATACCCAGCTTGCCGATGACGAAAAGACCCGAACCCCCGTCCCTGCAGAGACCTTCCAATTCAAGATGTCCGCAGGTAAGGGGCATGACCAGATCGTTGACGCGATGACCATGGTTGTGGAGGGTGCCGGGGGAACGGCTCGCCGGATCGCCAGCGATGCCTATCGCATCGCCGGCAAGACCGGCACTGCGCAGGTATTCACCGTCAAGCAAGGCCAGCGTTATGACGAAGACAAGGTATCGAAATACATGCGCGACCACGCCCTCTTCATCGCCTTTGCCCCGGCCGACAAGCCGCGCATAGCCGTGGGCGTGATCGCGGAAAACGCCGGGCACGGCGGTTCGGTCGCCGCGCCCATTGCCAAGGAGATCATGGACGCCTACCTGCTCTGGGGGAACGATGATAGGTGGTAGCTCCTTCAACGCGGACATGAGCCGTGGTGGGGGGGGCTTGAAGCGGAGGAACCTTGCCGAGCTGCTTCGCCTGGACCTGCCCCTCTTTACCGGACTCCTTCTCCTGAGCGGCCTGGGACTGATCGTCCTCTACAGCGCCAGCGGCGAAGACATGGGCCAGGTGAAGGCCCAGATCATTCGCCTCTCCCTGGCCTTCGGCGTCATGTTGGCCCTGGCGCAAGTCCCGCCCCAGGCGATGTGCCGCTGGAGCCCCGTGCTCTTCGGCATCGCAGTCATCCTGCTGATCGCAGTGCTCATCACCGGTCATGTCGGCAAGGGGGCGCAACGCTGGCTCAATCTGGGGCTGTTCCGTTTCCAGCCCTCCGAGATCATGAAGATCGCCCTGCCCATGATGCTGGCCTGGTTCTTCTCCCTGCGCGACCTGCCGCCAAAGCTCCTGTCCCTGTCTGTCGCCGCCGTCATCATGCTGGTGCCCGTCCTGTTGATCGCCAAGCAACCCGACCTCGGCACCGCCCTCTTGGTTACCAGCTCCGGGGTCTTCGTCCTCTTTCTGGCCGGCATCAGTTGGCGCCTGATTATCGGTCTTGCCCTAGCCATTGCGGGTGGCGCTCCCTTGGCTTGGTCCCTCCTGCATGATTACCAGAAACAGCGGGTGCTCACCTTCATCGATCCCTCAAGCGACCCACTCGGCTCCGGCTACCACATCATCCAGTCCAAGATAGCCATCGGCTCGGGCGGCCTCTATGGCAAGGGCTGGCTCAACGGCACGCAGTCCCATCTGGAGTTCATTCCTGAGCGCCATACTGACTTCATCTTCTCGGTCTTTTCCGAGGAGTTCGGCCTGACCGGCGTTGTCCTGCTCATGTGCCTCTATCTGTTCATCATCTTCCGCGGCCTCTATATCGCCAGCGCAGCCCAGAACAGCTACAACCGCCTTCTCGCCGGTAGCCTGTCCCTGGCCTTCTTCGTGTATCTCTTCATCAACACCGGCATGGTCAGCGGCCTCCTGCCGGTGGTCGGCGTCCCGCTTCCCCTGGTCAGTTATGGCGGCACCTCGGTAGTGACTATTTTGGCGGGCTTCGGTATTCTTATGTCAGTTCATTCACACAAAAAACTATTATCGATATAGTCTTATGGGCTGTTCATACAGCAGACTGTTACTGGTTGGCGTACTCCTCCTTCAGATCCCGGCCGTCTTGGCGGGATTGACGCCCGAGGCCATGGCATTTGTCGACGAAGTCGTCGCCGAGCATGCCCTTTTCAAGGAAGAGGTCGTCCGCCTCCTGGAGCAGGCGCAACACAAGCAGGACATCATCGACAAAATCACTGGCCGGGCCGAGAAAAAGGGCTGGTACCAGTACAGACCCATCTTTCTCAACGATTCCCGCATCGGCAAGGGCGTGGAATTCTGGCGGAGCAACAGCGCGCTGCTGCATGAGGCCGAGGAGACCTATGGCGTTCCCCCGGCGATCATCGTCGCCATCTTGGGGGTGGAGACCTATTACGGCGAGCGGGCCGGCAATACCAGGGTGTTGGATGCCCTCTACACCCTGGCCTTCGGTTACCCGCAACGGGCGCCCTTCTTTCGTGAGGAACTGAAGCAGTTTCTCCTGCTGACCAACGAATCCGCTTTCGATCCAGCCACCGTTGCCGGTTCGTACGCCGGCGCGATGGGGGCCTCGCAGTTCATTTCCAGCAGCTACCGCAACTATGCCGTCGATGGCGATGGCGATGGCCATATCGACCTCTGGAAGAACAAGGGCGACATTATCGCCAGCGTTGCCAACTATTTCGCCGTCCATGGTTGGCGGACCGGGGAGCCTGTCGCCATTGAGACCCTGCAGGTCGATAAAAACAAACATGGAAGATTTTTCTTCAGCGACCGCGATCGTCTCCTGAAAGAGGTGTTCGAACCCGAAGATCTCCCCAATCATGCCATTGCGGATCTCACCGGGGCCGGGATTCGATTGAAATCGCCGGCCGGTAGCGCGTCCATGGCCTATCTCATGCCCTTTGAGGCCGCTCAGGGGACGTTCGAATACTGGGCCGGCATGCATAATTTCTATGTGATCACCCGCTATAATCGTAGCCCGCTCTACGCCATGGCCGTTTATCAACTGAGCCGTGAAATCGAGGCCCGTCTACAGGCCAGGGAGGAAGGATCCGTTGCCACCCACTAACATCCCCTCGAACACCGGCCTCGGGAACCTCGCCAGAGCGGGGCTGCTCCTGGCCTTGTCTAGTCTCCTGAGCGGCTGCCTCGGCTTTCTCAACCCTTTCGGCTCCAGCGATAGCGACAAACCCCGCAGCAGCGGCAAGGGTTCCAGGGGCAATCCCCCTGTCTATGAGGTGTTTGGACAGCGTTACTACACCATGACCTCCACCAAGGACTACGTCGAACGCGGCATCGCCTCCTGGTACGGAGGCGAGTTCAATGGCCGCAACACCAGCAGCGGCGAGGTCTACGACATGCACTTGATGACGGCCGCCCATACGCGGCTGCCGATTCCCTGCTACGCCCAGGTCACCAATCTGGAAAATGGCCGCACCACCGTTGTGCGCATCAACGACCGGGGGCCCTTCAAAAAGAACCGGCTCATCGACCTCTCCTACGCCGCAGCCAGGGAACTGGACATCCTGGGCAAGGGCACGGGCCTGGTGGAGGTGCGGGCCCTTCCTGCCAAGGAGGCGCCACGACCGGTCGCGCCCCTGGACCCTGCCAAGGGCGATATCTATATCCAGGTGGGCGCCTTCGGCAATCAGGACAACGCCTCCCTCCTGAAGGACCGGCTGGCCAGCAGCCTGCAACAGCCGGTTCGCATTGCCCAATCCGTGCAAAACGGCCAGGCCCTGTTCCGCGTGCAGGTGGGTCCGTTGCAAGATGTCGAGATGACCGACAGATTGGCGGTGCGCATCGCGGCCCTTGGTATGGGTACTTATATCGTTATCGATTAGCCGGCGCTGGGGACCGGCCCGACATTCAAGGGTGGATACTCTCGACCGCCGCTGTAGAATAGGGTCACACCAGATCAGGCATCATCGCTCTCCGAGCTATCTTCATGCCTTCAAGCGATAGAGAACCGGATTATGAGCTCGAAAACCTTAACAAGACTATTCGCCAGCCTCCTCGCCCTCGCGATCTCCCAGGCTACGGCCGCGTTCAGCATCCCTCCGCCCGATGTCAAGGCCGAGGGGTATATCCTGATCGACGTACAGGGCGGCGATGTCCTGGCCGAGAAAAACGCCGACAAACCCCTGGAACCGGCCAGCCTGACCAAGATCATGACGGCCTATGTGGTCTTTCACGAACTCAAGGAGGGAAACATCAAGCTCCAGGACCTGGCCACGATCAGTGAAGCCGCCTGGCGGACCGGCGGCTCGAAGATGTTCGTCGAGGTCGGCAAGCAGGTGAGCATCGAGGATCTGATCATGGGGATGGTCATCCAATCGGGCAACGACGCCTCCCTCGCCCTGGCCGAGCACATCGGCGGCAATATGGGCACCTTCGCCCGGCTCATGAACGAGCATGCCAAACGGCTCGGCATGACCAACTCCAACTTCCTCAATCCCGAGGGACTGCCAGAGCCGAACCACCTCACCACCGCGCGCGACCTGGCCAAGCTCACGGCGGCGATGATCCGTGAGTTTCCGGAATACTATGCCTGGTTCGCCATCAAGGAGTTCACCTATCACGGCATCACCCAGCCCAACCGCAACAATCTGCTGTGGAAAGACCCGAGCGTCGACGGGGTAAAGACCGGGCACACCGAGGCGGCCGGCTACTGTCTGGTGGCCTCCTCCAAACGGGAGGATACCCGCCTGGTCTCCGTTCTGCTCGGGGCCAAGAGCATCAAGCAGCGCGAGTCCGAGAGCCAGGCCCTGCTCAACTACGGCTTCAATTTCTTCGAGAACAGCAAGGTCCTGGCGGCCAACCAGCCCGCAGGGAAGGCCACCCTCTGGAAGGGTGAAAAGGCCACCGTCGACGCAGGCGTGGCCAAGGACCTGCTCGTCACCCTTCCCCGCCGCCAGAAGAAGAAGCTGGAAACCGTCCTCAAGTTGGCAGACCACATCGAGGCCCCCATCACCAAGGGGACTGCTGTCGGCGAAATCGAAGTCATGATCGACGGCAAGCTGGTAAAGACCGCGCCCCTCATCGCCCTGGAGGATGTCAAGGAAGGAGGCATCTTCACCCGCATGGCCGACGGCCTGATACTCTGGTTCAAGAAATAGCGGGATGCACGAACCTCTGGTCTATCTCAACGGGGACTTCCTCCCCCTCAGCCAGGCACGGATCTCGGTCCTCGATCGTGGATTTCTGTTCGGTGACGGTGTCTACGAGGTGATTCCCGTCTATGGCGGCCACCCCTTCCGCCTCCGGCAGCACCTGGACCGGCTTGGCGACAGCCTGCGGGGGATTCGCCTGGAACCCCCATTCGGCCACGACGAATGGGAGCGGATAGCGGCAGGGTTACTGGATGGCAGGGAGGCTGATCAATCCCTATATCTGCAAATTACACGGGGAGCCGCCGGCAATAGGGACCATGCCTTTCCGGTGGCTGTAACGCCGACCGTCTTCGCCATGGCCTCCCCCATCCCCTCACCCAATACCGAGAAGCTGCAAAAGGGGATTGCCGTTGTCACCCTCGACGATGTGCGCTGGCAGCTCTGCCATATCAAGAGCATCACCCTTTTGGCCAATGTGCTCCTGCGGCAACAGGCAACCGATGAAGGGTGCGACGAGGCCATCCTGATCCGCGATGGCCAGGCCACCGAGGGCACTGTCAGTAATCTCTTCATCGTCAAGGACGGCCTGATCCTTACCCCACCGAAGAGCCACCATCTGTTGCCGGGCATTACCCGCGATCTGGTACTGGAACTGGCCGCTAGCGCAAACCTCCCCTGTGCGGAGGCGCTCATTGGCCTGCCCGATCTGGAGAGCGCCGACGAGATCTGGCTGACCAGCTCGACCCGTGAGGTCATGGCCGTCACGACCCTGAACGGCCGCGCAGTTAGCGACGGTACCCCCGGCCCCCTATGGCGCCGCATGATCCAGCTCTACCAGGCCTGCAAGGAGCGCCTCCGCACGGGGGCCGACTATTGAGCAGACCACCCCCAAAAACTTCGCTTCGCTTCGTTTTTGTCCCCTCAAGGGGCAAGAAACACTTGGGGCGTCCCTGCGTGTTTCGTAACTATTCAGATCGCCCAAAAAGCCGGTCGACCTGAATAGTTACCCTGTTTCTTGAGAGATGAACATGCGGACCGGGCAAGAACAGCAGGAGATGGAGATACTGAGTTTCCCCTGCGAGATCATGGTCAAGGCCATGGGGCTAGCCGAGGAGGGGTTCGAGCTGCTGGTGGTGCAATTGGTGCGAGTCCATGCGCCGAACCTGGGCGAGAACGCCGTGACCAGCCGTCCCAGCAGCGGCGGCAAATACCTCTCCGTCTCGGTGCGGGTGCAGGCCGAGAGCCGCGTCCAGATGGACGCCATCTACCGGGACCTGAGCGCTCATCACAGGGTCCTGATGGCCCTGTGATCCGCCCCCTGCTGATTCGCCGCCTGGGACTGCAACCCTACCGGCCGGTGTGGGATGCCATGCGACACTTCACCGAAACCCGCGGCGAAGGGACCCCCAGCGAACTCTGGCTGCTCCAGCATCCGCCCATATTCACCCTGGGCCTGGCGGGCAGAGAGGAACACCTCCTCTCCCCCGGCGACATCTCCCTGTTGCATATCGACCGGGGCGGCCAAGTCACCTACCATGGCCCCGGCCAACTGGTGGCCTATATGCTGTTCGACCTGAAGGAGGCAGGTCTCGGGGTGCGTGTGCTGGTGCAGCAGATGGAGGAGTCCGTCATCGACCTGCTGGCCGACCATGGCATAGAAGCCAAGTCACGCCGCGAGGCCCCCGGTGTCTACGCGGGTGGGGCCAAGATTGCCGCCCTGGGATTGCGGGTCCGCAGAGGCTGCTGCTACCACGGTCTGAGCCTCAATGTGGATCTGGACCTGGAGCCCTTCTCCCGCATCAACCCCTGCGGCTACCCGGGGCTGTCCGTCACCAGCATGCGACAACTCGGCTGCCCAGCACCCCTGAACAGAATCCAGGAAGAACTGTCGGCCCATCTCTGCGCCCGGCTGGGCTACACTGCCCAAGACGCTGAAGACAGCCTGCCCCTTTAAGGACCCATGCCCATGTCTCCATCCCCGCCCGGCAATTACGATGCCCCATCCCGCTCCGCCCCCGAATCCCATCAGCGCGGGGCGGACAAGCTGGCACGCATCCCGGTAAAGGTCGCGCCGACGCGGGAGATGCCGCGCAAGCCCAAGTGGATAAGGGCCAAGGCCCCTTCGGGGGAGGGGGTGCGGCACATCAAGAGAATACTGCGCGAGCATGGCCTCAGTTCCGTCTGCGAGGAGGCCCAGTGTCCCAATCTGGGTGAATGCTTCAGCCATGGCACCGCCACTTTCATGATCATGGGCGACATCTGCACCCGCCGTTGTCCCTTCTGCGACGTAGCCCATGGAAAACCGAATCCCCTCGATCCCGATGAACCCCGGCTGCTGGCTGAGGCCGTCGCCGCGATGGGGCTGCGCTATGCGGTCATCACCTCGGTCGATCGGGACGACCTCCGCGATGGCGGGGCAGGCCACTACGCGGCCAGTATCCGCGCCATTCGCACGAACCGCCCCGCCACCCGTATCGAGATCCTGACCCCCGACTTTCGCGGGCGCCTGGAGCAGGCACTCGATTGCTTCGATGACGCCATGCCCCATGTCTTCAACCACAACCTGGAGACCGTGCCCCGTCTCTACCGGAAGTGCCGTCCCGGCGCCGATTATGCCGGCTCCCTCAAGCTGCTGAGACTCTTCAAGGAACGTCACCCCCAGGCAGTCACCAAGTCCGGCCTGATGCTCGGCCTTGGAGAGACTGCCGCTGAGATCGAGGACGTACTCCGGGATCTACGTACCCAGGGCTGCAACATGCTGACCCTGGGCCAGTACCTGCAACCCTCCAGGGACCACCTGCCCCTGGAGCGTTTCCTTAGCCCCGCGGAGTTCGACGAGCTGGGCGAACTGGCCAGATCGCTCGGATTCACCGGCGTCGCCAGCGGCCCCATGGTGCGATCCTCCTATCACGCCGATCTCCAGGCGAGGGGTGCGTTATCGAAGGACGTGCCATGACCGGCTTCCTCTACGCCCTTGCCAAGTCGCTGTTGTTACCGCCCGGTCTCTTCGTCCTTCTGCTGCTCCTGGCCTTTCTCTTGCGGCGCCTCTCCTTCGTCATCCTGACCCTGGTCACCCTCTACCTCTTCAGCACCCCCTATGTGAGCAGCCATCTCATTGGCCTGCTGGAGACCTACCCCGCCCTGACAGAGGTGCAAATCTCCAGCGCCAAGGCGGAGGCCATCGTCGTCCTGGGCGGCGGGCGCCACCCCTCGGCACCGGAATATGGCGGCGACACGGTCAGCGAGGCCAGCTTGACCCGCGCCCGCTATGCTGCACATCTGCACCGCAAGACCGGCCTAAGGCTCATTGCCACCAGCGGCAGCGTCTTTGAAGAGGAGAAGATCCCGGAGGCGGCATTGATCAAGCAGGTTCTGGAAAATGAATTCAGGACAGGCCCGGTCCTGACCGAGGACAAGAGCCGTAACACCCGGGAGAACGCCCAATTCACCGCCCAGTTGCTGCAACGGGAGGGAATCCGCAGGATCTTCCTGGTGACCCATGCCAACCACATGCAACGCGCTGCCATGGAATTCAAACGCGCCGGGGTCGATGTCATCCCCGCACCGACCCATTTTTCCGCCGGCATGGAGATACAACCCCGTTATCTGCAATGGTTCCCTGGCTCGGGCGCCCTCACCAGGTCCCGCTCCTTCCTGCATGAATTCATGGGGCAGGCCTGGTACAGCCTGAAGACCCGTTGGCATGGCTTCCAGGGGAGCCCAGGGGCGCAACCCACACCCCATTGAACAAACGGAATCGGCTCCTAAAACCCGGTCTTTTCCATGGCAATCCCGGATTACATCAATTCTCCAAGCCCGTTTAATCGGTAGGATTCGCCCTAAGCTCATGCGTAACTTCGCGCGCTTGGATGTGATTTTTGGCGGACCCGAACATGATGAACAACCCACCCCTCCGGCTGAGCCCGAAAATATCCCGTGCCGGCTGCGCATTGGCTCCCTCCAGAGAGAACGAGAGCGAGGTCGAATGCAATCTCTGCGACCTGGACCCTATCTGCGAGCTCCTCGACTACGGCGCCGAGACCGCCGTACTGGCCAAGGGGACCCTCTTTCGCCGGCAGCGGGTGGCAAAGGGCGAGACCCTGTTCCGCGACGGCGATCCCTTCCACTCCCTCTTTGCGGTAAAGTCAGGCTCCTTCATGTCTGTCCTCAAAAGAGGGAAGGACACCGACCAGGTGGTTGGCTTCCATTTCGCTGGCGACCTGATCGGGGCCGACGGCATGGCCCAGGATTGTTACCAAGGCACGGCCCGCGCACTTGAACCGAGCAGCGTTTGCGTCCTGCGCATGGCGCGGCTGGATCAGCCCGGACGATCCCTCGAAACCTTCCAGCGCGGCATCATCCGGATACTGGGACAGGAGATCGCCTTCCGTCACAACCTGCACAGCGCCCTGATTCGCCAGAACGGCGAGCAACGCCTCGCCGCCTTCTTCCTCAGTCTCGCCTCCCGACACCGGGCACGCGGCATGCCGGATAGCGAATTCAAGCTGCACATGACGCGCACGGACATTGCCAGCTACCTTGGCCTGTCGCGCGAGACAGTGACGCGGGGCCTTTCCAGTTTCCAGAAAGAAGGGCTGATCAGGGTCAGTGGCAGGTTGTTCCGGCTGGAAAAGGTCGAACGGTTGGAAGAGTTGGCGGGGAATCACCCCTCCTGAGCCAGCGCCATGACATGCCGCATCAGGCCCTGCCGGTCGATCTTGCCACTGGAGAGCCAGGGCAGGCGATCCAACCGGACGAATTGCCTTGGCCGCATCGCCCCCTGAAGATTTTCCCGGCACCAGGCATCGACCGCTGAGGGAGGAAGCGACCCTTCGTAGCAGGCACAGAGCCTCTGTCCCCACAGGGGGTCCGCGAGGCCGATCAGGGCGGCGTTCAGGATGCCGGGGCAACCGAGCAATTGGCGCTCAACCTCCCCCGGCGCCACCTTCTTCCCCCCGCTGATCAATATTCCGTCAGCACGGCCCGTCACCACCAACCTTCCCTGCCCATCCTTGCGGCCGAGGTCGCCGGTCTGGAACCAGCCCTCCCCATCCAGCCCCTCGCCCGGTCGGCCTTCGGGGTGGACGTAGCCCGACATCAGGCCATTGCCCCGTAGCCGTATGCGGCCGATATCCTGGGTACAGCGCCCGGCATCCTCGACCACTCGGCACTCGACTCCCTCGACAAAATCCAAGGGAGGTGACAAACAACTCGCCTCAACCCGGCTCGCCGCCACCAGCGCGGCCGTTTCGCTCATTCCGTAGCTGACCCAGAGCGGCCAGCCCGCCTCCAGGGCTCGGGCGGCCAGCCCCTCATTCAGGGCATCGCCTCCGATCAGGATTACCCGGAGCCGTGCCGGTGGAGGGCCGACAGCGACATCGAGCAGGCGTGACAGCATGGCCGGTACCAGGGAAAGGTGGGTGACGGGGAAGGCATGGAGATCACGCCACAGCCGCATGGCATCGAAACCCTCATACAGAATGAGCGAAGCCCCGGCAAGGGCGGCACGGCAAGGGATCGCCAGGCCCCCGATATGGCAGAGGGGGAGGCAATCCAGCCAACAGTCCCCTTTCCGGAATCCCAGCAGGGCATTGGCCGCCAAAGCGCTTGACCGCATTGCCTCGGCACTGAGCATGACCCCCTTCGGCTCACCTGCGGAACCGCTGGTGGCAACGATCAAGGCCGCATTCAAATGCCTTGCTTGCACCCCCGGTGGAGGTTCCAGCGCGCGGAGGCTCAACAGGGCCGGGTCGAATCCCCGATCTGGAACTGGCCCTCGGTAGGAGATGAGAAAATCGACCCCGGCCTGTTGCAACAGGCCGATTCGACGCGACTGCGGCATGGCGGGATCGAGTGGGAACAGGGTGACGCCCTGCCGGAAACAGGCTGGCAACAGAAGCGCCGTCAGCGTCGAGGAAGGGGTGTCGACAGCCAGAACCGCCCCCCGGCCGATCCCCCTACGCTCCAGATAGGATGCCAGCCTATCCGTCAACCCCTGTAGATCCACCCCCTCGGCGGTCAAGATGGCCGATATACGGGAGGCGAAAGGCATCTTATAAGGCGTCGAGCAAAAATAACTTGAACAATATTGCGCTCGGATTTAGGTCAGATTTGGTCGAACCGATTGAGCAAAACCGCAGGCGTAGCAGCGCTACGTCGAGGATTTTGCGATTGAGGTTCGGCCAAATATGGCCTGA